>CAYTPO010000253.1:0-7514 GCA_964439815.1 uncultured Thiotrichales bacterium
CTTCAAGCGCAGGCTTGCCGGCTGCTCTCCCGATTTCCAGCTTGAGTTCGAGGGGGTGCAAATCGCCGTTATCGACCTGCTTACCGGGTATCTCACCGCATTGAAAGCCGATCTGCTGCATCATTCCAACCTGAACGCCTCTGCAGATGACGTGCTGGAGGCCATGATTTCCGTCCCGGCCAATGCCAATAACAACCAGCGCTTCATTACCGCGGAGAGCTTTCGCCGCGCCGGCTTCAAGGTGCTGGGCATGGTCAATGAACCCACCGCAGCCGGCGTGGAGTATGCGCATCGTTTTGGAGTAAAGGGCGAAAAAAGCCGCAAACACTACCTGCTTGTTTTTGATCTCGGTGGTGGCACCTTCGATGTCTCGATTATTGGCATTGGCCCGCATCTGTATACCACCGTGGCCACTGCCGGGGTGACGCAGCTCGGGGGAGATGATTTCGATCGGCAGCTGCTTGATCTGGCGCTGGAAAAAGCACAGCTCGACAAACCGGTTACCGCTGCGGAAAAAGCCCGCCTGCTGCAGGAGTGCCGCGAAAAGAAGGAGTCATTGCACCCCAATACGCGCAAGATATCCATTGATCTGGAACGCGCCATACCCGGTGCGGGCGACGTCAGTATCCCGGTAGCCGAATATTACCAACGCTGCGAGCCATTGGTGGATCGCACCATCGACCTCGTCAACGACGCCCTGGAAACCGCAGCAGAAACCCATGGCCTGGAACTGGCAGATATTGCCAGCCTGTATATCGTGGGCGGAGGCAGCCACTTTCCACTGGTGAACCGACGATTGAGAGAGACATTCAGCCGCTTGGTGCGCCGCTCCGCCTATCCACACGGTGCAGCTGCCGTTGGCCTTGCCATTGCAGCCGATTCGGTCGGGGAGCTGAAACTCAACGAGCGGTTCACTCGTGACGTCGGTGTCTGGCGCGAAGCAGCCGCAGGCACGGAGATCGTGCTGGATCGTCTGCTTACAAAGGGGATGCAACTGCCATCTCTGCAGGAAAAACCACTGGTCGTCAAACGTTCCTATCGGCCAACCCACAATATCGGGTTTTTTCGCTATGTGGAGTGCGGCCACATCAATGAACGCGGCGAGCCCAGCGACGATATTACAGCTGTCGCCGACATCCGCTTTCCGTTTGATCACCACCTGCAGGGCAAACCGGATCTCGATGCGGTGGTAATCAAGTCAATGGAATCGAGTGATTCCGGCGTTATCGAGGAAACCTACACATGCTCCGCCGACGGCATGGTACAACTGACGATACGCGATACCACCAGCGGATACGAACAAGACTATCTGCTGATTGCAGGTGATGCCGAATCAGCACCACAAGACGACCGCCATTGAGCAATTACCCCGTAACTCGCTTATTCATTCATCAGAAACGATAGCCGATATTGGCACCAAACGAGGACTCTTCCAGAGAGGTCTTTGCGCCTGGTGCATTGGGGTCAGTCGAGGGTGCGGTCTCGGACTTTTTGTCGGCACTCATGTAGTGGAAGCCAACCCCCCAGTGATCATTGATCTGATAATCGGCCCCGAGCGTGAAGTGTGACTCGACCAACGCGGGCAAAACCAGGTTGTTGCTGAGTTTTTGCTCATCGAACGGCGCCGAGGCGTAGTTGTAACCCGCACGCAGGTTGACCTTTTCATTCAGCGCGTAGGAGACACCCAGCGCGTAGACGGTCTGATCTTCCCAGCCTGGATCCATTGGTATGGCGATTCCACCCGGCCCCCTGACGCTGAGCTTTTCCATGGTGCTCGACCATTCGATCCACTTGATATCGGCAGAGATCACCAGTTTTTCCATGGGTTTGAAGGCAACACCCAGGGCAGCCTGTTGGGGAAAATCCAGATCCAGCTTGTATTCTCCGGCCGGCAGTGCAACGCCCCGATTGGTTATATCCCCTTTTGCCAGTTGGTATTTCAGGTCGGAGAAATTCTGTTTGCTCTTGTAGTTGAAACCCAGCGTCACCTGCTCATTCACGTCATACAGCAACCCGAAACCAAAACCGAAACCAAAACTGCTGCTGGAGCGGCTCAGGTCGAAATTGTTGATGACGGTATCGCCCTGCATGGCGCGCTGTCTGAAGGCCACGGACTGATAATCAATATTCAGGGTTGCACCCACACTGAGTTTGTCGTTCACGTTTTTTGCCAGCACAGGCGCCATCTGCCAGAAGGAGATATTGCTGTATCCATCCCATTGCATGCCGGGCATCATGCCTACCTGTGCATAGTCCACGCCCATACCCGAGGTGCCATACATGCCCCCGCCAAAGTAGAGGTCGCTGCCCTGGGAGGTGGGCGCAGACCAGCCTATGGCCGGTACGCCATAGAGCTCGACTTCGCTGTCCTTAGCTTCGCCACCCAGCGCGGTAAAGTCCACCGCTCTCTTGGGCATGAAGGCCTCCATGGAAAAGTCCGCGCGCGGCTTGAGTCGTGCAGAGCCGGCGGGATTGCTGACCGAGGTCATCGCACTGCCGGGGGTGGCGGTTACTGCACCGCCGAGGCTTTTCTGGTAGGAACCCACGCCAATGAGCTGATAACCGTTGGTGGCAAATGCACTGGCGGGCAGCAGTAATGTCGCGCCCAGTGTCGAGACTGCAAGCAGGTATTGTTTCTTCATGATCACTCCCAAGTGGTGTCTGGAGAGTTCAGCCAAGCAGGTGTGTCCACGACAAACAACGCTCGGCTAACCCCGGTTGTCTGGCTACTCTCGCAGTACATTGAAGAGCCGGAGAGCACGCCGCAATTCGCTGCAGAGAATGCAATAACAGGGGTCGGGTTAACCTTGATCCCGGTCAGTTCTGCCTTTCCCGGCGTTAATTTCCCACCGGCATCTCATGGCACAAATCAAGCTTGATAAGCTATTCTCCGCTATACGGCAATCAACCAGGGAAGCCCCATGATCAACATACCCAGCGTTCGCCCGGAAACCCGCTACGGCGTGCCACCTGCCGATCAGCACCTGTTCAACAGGGAATACATCGTGGGATATTCCTATCTGTTCCGCCAGCCGAGATGGGCGATGGAGGTGATCGATCCGGAGAACCAGCGGGTTGAAATGGACAGCAGGCTGAACAGCTTTCGCATCGACCTGCGCCTGCCAGCACTGTTCCGCGCCGGGCTGGAAGATTATGTGGGATCGGGATTCGACCGCGGACACCTGGTTGCCAGCGCCGATCGACGCTCTTCAGGCATACTGAACAGCGAAACCTTTTTGCTGAGCAACATGTGCCCGCAGCATCCCGAACTCAATCGTGGCCGCTGGAAGGAACTGGAGGAGTTGATCCGCGAATTGAGCCGCTCACCAAAGGTTGTCGAGATCTACTGCATCTGCGGGCCACTGTTTGATATCGGCAGAAAAATCAAGGTGATTGGTGATGACCCGGATACCCGTCTCGACTCGGTGGTCCCCATCCCGCACAGTTTTTTCAAATCCATTCTGGTCGAAGGTCTGCGGGGGCGGCTGCGACTCTGGTCATTCATTCTCCCCAACAACGGTACCAGCAAACCATTGCAGGCCTATAACGTAGCGACCGAAGAGATCGAGCACCGTTCAGGGCTGTTGTTGTGGGACAGGCTGATAGACCCCGCCTTCGAGCGGAAGAAGAAAAAGGTTGCCAAAGTCTGGTTTTAGCCCGTCTTATTCTTGGTGGATCATGGATCCCGGCGCTGGACTGGTGCGTCTGAGCACCGCTCTGGAGTGAAGGTTGTAGTAATCGCACAGGCGAGCCAGAACGAGCCAGGACCGTGACAGGCTAAAGCCTCTCACCATTTGGGTGAAACGGGACTGCCAAGGGTTTGTGATTGTTTTCATTGACTTATCACAGGCTTTGGCCGCCACCCTGAATACGACGGGGTTGGTCGGGCAGCCAGCACTGGACAGCTACTCAATCCGAATCATTCCCGGCATCCATTTCCTCAAGAATGGCAGCCATCTGCAGTCGCTTCTGGCCTGCAGCAACGGCCATGACCTTGGCAGTGACTTCGGCAACTTCGCCGTCGGTGATACCTGCCTTTTGCGCCTGTTGCAGGTAGTAACGAATGCAGGGCACACAGTTCATTGCCATGGCAGCCGATAACCCAACCAACAACTCAGTTTTCTGGTCCAGGTATTGGTTGTCATGTGTCGACTGGTAAAAGGCATCGTAGCGAGCCTGTTGTCGTGGAGTGAGCATCGTCTTTCCGCTGCCGCAGTTGATTAACGGGGAACGTCGAGCTGCGCCGCAGACCCTTCGATGAGTTTCTTCAACCTGAGCAGCCCTTTTTCGTAATCACTGCCCACCCATTTATCCATCATCAGACCAAACCAGCGATGAATGGGGTTCATCCCGGCATCCATTGAAAATCCCCAGGTCACCTGGGTACCCTCAGCCACGGGTTGCAGCTTGAAGTAGGACGCCGCCTTCCCCTGCCCACCAAAATCCAGTGCAATATCAACCTGCTCATATTCCATCAGATCGGTGATGGTCAAGCTGCCAGAACCCACGCCGGGCTGCTCGCTCTCCCAGGCCATGGTCGATCCCTTGCCGGCGTCCGGGCCAGTGTAAGTCACCAGCATATTCTCATCCAGCAACGCCCACGGCGACCATTCATTAAATGCCTTGGCTCCATTGAGATGAACAAACACCTCTTCCGGCATCGCACGAATGATGATACTGCGTTCAACCTTCTGCTCCTGTGGCAGCAAAAAGCCAATGGCTGCCAGTACCAGAAACAGCACCACGAAAAATTGTGCCAGTCTGAGGATTATTCGCATTGTCTGCTCCTGAGTAGGTCATTGTTCAAAGGGGGAGGAATCAGCCGAGATAATTTTGTCCAGTCGAATATCCAGCCGTTCACCATCATGGATGACAGCGAGGAATTCCTCGCCTTTCCTGGCAAAGATGTCCACGGGTTTCACCTTCGCCCGACAGGTTTCTCCATCGACCATACGCCATGACAACATCAGCTTGCCGCCGCGCATGATCGCCAGCTCATATTCACTGTGAATATCACAGGCAACAGGTTTATAGGCCATCATGCCTCCAACGTGCTCTCCCGCTTGCCGCACAGTATCACGCAACAAGTTGACCTTTATCAATTGATTTTTCCCTCACAGAACCCTATCTACTGAATAGCAATAGATCAAATGTAACGACTCGGCGAGTAGTTTACATACGCAGTAGTTGCTCGGATTGCCTTTGAAATCCGTCAGATCAAGGCGGGAAATGTAAGTTTACCAGCGTAAATAACCATTTTTAGCGCAAAGATGATGGATTTCGGAGGTGAGCCGAGTAGTTATGATCAAATTAACCCAAGGAGTAGCCCGATGAGCAAGAAATCCAAAAACATTCAGAAAGCCAGGAAAAATCAGCCCGCTGTCAAACAGTCGACTGACATCTTTTCCCGGATGGAAGATCAGATGAAGTCACTGGAGAAGCGCTTTGATGATTTTCTGACAAAGGGGTGGATGGCACCCTTCGATAGTGAATGGCCCGAATCACTAATGGCCGGTACTGATCTGGGAATGCCCAAGGTAGATATTATAGACAAGGGCAAGAAGCTGGTAGTACGCGCTGAAGTACCCGGTTTTGACAAGGACAATATTGATGTCACCGTAACGGATACCAGCGTTACCATCAAAGGCGACATGAAGGAGGAGAGCAGCAAGGAAGAGGGAGACTTTTACCAGTCGGAAACCCGCCAGGGTTCCTTCTCGCGCTCCATGGCATTGCCTGCCGAAGTAGACAGCGCCAAAGCCAAGGCCAAATTCAAGAATGGCATACTGGAAATCAAACTGCCCAAACGCAAGGATGAAAAGAAACAGAAGGTCTCCATCGACTGATTCTGTTTGCCCAATCCCCGGTCAGGAATTTCCCGGCCGGGGTTTTCCTGTTCCGAAGGCGCTATTCGACCTGAAGCACACGGATCATATCCGTACCACCAGCGCTGTGCTTGTAGCCCCAGGTGGCGACAATGACATCGCCTGAATCCACAAACCCCAGCTCCCGCGCCCGCTCCACGCCATAACTGATTCGCTGCTGATCGCCACAACCCGGCTCACACAGCAAGGCGGACACGCCCCAATTCATCGAGAGCCGACGTGCCACGGTTTCACTGCCGGTCAATGCAAAGATCGGGCATTCCGGACGATGTCTGGATATGAGCCGCGAGGTAAATCCAGTATCGGTCAGACTGAATACCGCCGCCGCGTTGAGCTGCTTGACCATGGTCACCACCGCCTGACTGACGGCTTCGGTAACGACATTGGAGGGGTTGGGGAGAATCTTCTGCAGATAACCGAACTCCTCCAGACAGGACTCGGTGCGCTGCGCCAGATTGTGCATGGTCTTCACGGCCTCCACCGGGTATTTTCCCGTAGCGGTTTCCCCCGAAAGCATGATGGCAGAGCTGCCATCGAGGATGGCATTGGCCACATCACTGGCTTCGGCTCTCGTTGGCTTGGGATTGTTCTCCATCGATGCCAGCATCTGCGTTGCAGTGATTACCGGCTTGCCATTCATGACCGTGGTATGAATCATCCGCTTTTGTGCTTCGGGCACCTCACCAAATGGCAGCTCCACACCGAGATCTCCACGGGCCACCATGACACCATCCGCCTCCTTGACGATCTCATCGAGATTGTTGATGCCCGATTTGTTCTCGATCTTGGCTATGATCGGAATCTGCATGCCGTTGTCCTGCAGAATTTCTCGCATGGTGCGGATGTCATCGGCCGACTGGACAAAAGAGGCAGCGATATAATCGATATCATTGGCCGAGGCAAAATCGAGTTCTTTCTTCACATCGTCCCGGCTCTCGGGATTGGCCGTTGCCAACTTCAGCCGGGTCTCGGGCAAGTTGATGCTCTTGCGCTCACCCAACGTGCCACCGTGAACCACCTTGCAGATAATCTCGGTATCGGTCGTCGCCGTGATCTCCAGCTCGATTGCTCCATCATCCAGCAGGATCGGCTGGCCTACCTGAACCTCATGGGGCAGATTGGCATAGGTGATGGAGACGCCTCTCTCATCGCCTTCACGCTCATCGGTAAAGAGAAGAAACTGCGCACCCCGCTCCAGCTCCGCTTTCCTGTCGGCCAGCATGCCGGTACGGATCTCCACACCCCGGGTATCGATCATGATGGCAATATGCTGGCCCAACCCCCTGGCCACTTCGCGGATTCGCTTGATCAGCTCGCTGTGTCCGGCAAAGGTGCCGTGCGACAGATTGAGTCGCGCCACGTTCATTCCCGCATCGAGCATCTCGGCCAGTTTCTCCCGCGAGCTGCAGGCGGGGCCAATGGTGGCAACGATCTTGGTTTTGCGAAGGTAATTGTTTTGCGACATGTCGATAACCCGGATTGAGCAAGCGAGTATCTTCCACGTGAAGGGAGCAGATTGCAACCGGGCACCAGAGGGGGTTCCAGGCATGGAGGCATACCAGCATCCACAGGAGACGGATGCTGGTCATGGTCTTGCGTCTATTCCGGTCCGGTCACCACATTGTTCTG
>CAYTPO010000254.1:0-7922 GCA_964439815.1 uncultured Thiotrichales bacterium
CGCGGTTGAAACCACTGCCCTGAAGAAAAAGGGATTAAGACGTAAACATCTCAACCATATCATCGGTTTGATTAGTTGAAACCACTGCCCTGAAGAAAAAGGGATTAAGACGGTCAGTTAGTTGATTACCAGGTAATGCAAAGCCGTTGAAACCACTGCCCTGAAGAAAAAGGGATTAAGACAAAAAGGGTGGAGATATTGTAACAGACCTATGTTGAAACCACTGCCCTGAAGAAAAAGGGATTAAGACTCCCCAGCAGCCGCCGTTATCGTGGTAGTTTCTGTTGAAACCACTGCCCTGAAGAAAAAGGGATTAAGACCTTCACGCTCGACAGCGTGACTGTTATCGATGGTTGAAACCACTGCCCTGAAGAAAAAGGGATTAAGACCGTGGCTTAGTGTCATTCTTGCAAGCTTAGCCACGTTGAAACCACTGCCCTGAAGAAAAAGGGATTAAGACCCTCAGCAGCATCAATATCATGAGGCGCGCCAGGTTGAAACCACTGCCCTGAAGAAAAAGGGATTAAGACGCGCGGACTTCTCTGTTCTGCGCTTCTATCTTTGGTTGAAACCACTGCCCTGAAGAAAAAGGGATTAAGACAGAGATTTCTTCCCATCCCTCTGCCTCTGCTCCGGTTGAAACCACTGCCCTGAAGAAAAAGGGATTAGGTGAGGCTGGGTCCATTGTCTGCGATGGATATGCCGGAAACGCTGTGGCTTGTTCCGGCCTACGGGGGCGGTTGGGATATATTAACCCGTCTTATTCATGGTGGATCGCGGATCCTGGCGCTGGGCTGGTGTGTCTGGGCGCCGCTCTGGAGCGAAATTTGTAGCAATAGCTACAACTTGAGTGAAGAGCAAGGGCAGGCGCGCCAGAACAAGCCAGGGCCGTGATAGGCTGAAGCCTCTCATCATTTGGGTGTAACGGGATTGTCAAGGGTTTGTCATGCTTTTCATTTACTTATCATAGGCTTTAGCCGCCACCATGAATAAGACGGGATTAATCATTATGCAACGATTAATATCCACGGAAGGTCATTGGCTTAGGCTTTTCCAGAGCTTGTCCAGCCGTTTTGGGGAGACTTTCTGTTTGGTGCCGAGTTGTTGGGCGAAGAGTGAGACGCGGAGTTCTTCGGTCAACCAGCGGTATTCCATGACGGCGGGGTTTTGTTGTATCTGCTGTTTGTCGAGTTGTTCCAGGTGTTCGATGATGGGAGCAATTTCCACGCGGTTGAGGCGATCCTTGTCGGGTTGCTGTCTGAGTTTTTCCAGCCGGATCTTGATGGCCTGGAGGTAGCGGGGAATTTCCGCCAGGTATTGCTTTGGGGTGTCGAGGAGGAAGCCTGGGTAGACGAGGTTGTCGAGTTGACTGCGTATTTCTGCGCTGGCTTCGATGGCGGAAAGTGGGATGTTACCTTTCAATGCCTTGTTGATTTCAAGTGTTATGGGCAGGATGGCGGCAAGCTGGTGGGCGATCCAGTTGGCTTGGTTGATGAATTCTCCGTGGTGGGTGTCATACAGGGCATTGAAATCGCTGGCGGTTTTCGGGAGTTGTTTGGCAGGGTCGATAAAGCAGTATTGAATGGCGCTGTTGTAAATGTCGTCCTTTAGCCGCTGGCAATTGCCGATGATGCTGAATTGCAGGCATAGCCGTGAGATGTCCGGCAGGTTCTTGTCGAGATAGCGGATTTCCTGTTTCAGCCGATAGCGTAGCAATCCGCGCAGGCCGCTGGGCATGGCTTGGTCGGCCTCTTGGCGGGTGTCGAACAGTCTGAGTGAAACGCCTTGCCGGTTTTGTTGCAGTGCGGGGTAGCGGCGGATGCTGTAGCCTGCTTCCTTGTGTTCCACGTGTTCGGGCAGATCGCCGAAATCCCAATCCTTCAATGCACTTTTCTCGTAGTGCTTCTTCGCTTTTGGCGGCTTCTGTTTTTTCAGGGTTTCGCCTAGCTCTCCGCGCAAACTGTCCAGGTTGCGCCCACTCTTGATGATCTTTCCCTGGTTGTTCTTGACGACAAAGCGCATTTGCAGATGATGCGGCAGATTGCCGCTCCATGCCGTTTTGTCGATTTCTACACCGGTCATGCGCTGCAATGCGGTGTTCAGTGCTTCTCTGAAATCCCCTTCATATATCTTCATGGCCTGCAATGCGGCATGGGCAAAATCTGGTGCGGGTACAAAATTCTTGCGTAGTGATTTTGGCAAGCTCTTGATTGTGGCGAGTATCTTTTCTTCCAGCATGCCGGGTACCAGCCATTCACAGCGTTTTGCATCGATCTGTGGCAGCAGGGCGAGCGGGATGTTCAGTGTGACGCCGTCGGCTTCGCTGGCAGGGTCAAAGTGATAACTCAATGGCAGGGTGAGTCCCTGTTGTCGCCAGATGGTGGGAAAGGCGGCGGCATCGACGGGGCGACTGCCCTTTTGGGTCAGTTTTTCTTCGGTCAGTCGAAGGATATCCGGGTTTTCGAGCTTCTTGTACCAGCTTGCAAAGTGTGCGCCGGAGCAGATATTGGCGGGCAGAATCTGGTCGTAGAATTCGTACAGGGTTTGTTCATCAATGAGAATATCGCGTCGTCGTGTACGTGCTTCAAGGTCTTCAAGATCCTCGATGAGTTTGCGATTCTGTTGGATGACTTTGAGGTTGGTGTGGAATTCGCTGAGCACCAGGGCATGGCGAATGAACAACGTTCGCGCCAGTTCCGGGTCGACACTGGCATAGTTGATGCGGCGCTGTGGGTTGATGACCAACCCGTACAGCGTGAGTTTTTCGAAGCCCGAGACCCGGGCCGAGCGTTTTTGCCAGTGTGGTTCGCTGTAGTGATGCTTGAGGAGGTGTGCGCCGATGCGTTCGACCCATTCCGGCTTGATGGCTGCTGCGGTGCGGGCAAACAGTTTGCTGGTTTCGGTTAGCTCTGCGGCCATCAGCCATTTGGGCGGTTTGTTGCGCAGGGACGAGCCGGGAAACAGTGTGAATTTTCGGTTGCGACAACCAAGGTAGCGCTGTTTTTCGTCCTTGCTGCCAATGTGGTCGAGCAGGCCGGTGAGTAGCGCCTGGTGGATGGTATCCGGTTCGGCGGGCTGTGACTGTAGTTTGATACCGAGATCCTGTAGCGCCAGTTTGAGCTGGCGGTGGGTGTCGTGCCATTCCCGCCAGCGCCGGAAGCTGAGGAATTCCTTGCGGCATTGGCGCTGCAGTGCCGAGCGTGACAGCGCCTCGAATTGCGTTTCCAGATAGTTCCACAGGTTGAGCAGTGTCAGGAAATCGGAGCCGGGGGCGTTGAAGCTGGCGTGTTTTTCGTCGGCGGCCTGCTGTTTGTCGCGTGGTCGCTCGCGTGGATCCTGTACCGCCATGGCAGTGGTGATGATCAGCACTTCATTGACGCAGCCGTGTTTATCGGCTGCCAGCAACATACGGCCAAGGCGAGGGTCGATGGGCAGGCGGGACAATTGTCGGCCTATCGTGGTCAGGCTGTGGTGCTTGTCCACGGCCTGCAATTCGCCCAGCAGTTGATAGCCATCGCGGATCAGCCGGCCATCCGGCTTGTCGATGAACGGGAACTGGGCGACATCTCCGAGTTTGAGGCTGGCCATCTGCAAGATGACGGCGGCAAGATTGGTACGCAGGATTTCCGGATCGGTAAACTCGGGTCGATTGCCGAAATCCTCCTCGTCGTACAGGCGGATGCAGATGCCCGGTGCGGTGCGGCCACAACGACCGGCGCGCTGGTTGGCAGATGCCTGGGAGATCTTTTCGATGGGCAGTCGCTGGATCTTGGCACGCCAGGAGTAGCGGGAGATGCGTGCCAGCCCGGCATCGATCACGTAGCGAATGCCGGGTACTGTGAGAGAGGTTTCGGCCACGTTGGTAGAGAGGATGACCCGGGTACGGCCGCCGGGATGAAAGATGCGTTGCTGATCCCTGGCTGACAGTCGGGCGTACAGCGGCAGGATGTCCATCTGTTCGCGGCGGTGGCGCAGTGCATGGGAGACTTCGTGGATTTCGCGCTCGCCGGGGAGGAAGACCAGTATATCGCCCCGACCCGCCTGCTGCAGCTCGTCGATTGCTGCTTCGATGCCTTCGCTCAGGCTCAGATCGTCGCTGTCAGCATCGGCTGAGGTTAGTGGTGCATACCGGAGTTCCACCGGGTAACTGCGGCCTGAGACGGTGACGATGGGGGCGTTGTCGAAGTGGGCGGCAATGCGCTCGGCGTCGATGGTGGCGGAGGTGATGATCAGCTTGAGGTCGCGGCGTCGACGCAGCAGTTGCTTGAGGTAGCCCAGCAGAAAGTCGATATTGAGGCTGCGTTCGTGAGCCTCGTCGATGATCAGCGTGTCGTACTGGTTCAGCCAGCGGTCGCGCTGGATTTCCGCCAGCAGGATGCCGTCGGTCATGACCTTGAGATAACTCTGGGGGCTGACCTTGTCGGTAAAGCGTACCTTGTAGCCGACCTTGCTGCCGAGTTCGGTTTTCAGCTCTTCGGCAATACGGCTGGCAACGGCTCGTGCTGCGAGGCGGCGGGGCTGGGTATGGCCGATCAGACCGTCGATGCCACGTCCCAGCTCCAGCAGGATCTTGGGTAGCTGGGTGGTCTTGCCGGAGCCGGTTTCCCCACAGACCAGGACGATCTGATGGGCTTTGATGGCGGCAGCGATCTCGGCACGTTTTTCACTGACCGGCAGGGACTCGGGAAAGCTGATGGTTGGCAGATTCTGCTGCCGGGCCAGACGCTGTTGCCGTGAATGCTCGATGGCATCGGCCAGTTTTGCCTGCGCGGCGGGCGTGGGCTGTTTTGCCAGCCGTTTGAGTCGGTTGGCGAGGCGATGGTAGTCGGCGCGCATGCAGCCCTGTAGCGCCTTGCGCAGCTCAGGCAGTGTGGCGGGAGATTCGGCTTGGGACATGGCGGGCAGGGTGGCTCAGTGCACTTTGACCAGCAGGCTCTTGATCTTCTGTGCGTGCAGCTGGGTGCGAATGCGGTTGGCTTCGTCGATGCTCTTGAAGGGGCCCAGCCGTACCCGATGCCAAATACCGTCGCTGACGCGAACTTTCTCGATCTTGGCGGCAATGCCCAGCAGCGCCAGTCGGGCTTTCATCTCGTCGGCCTGCTGGTGTTTCTTGAAAGATCCCGCCTGCAGAATATAGGCCTGCTTGCCGCTGTTGGCCGGGTCTGCGGGCTTGGAGGGAAGCAGCAACGGGCCGGTTGAGGACTGGGTGTTGTAGCTGTTGCTACGCGGGATGATGACCTTCTGATCCTTCAATGCCTGATAGAACTCGAAGCGTGATTTCTCCGGCTGCGGAATTTCGATGGGTTTTGGTGCCGGGCGAACATCGGTCTTGATTTCCGGGACTCTTGGCGCGGCAGGTTGCGAGGTGGCAACCTCCGGTGGATAGGGGGCATTGCTGCTGTTGGCATTGATCCAGACCAGCAGCGCAACCAACAATCCCAGCGCCAGGCCACCGATGGCCCAGACAAGAGGAGGGGACTGCTTGCGACTCTTCTTGCGTCCCCGACTGGCGCCGCTTTTTCTCTTTGCGGCCATTACATATGCTCGGGGGCGGAAACGCCCAGTAGCTCAAGTCCGTTCCTGATGACCTGCTGCGTGGCCTTGCACAAGGCAATGCGGGCGTTGCGCAGTGCGGCATCGTCCACCAGAAACTGCTGTGCGTTGTAATAGGTGTGAAACAGTGTCGCCAGTTCGCGCAGGTAGTTGGCGATCTGGTGGGGTTCCTTGTTCAGTGCGGCTTGCTCCAGCAGCTCCGGGTAGCGGGCGATCTGGGTGATCAGGTCGGTCTCGTGGGATGTTGTCAGCAGGGACAGATCGGGTTCCCCATGCTGGTATCCGGCTGCGTCGAACTTTTTCAGCACAGTGGCTACCCGCGCATGGGCGTACTGGATGTAGTACACCGGGTTGTCGTTGGACTGGGACTTGGCCAGGTCGAGGTCGAAATCCAGATGCTGGTCGTGGCGGCGCATCACGTAGAAGAAACGTGCGGCATCGCGGCCCACCTCCTGTCGCAGTTCGCGTAGTGTGACAAAGGAGCCGGAGCGGGTGGACATCTGTACCTTCTCGCCGCTGCGAAACAGGTTGGCAAACTGGATCAGCAGCACATCCAGCGCTTCATCGGAGCCGGTCAGCGCCTTCATGGCGGCACGCACCCGCGGCACGTACCCGTGGTGATCGGCACCCCATACGTCGATGATCCGGCCAAAGCCTCGCTCCACCTTGTCCAGATGGTAGGCGATATCGGAGGCGAAGTAGGTGGTCTGGCCATTGTCGCGCTTGACAACGCGGTCCTTCTTGTCGCCGAAATCGGTGGAGCGGAACCACAGAGCACCGTTCTGCTCGTAGATATGACCGGCGTCCTGCAGGCGGGTGATGCAGGTTTCCACTGCGTCGCTCTCCATCAGGGTGCGCTCCGAATACCAGTTCTGGTATTCGATGCCGAACTCCTTCAGATCGCGGCGGATATTCTCCAGAATCGCGTTCAACCCCTCGTCGAAGACCACGCAGTAGCGCTCAGTGCCCAGCAGGGTCCTGGCGCGCTCGATCAAGGCGTCGATATACGCTTCCTTGTCTCCTCCCTCCGGTTCATCGTCCGGCAGTTCGGCAAAAACCTCGGCCGCTGGAAAGCGGTAGTCATCGCCAAAATTGCGGTGAATGGTCGCGCCGATGTCCCACACATAGTCGCCCTGATAGCCATTGGCCGGAAAAGTGACTTCCTCACCCGCCAGATCCAGATAGCGCAGCCAGACCGATACTGCCAGGATGTGCATCTGCCGCCCGGCATCGTTCACATAGTATTCGCGCTGCACATCAAAGCCCACCGCCTCGTACAGATCGGCCACCACCGCGCCATAGGCTGCGCCACGACCATGGCCGACATGCAGCGGCCCCGTGGGATTGGCGGATACGAACTCCACCTGCACCTTCTGCCCCTGGCCCATTTCACTACGGCCATAGCGCTCGCCTTCCTCCAGCACCTTTTTCACCACGCTCAGCGTCTGTGTCTTGGCAATGTAAAAGTTGATAAAGCCAGGACCGGCAATCTCGGCTTTCTCGACACTGTCACCCCCAGGCAACTGCGCAATGATCAAAGCCGCCAACTCGCGCGGGTTCATGCCTGCGGGTTTTGCCAGCTTCATCGCCAGATTGGTTGTGAAATCACCGAATTTGGCATCACGGGTACGACTGACCTCAACCGCGTCAAGCGTGGGCGTATCGGCAAGAATACCTTGCTGCTGCAGTTGCGAAGCGGCCTGTAACAGGCTTTGCTGAATGGCGTCTTTCAATGAACTGATCCTGATAGGCTGATTGGCGTTGAACAAGCTGCGCATTCTAACCTGAATCGAGAGAGAGAGATAACCGCCCCCCAAGTAGGGCGCAATAGCAAAGCGTATTGCGCCAAAACCCGTTCCAGAGGCGCCGTTGCCCCAGGCATGCTTAAGTAGCGATATAGGCGAGTCCGAAAAGCCATCACAATGGTGTAATACGCTGCGCTATTACACCCTACGGTGGAGGGGCGGCCACGTAGGGCGCAATAGCAAAGCGTATTGCGCCAAATGCCGTTCCAGAGGCGCCGTTGCCCCAGGCATGCTCAGGTAGCGATATAGGCGAGTTCGACAAGCCATGGCAATGGTGTAATACGCTTCGCTATTACACCCTACGGTGGAGGGGCAGCCACATACCACGTAGGGCGCAATAGCAAAGCGTATTGCGCCAAAACCCGTTCCAGAGGCACCGTTGCCCCAGGTATGCTCAGGTAGCGATATAGGCGAGTTCGACAAGCCATGGCAATGGTGTAATACGCTGCGCTATTACACCCTACGGTTAAGGGGAAGCCGCGTATTGCGCCAAAACCCGTTCCAAAGGTGCCGTTGCCCCAGGCATGCTTAAGTAGTGATATAGGTGAGTTCGACAAGCCATGG
>CAYTPO010000255.1:0-7227 GCA_964439815.1 uncultured Thiotrichales bacterium
GCGCTTCCTGCAACGCCGCCTTTTGCCCTTTCAGGCTGACCCCGTTGCTGCGAGGAGGCGAATTATAGACACTTCACATCACCTGTCAACGCTATTTCGAAAAAAATTTTGTTAGCTCATTCCAGCCGCCATTCAGGCGGACACTTTGACCCTTGCAAAACGCCGTTTTCCGACCTGGACCACGGCCTCAAAGCCATCCGCAAGCATCAGCCCCCTATCCTCGACCTTCTGACCATCAATCTTGACAGCACCCTGCTTCAGCATACGAAACCCTTCAGAGGTACTTTGCACAAGACCAGAATCCTTCAGCAGGTTGGCAATGGGAATGCCATCAGGGCCTGCATGAATGGTCACTTCGGGGATGTCTTCCGGTAATACGCCCTTCTGGAACCTGTCAACAAATTCCTGCTGGGCCTTGTCTGCAGCGGACGGACTGTGAAATCGCGTGATCAACTCATGCGCCAATTCAAATTTCACGTCCCGCGGATTCCTGCCTTCCGTAACCTCTCTATTGAGTTGCTCGACCTCATTCATCGGCCGAAAGCTCAGAAGTTCGAAATAGCGCCACATCAGTTCATCCGAAATGGACATGAGCTTGCCGAACATTTCACCAGGCTCATCATTGATGCCAATGTAGTTACCTAGAGACTTGGACATCTTTTGTACGCCATCCAGCCCTTCAAGAATCGGCATGGTCAGTACAACCTGCTGAGGCATACCATATTGACGCTGCAATTCACGTCCGACCAGGAGGTTGAATTTCTGGTCGGTTCCACCCAGTTCAACATCGGCCTTCAACGCCACCGAGTCATATCCCTGAATCAGCGGATAAAGGAACTCATGAATCGCAATGGATTTTCCTTCAGCGTAGCGCTTGCTGAAATCGTCGCGCTCCAGCATTCGCGCGACAGTATGGCGCGCTGCAAGCTGTATGAGCTCGGCAGAACTCATCGCCGACATCCATTTCGAGTTGAACACAACTTGTGTCTTGTTCGGATCAAGGATCTTGAAGATTTGTGCTTGGTAGGTTTCCGCGTTGCGGGCCACCTCATCGGGCGTCAGCGGCGGTCTGGTAGCCGACTTGCCCGTGGGATCACCTATCAGGCCGGTAAAATCACCGATCAAAAACAGAATCTCGTGTCCCAGATCCTGAAACTGGCGCAATTTGTTGATCAACACCGTATGTCCGAGGTGAAGATCGGGGGCCGTAGGATCAAAACCCGCCTTGATTCGCAGGGGCCGCTCCTCCTTCAGCTTATCGACCAACCCGTCTTCGGGTAAAATTTCATCAGCTCCACGGCGTATGATCGCCAGCGCCTCATCTATACGAGACATACCTACCTCAATGACTATTTATATGGATGGTACAAAAGCTCGCCACTTTAACACGGTGTGATCAAGCGAATCACCTCTCGAAATCATCAAGATACATCAATTGTTTAGGTTGACGTATAATGCGTTACGTCCTACGCTTCATAATAACCATATTCTTTTATATCACGATGACTTGGAATAGAGACTTTAAGCAGAATCAGAGCCAGAGGGATACCAGGCCCTGGCACATGACAGACAAGCACAGATGGTTAACACGAGGTGCGCTGTTTGTTGCTACTGCATCAGTATTGGGGGTCGTGCTGGCCAAAACCCACGATTCGATAACGGCTGTTCCTACGCCATCGATGACTGATACCAGCAAATTACTCAGCCAGTCGATACCCATCCCTTTCGACCAGCAATCCAGCATTTCCATTACCACCCCCGCTGTTGTCGAAGCCGATCCCTGGAAAAAGGTCACGATCAAGAAAGGAGATACCCTCTCCTCAATATTCAGCAACCTGGAAATACACAGCCAGCTGAACAAGGTAACCAGGCTTCCTGAGGTAAAACCCCTGCTGAAGACAATCAGGCCCGGCGACAGACTGGATGTACTCAAGGAAAACGGGAAACTGGCAGAGCTTATCTACCATACAAGCAAGACCCGACGCGTTCATATCAGGAAGGCGGGCGACGGATTCCAGGCGGAAGCTGTCGAGGATCCCATTGAAACCAGGCAGGCATCAGCCGAAGGCGTCATTACCAACTCACTCTTCGTAGCCGGCATCAAGGCTGGCGTATCTGACAATCTGATCATGCAGCTGGCCGAAGTCTTTGGCTACGATATCGATTTTGCGTTGGATATCAGAGAGGGCGATCAATTCAGAGTGATCTATCAGGAACAGTTTGCCAATGGAGAAAAGCTCAAGGACGGCCCCATCCTTGCGGCACAATTCATCAATCAGGGAAAGACCTTCAACGCGCTGCGCTATACCACACCCGACGGCCGCACCAGCTACTACACGCCTGATGGCCGCAGTTTGAAGAAGGCCTTCATCCGTACGCCCGTCAAGTTTTCCCGGATCAGCTCACCATTCAACCCCAAGCGGCGCCACCCGATTCTTCACACCGTCAAGGCACATCGTGGCGTCGATTATGCCGCACCCAAAGGCACCCCCGTCAAAACAACCGGAGATGGCAAGGTAACGTTTGCCGGCTGGAAGAACGGTTATGGGAAAACGGTGGTTATTCAGCACGGCAGAACATACAGCACACTCTACGCACACCTGTCCAAGTTCAAAAAGGGCATCAAGCGGGGCAAGCGCGTCTCACAGGGCCAAGTTATTGCCTATGTCGGACAGACAGGCAGAGCGACAGGGCCACATCTGCACTACGAATTCAGAGTCAACAACAAACACAAGAACCCGGTGACTGTAAAACTTCCAAAAGCGGCGCCACTCCCCAAATCACTGAGAGCCG
This sequence comes from uncultured Thiotrichales bacterium, assembly GCA_964439815.1. Classification (GTDB taxonomy): domain Bacteria; phylum Pseudomonadota; class Gammaproteobacteria; order UWMA-0217; family UWMA-0217; genus JALSHZ01. The sequence goes on from CAYTPO010000255.1 coordinate 2,794, forward strand.
ATTTCAAGGCGAAGACAACACCCCTGCTGGCACAGCTGGAGCACGCCTCGAAACTTGCTTCTGCAGAATAGCGGCGGGACCGGCAATCCCGGGTGGCTAAGCATTGCTATATCGGCCTGATGTCAGGGACCAGCATGGACGGCATCAGCGCCGCAGCGGTCTCCTTTGCCGGCAAAAGTCCCCGACTGATTTCCGCCTACCATCGCCCTTACCCCGACCAGCTCAAGGAACAGCTCACGACACTGGTATCCGGGGATGGCACTACCGACCTCAGGTCACTACTGGAAATCGACCATCAGACAGGCCTTGAATTTGCCCGATGCGCAAACCAACTCAAACAGATTTTGACAGATTGGAGAATAGAGGCCATCGGCTCACATGGACAAACGGTGTACCACCTCCCGGACAGCAGCTCCCCAAACACCATGCAACTGGGTGATCCCAATCTGATTGCGGAGCTGACCGGCATAACAACCATTGCCGACTGGCGACGCCGTGACATGGCCGCAGGAGGTCAGGGCGCTCCCCTGGCACCCCTATTTCACAACCACTTTCTCAGAACCGATGCAGATATCGCCATCCTCAATCTGGGTGGCATCGCCAACGTAACCGTGATCCCTGCCATTGATTCCGCAAAAGCGCCTGTCGGATTCGATACTGGCCCTGCCAATACCCTGATGGACTGCTGGATCAAACAGGAACTGGGACAGGAACAGGATAATGAAGGAATTTGGGCTGCATCAGGTACTGTCAATGCAGCGCTGCTCAAACTGATGCTGCAGGATCGTTACTTCCAGACATCCGCTCCCAAGAGCACCGGCCGGGAGTATTTCAACCTAGCCTGGTTGCAACCTCTGCTGGCATCAAAAAGAGGGGCTTCAACCCCTGCCGACATACAGGCTACACTGGCAGAGTTGACCGCAGAATCAGTAAGCCGTGCCCTGCACTCCCTGCAAACAGAATACGCCATCAAATACCTCTACCTGTGTGGTGGGGGTATTCATAACCACCATCTGGTAGGACGATTGGAAGCACACCTGCCCTCAATCATGGTCAGAAGTTCATCCGAGACGGGTATCGACCCTGATTACATGGAAGCCATGGCTTTCGCCTGGTTTGCGCAGAAGACGCTGAAAAGGGAACCACTGGACACCACACCCTTCACCGGCGCACGGCATCCACGTATCCTCGGGGGAATCTATCAGGCATAAAAAAGGCCCGCATTGCGGGCCTTTTTTATGCCTGATATCGCAGAAATCTCAATCGGGAGAAAACGAGGAACCACATCCACACGTCGTTGTGGCATTGGGATTCCTGATCACAAACTGAGCACCTTCCAACCCTTCTGTATAGTCGATTTCGGCACCCGACAGATACTGAAAGCTCATGGGATCAATCAACAACGTTACACCGCCATTTTCAACCGTGGTATCACCGTCATTGATCTCCTCATCAAAGGTAAACCCGTACTGGAACCCGGAACAACCTCCACCACTGACAAATACGCGCAGCTTCAGGTTTTCGTTATCCTCTTCCTTGATCAATTGGCTGACCTTGGCTGCCGCGGCATCAGTAAAAATCAATGCTGGCTCCATCTCCTGCGCCGCTGATTCAGTTGCAGACATACTGTGTAACCTCTCGAAAATTGGGATGCAATCGACTCTAGCATCTCACTGCAAAAAGGGTCAAGAAACCCTGCTGACTATGCTTCAGGAGACAACCCGGCGATGGTGCATTTCAGAAACAGGCAAAATGACGTGACTACTCAGCTACTGCTTACGTGAACTACTCGCTGAGTAGTTACGATAATGACCAGGAGCCTGTCGGACTTAACCGTTTGAAGCGAAAATCCCTGGGGGCGAATTAAATCAGTTTATCGTGTGAGGAGAATAGCCGAGCTATTTGACGAGCGCGATAAGCTGAGTTGATCGTCATCCAGGGATTTGCACCCCCAAGGGCACTTCCTGCGGGCGCAGCAAAAAGGCGTTAACTCCGACAGGCTCCTGGCTTCAATCATTCTCGGCTTTCTTCACAGGCTCGATATATTCGATCTTGGCCTTTTCCTCGCCACGGTGAACCAGGCTGCCATTGACTGCCGATCCGACTGACATCTCGATCAGATTGTAGTACACGTTACCCTTGATACGTGCATGCGCAAGCAGCTCTGCATGCTCAGTCGAAAAGATATCACCCTCGACCGTACCATTGACGAGAATATTGGCGACTGAGACATCACCCTGAACCATGCTTTCTTCATCGAGTATCAGTGTCGCCTGGTTATCGCTTTCCGCCTTGATGTTGCCGATCACGGTCCCTTCAACATGTAGTGTACCCGCGAACTCGATATCACCCCTGATCGTCGTTGTCTTGCCGATCACTGTATCGATACGCGTCGACTTCTTAGTCCTCTTCTTTCCCAGCATTTTCTTCACTACCTTTATTGACCGAGTTCCACGAGAAACTCTGTTGAACCGACTGCTGTTTCTTCCCGTCCGGAACGACCTTTACCAGAATATTTTCCGGCTCGAATCCGGTTGGGAGCGACAGCTCACCTTCCAGCCTTTGAAAAAACTGGAACTTAAATCCCGGCTTCTTGCCCTTCTTCAAAGAAATCTCCTCCCAATCAAGGATTTGACTCTCTTCTCCTTTGCGTCCCTGAACCCGCAGCTCCACCTTACCCTTTACCGCCTTCCCCTTGCCATCAACTCTTGCCAAAACCAGCTTGTAGGAAAATGTATCCTTTTCTGCACCAGCTGCGATGGTAAAACTGCGAATACTGACCGAAGAAGCACCACGCTCGCCCTTGGAGGTCACCATGCTCTTGTAAAAGTTGAGCTCTTCCCTGAGGTCGAGCAATGCCTTTTCCCGGATGGCCAGTGTCGCCATCAGCTCCTTGCCCGCGTTACTATCGATCTCACTCGATCGCGTCGCAATCGCCAGGCGCTCGCGCAACTCCCGATTCTTTGCCTTCAAGTCGCCGATGGTGTCTCGCATCTGCTGCACTTCTGCAACGGTAACGCCAAGCACACCACGCTGGGCGATCAGCGGCGCCAGAAACAGGTAACCTGCAACGGCGGCCAGAATCAGAGCAGCAACAACCAATGGCCCGAGCCACCGCCAGATGGATGGCTCATCTCCCCGGTATATCTTGATAACCGGTTTGGGGCGACGGATATAGCTCATGGCAGGTTATGGCAACAGAGCCACGACATCCAGGCCGGCACTCTCATCCAGACCAAACATCAGATTCATGTTCTGCACAGCCTGACCTGCAGCACCCTTGACCAGGTTATCGATCACCGACAAGGCGATGACTGTTTTTCCCCCACGCGGCCGATGTACTGCAATACGACAGGTATTGGCGCCCTTGCAGCTCCGTGTTTCGGGATGAGCGCCCTCCGGCATCACATCGACGAAAGGCTGATCAGCATAGAATTCCTCGTAGATTGCCTGAAGCGAGTCACATTCGGAAGTCAGATAACCATATAATGTGACATGGATTCCACGGATCATTGGTAGCAAATGGGGGACAAAGTCCAGACCAACCGGTGAATCGACAAAACCTGAAAGCGTCTGGGAAATCTCGGGCCAGTGCCGATGGCCCTGAACCGCATACGCCTTGAAACTTTCGCCCACCTCAGCCAGCAAACTGCCAACCTGTGCCTTGCGACCGGCACCACTCACGCCAGACTTGGCATCCGCAATGATTCGATCGAGATCGATCAACCGATGTTTCAGCAGCGGCAGCAATCCCAGTACCGTTGCCGTTGGGTAGCATCCCGGATTGGCGATCAGTCTCGCCTCGCTGATCGCCTCACGATTCAGCTCCGGCAAGCCATAGACAGCTTCATCCAGCAATTCGGGACAGGCATGAGGCATGCCATACCACTGTTCCCAGACCGCAGGATCCTGCAAACGGAAATCGGCAGCCAGATCAATCACCTTGACCCCAGCTTGCAGCAAGTGGGGGACTTCCTTCATTGCAGTGCCATTTGGCGTCGCGAAGAAAACCACATCACAAGTCGATAGCCGTGAACGATCAGGCGCCTCGAAAGCCGCAGTTAATCTGCCACGAAGATTGGGGAAAAGATCTGACACCTGTCGCCCCGCCTCAGCACGGGATGTGACCACGGCGATCTCGACATCAGGGTGCCTGACCAACAGTCGCAACAGCTCGGCGCCGGTATAGCCGGTACCTCCAACAATTCCACACTTGACCATAGGATTCCAGAAAGAACACAGGGGGAAAGCATGGCAGTATAACAGGAGAAAAGTATCGAGGAGAGCCCCTCTGTCTGCAGGCATGGCAACAAGGAACTGGCTACCCTAGGAGCCTGTCCGAGAATAGTAGTCGTAGCGAGGGAAAGCCATATTAGGCCATTTTTTTCACTGATTTGAGGAGAATATTGGCTATATTTGACGAAAACCAGGGGG
>CAYTPO010000256.1:0-13836 GCA_964439815.1 uncultured Thiotrichales bacterium
ACTTCATACTCCAGCTTCAGATAACGATCACCATTTCTGGTCTCGATACTCAGATCCTGCTCCTGAATATAGTCGATATTGTTGATATCCAGCCGTTTGACCAGATTGCGCCAGACTTCTCGCTGACTGCCTCGCTTGTCATTCATTCCATCGGCTACGGTTTGCAGCTCCTTCTTGACCAGAGTGTGCTCGAAGTAGACTGGCGCCACACGCAGGACAGCCAGCGCGGTAATACCCAGCAACACCAGAAAAAGCATCACTGTCAACATCCCGGCACCGGCCTGTCTGTTATAACTCTCCATGGTTTTCCTCGTTGTTTCCCTTTTTTCCAACATCAGTGAATCACTGTTCCGATACGGTCAAAACCAACCCGGTTTCTGGTGAAATTCCAGTGCATCCAGATCACCATCGCCCTGCCCACCAGATTCTCCTCCGGAACAAATCCCCAGAAGCGGCTGTCATTGCTGTTGTCCCGATTGTCCCCCATGACGAAGTAATAACCGTCAGGCACCACATACTCACCCTCCGCACCGCGGCTGTTGCGAATATTGTTGAGGATCTTGTGCTCTACACCATCGAGCTTCTCCAGAAACACTTCGTCATTGGGAACGAAGTATTCGTCCTGGGGCTGGTAGGGTCCCAGGGGAATCTTTTCCACCAGCTTGCCATTGATGGACAGACGCTTGTCGTGATACGAAATGCGGTCACCCGGCAAGCCGATCATGCGCTTGATGTAGTCCAGATCCGGATTGCGGGGATATCGGAAGACGACGACATCGCCACGTTTTGGCTCGCCGGTATCCGCGACCTTGGTATGCACGACGGGCAATCTGACGCCGTAGGCAAATTTGTTGACGAGGATGAAGTCCCCCACCATCAGCGTCGGAATCATGGAGCCGGACGGGATTCTGAAAGGCTCGACGATGAACGAGCGAAGAATCAGCACCACGAAGAGCACCGGAAAAAAGGATCTCGAGTACTCGACATACCAGGGCTCCAGCGCCTCAGAACCCTGACCGGAAGCGGACTCGGCCGCCGCCTTGCGCCGTGGTTTCCAGATGAAGGCGTCCAGCAGCCAGACCAGACCGGTAACCAGTGCACCCACGACCAGAACCATCTCCAGATCGAAGTGCGAAAAAAATGATGAGCTTTTCAAATTGTTATTTCTCCACTTTCAAAACGGCCAGGAAGGCTTCCTGCGGGATCTCGACCTTGCCCACCATCTTCATTCTCTTCTTGCCGGCTTTCTGTTTCTCCAGCAGTTTGCGCTTGCGTGACACATCACCACCATAACATTTTGCCAGTACATTCTTGCGTAACGCCTTGACGCTGGAGCGCGCAATGATATGCGTGCCAATTGCAGCCTGAATGGCTACTTCAAACATCTGCCGGGGTATGATCTCGCGCATCCGCTCCGTCAACTCGCGGCCGCGGGTCTGTGACACCGATTTATGCAAAATCAATGACAGTGCATCCACCCGGTCGCCATTGATCAGAATATCCACCTTGACCAGCGGTGCCGCCTGAAACCGCTCGAAACTGTAGTCGAACGAGGCATAGCCACGACTGACCGATTTGAGTCGGTCAAAGAAATCCAGCACGACTTCACTCATTGGCAGTTCATAACCCAGCGACACCTGCTTGCCCAGATAGAGCATCTTGTTCTGTACGCCACGCTTTTCGATGCAGAGCTTGATCACCTCGCCCAGGTATTCCTGCGGTACCAGAATATTACCCTGGATGATCGGTTCGCGGATCTCGTGAATTTCGTTGACGGGCGGTAATTCGGAGGGGTTGTGAATATAGGAGACCTCCCCCTTGGTCGTCTCCACCTCGTAGACCACCGTGGGGGCTGTGGTAATCAGCTCCAGATCATATTCCCGCTCCAGCCGCTCCTGGATGATTTCCATATGCAGCATACCCAGGAAACCGCAGCGAAAACCGAAACCCAGTGCCTGCGACGTTTCAGGCTCGTAGTCGAGTGAGGCATCATTCAATTTGAGCTTGTTGAGCGCATCACGCAGGCTTTCATAGTCTTCCGAACTAACGGGATAGAGGCCGGCAAACACCTGCGGCTGAACCTCTTCGAAGCCTTCCAGCGCCTGTTCCGCGGGACGTGCTGCTTCGGTGAACGTATCCCCGACGCGCGCCGCGTCGATATCCTTGATGCCGGCAATGACAAAACCAACGGCACCGGCCGGCAGGGATTCCTGATCCAGTGCCTTGGGGGTGAAGATGCCCACCTTGTCGACCTGGTGGGTGGCCCCGGTCGACATTGCCATCAGCTTCTGCCTGGGCCGCAAGGTACCCTGCATGACCCGAACCAGCGACACGACTCCCAGATAATTGTCGAACCAGGAATCGATGATCAGTGCCTGCAGCGGCGCCTCGGCATCCCCCTCGGGTGGCGGGACGCGGGCAACCAACTGCTCCAGCAGGTCATCGATACCCAGACCGGTCTTGGCGCTCACATCCAGCGCCTCGGTCGCATCGATACCAATGATATCCTCGATCTCCTGCTTGACGCGATCCGGATCGGCGGCTGGCAGGTCGATCTTGTTCAGCACGGGAATCACTTCCAGTCCCTGTTCGATGGCCGTATAGCAGTTGGCAACACTCTGCGCCTCGACGCCCTGAGAGGCATCGACAATCAGCAGCGCACCCTCACAGGCGGCCAGTGAACGCGAAACTTCATAACTGAAGTCCACATGTCCTGGCGTATCGATGAAGTTCAGCTGATAGATCTCGCCATCCTTCGCCTTGTAGTTCAGCGAAACGCTCTGCGCCTTGATGGTAATGCCCCGCTCACGCTCGAGATCCATCGAATCCAGCACCTGTGCAGACATTTCCCGCGCGGTCAGCCCGCCACAAGTCTGAATCAGGCGATCAGACAAGGTGGATTTGCCATGGTCGATATGCGCAATAATCGAAAAATTGCGTATATTTTCAATATTAATAGTCTTCTCCAAGAAACCGTGCCAACCTTTCCCTGTCCAGGAAATGCCGGCATATGATGTCCTCGCCCAAGCACAGCACCGGTACGTCAGCATTGAAACGCTGACGCAAGGATTCATTCGAATCGATGTCGATCCGTGTCAATGTCCAGCCAGTGCCCACGATCAGCTCACGCAGCGAAAACGCCATATCCTCGCATAAATGACACCCTTCGCGGTAATAAAGCGTCAGGATCTTCTCTTTTGCCTGTGTCACTCAGGCAGCTTGAGCGGCAGAAATACGGGGCCGCCAGGGCGCTGGATCAACACCGGAACCGAATGCTCGGCAGGCAGCTCATCAACAAGTTTCTGCAACATTTCGACGCCGGTAATCTTGCGATTGTTGATCGATACGATCACATCGCCTTCGCGTATGCCGGCCTCGGCTGCTGCTCCGTTCATCACCTCATCCACCAACACACCCTGGGAGACATTCAATGCCTCCGAGACCTCCTTGGAGAGTGGCGCAACGATGATATCGAGTTTTGCCACCCGGTTCTGATTGACACCACGGCGCCGCGCCTGAATCTGCTCATCTTCCGGCAGCGCCTCGATGGTAATGGTCTTCTTCAGCTCCTTGCCATCGCGTAACAGATCGACCTCGACCTTGGAACCCACGCGAAAACGTCCCACCATGGGAGGCAGATCCGAGGAATGCGAAATGGGGTGCCCATCGAACTGGAGAATGACATCACCCACCTCGATACCTCCCTTCTCTGCCGGGCTATTGCCGATAACCTGCGCCACCAGCGCACCATGCGGCCGCTTGAGGCCAAATGATTCCGCCAGCTCACCCGTGATTTCCTGGATGTAGACACCCAGCCAGCCACGAGACACCTTGCCACTCGTCTTCAGCTGCTCCACAACATCCATGGCGACATCGATAGGAATCGCGAACGACAGCCCCATGAAGCCACCGGTGCGGCTATAGATCTGCGAATTGATGCCCACGACCTCACCAGCGAGATTGAACAGCGGACCACCGGAGTTACCAGGGTTGATCGCCACATCGGTCTGGATGAACGGCACATACTGCTCCGAGGGGAGGCTGCGGCCCTTGGCACTGACAATGCCAGCCGTCGCCGAATGCTCGAAGCCGAAGGGTGAGCCAATGGCGAGCACCCATTCACCGACTTTCAGATTCTCGGAGGAGCCAAGTTTCAGTACCGGGAGGTTCTTCGCATCGATCTTCAACAGCGCGACATCGGTACGCGGATCGCTACCGACCAGCTCCGCCTTGTATTCGTGACGACTGCTGAATCTCACCACGATTTCCGCCGCATTCTTGACTACGTGATGATTGGTCAGCACATAACCGTCAGAGGAGATGACAAAACCGGAACCCAGTGAACTCGGTCCTTCATCATCATCCGGAATGGCTGGCGCATCCTTGTCGTCGCGATGACGCTCCAGAAATTTCTTCAGGAAGTCATTGAGATCACCACCCTCGGGCATTGCCGGAACCCTGGATTGACCACCCAGCTCAGAGTTCCCGGCCTTGGGGACCGTGCTGATATTGACCACAGCAGGGCTGTTTCTTTCAATCAGCTCGGTAAATGCCGGCAATGACCCAGCCAAGGCCAAAGCCTGCCCACTGATCCCCAGGGCAGACAGCAACCACAGCATGGTTACCGCAAATGTTCGTAATTTCATCAATAACTCCCAGAATACTGCTCGATCGATGACATCCCCGGCGCGCCTTCTGTCACACTGCAGCGGCAAGGAACATCAAAGCCGGGCAGTTTAACAGGTTGCCGAGAAAGTCGCAGGTAAGTGTAATCGCAGGAAAATCCCGAACAGGGTTGGACGAAAGGTCCGAGTCCAATCATTCGGCCGCCTTGCGAGTGTTGCAAAGGGGAAGCTAGCGCAAGTCACAGGGAAGGTTCTACTCATGCTGCCCCCACTGAGCAGGCAGACATCAATGCTCGATCGTCAGCATCACGGGCTGGTAGTCCGGATTGCCTTCCAACCTTCTGGCAACGCGTCTTGCAAACAGCAGGCCACCCAGCAAGCCCACACCGGCAGCACAGATCACCAGAAATTCGGAATGGGGTGCAATGTACTTCATCAACCCGGCGCCCAGAAACAGCCCCAGCAGCGGTGTCATGTAGACCAGTAGCGCGGATTTCACCAGCCCCCCCTCAGACAGCCCAAGCGTCACATGCTGGCCAACACGCGCATGAATGATATTGGCAACCTTGAGGTTATTGGGAGAACGATTGAAAAGGGATTCCAGGGCAGAGGTTCCGCAACCGCTTTTTGCCGAACACGAACCGCAGGCTGACTGCTGCCTTGTCTCCACCCAGGCAAATTCGCCTTCCGTTCTGACAACATGGCCCTGCTCGATGATCATGGCTCTGGAGCCAGCGCAGAATACACCGCATTGATGGTTGCCTTGGGTGCTTCTCCAATCACGGTAATCACCGCTCCCTGTTTGATTTTCAATAAGGTATTTAGCGCACCGGAGGTCTGTTTGGATGCAAGATACTTCTCGCCATTGGCCGGGCGTTTGATAAATACCGACACCGCGGCAATACCGTCATCGAGTACGATATGCCTGACCGCCGAGGTGCTACCGGAGATATTCCGGATGGTATCCTGAACTACCACGAATCCCGGAGGGAGCTTTGTCAGCCGCCATCGAGACAGCATGCCAAGCGCATCGTCCTGCTCCGCCATCGAATCGGGCGTCGCTTCAAGCTGCGTGTTATAGGCGTCCGGATTGAACTCGGCACTGGGAATGGAGGTTGGAAATTCCAGCTTGCTGAAGACCAGCCGCTCCTTGGGCTGCCCGGACTTGTCAACCACCTGGGACTTGATCAGCAAGCCACTTTCATCTTCAAGGCAGAGACGGTAGCCGTAGCGATACTGATCCTTTGGCACAATGGAGACAACCTGGCAGCTGTATCCGGCTATCTCTTCTGTACCATCAAGATAATAGTCATAATAATCACTGTCGGCATTGAATTGACGATCGAAAACCTGTGACGCCTGGTGCGTCCCGGTACTGGTGGATTCAACCAGCACCAGTTCCTTGTCACGGGCGACGCTGATCAGGCTGCGGTCATCGCGATAGATCTCCTTGACCTCACCCGCTATCGTCTTGAGATATTCACGCTCACCATGCTTGTCGAAGCTGTGAACCACCTGCATCGTCCACGACTTGGGTCCATTGACGAAGGTGAAGGTGCCGGTGTAATTGAGAAACTGGCTTGCGGAAGACATTTTCTCCAGCAACAGCCGGACAGCCTCCCGCTCTTCGGCATGGGCGATGGAACCCAGGAATATGATCGCCAGCAAGAAGCCGACTACACCCGATCCTTTCATCAAGGCTATTCGGACCCCTGCAGGTCGAAGCCCATGACTCTTGCCCGAGGTAACATGCTGCGGTGCGCTGCATGCTCGGCGTGCGTGGCCAGATAACCGCCCAGCAGCCGCGCATTGGAAGCGTTGTCAATGACAGGCGGTATAGGCTGAGCATGGGGAACCTCGGTAACGGGCGCACTGACAGTCTTGGCCAGGTCACTGCTTGCCGCAGACGGTGTACCACTCGATGCCGTCATCGATTCGGGGGCCGCCGGGGCAACATCCCCAACCTGGGGAACAGCGACGGTGGCTGGCGTCATTTGGGAATCGATACTCCTCAGCATCGTCAGCGAAACCAGTGCAACCGATGCAGCGATCGCACCCCCTACCAGCACCTTGAGCCACGGCGTGCGTCGTGATGGCGAATGCCCGCCACTCGTCGCCTCACTCGCGTCTTCCTCTTCGACCTTCGGCAGTGCGTCGATCTCGGCCATGACACGCGCGCTGAATGACTGCTCGAATGCCGCTGCGGGTTCGTCTCTCATGGCCGCGCCGATCAGTTGATAGTGCGCCACGCGCCTGCGTGCCGTCTCGGATTTGAGTACCTCTTCCGTCAACCGACGGGTTTCGAATTCACCCAGTTCGTCGTCGACGTACGCAGAGAGTTTTTCTTGAATTGAAATGCCCATTTCTTCCCTTGAAACCAAGTTTGATAGCTATCTTCTACCTGAACCTGAAGTTTAAGCTTGTGTCAGACACCGTGGTTAAACCTCGGACTCAGGCTCTAAACCATTGGGCAATCCTTCGACCAATTAGTTCAATAATGGGCTGAGAACCTTGTCGATGGCTTCTCTGGCCCTGAATATCCGTGATCTCACGGTACCAATCGGGCAGTCCATCGCCTCGGCAATCGCCTCGTAACTCAATCCTTCGAGTTCGCGTAGCGTGATTGCAACCTTCAAGTCGTCCGGCAAGTGCTGAATGGCCGAATTCACCGTCAACTTGATCTCTTCCGATAGTAACACGCTTTCCGGCGTAGCGGTTTCCTTAAGTTCATGATAATCGGAGAATTGTTCCGCATCGAGCACATCAATGGAGGAGTCGGGAATGCGTCTGCCCTCGGCTACCAGATGGTTCTTGGCGGTGTTGATGGCGATCCGGTACAACCAGGTATAAAAGGCGCTGTCGCCGCGAAAGGTTGCCAAACCCTTGTATGCCTTGACGAAAGCTTCCTGTGAGACATCAAGTGCTTGGTGCTGGTCCTTCACGTAACGACTCACCAGCGAGATGATTTTGCTCTGATATTTGTTGACCAGCACGTCAAAAGCTCGATTGTCTCCGGCCTGAACACGTTTGATCAGGATTTCATCAGTGGCTTTTGCCGATTTTTTTTGACCCTTGCTCACAAGACACCTCTAGTTATGTAATTATTGTCCTGGCAGCTGCCATAATATGGCGTGCCAGTGGGGTGTAACCTCAGGATTACACTCCCGGTGCTTCATGCAGATTTTTTTATTCCTCCTGGTCCCGATCGGGGATGAACCTGATCAGGACACCGACAAGTATGCCAAAATACCCGACGAAATGAACCACCCGAAACAAATACAACTTGAATTCAATCACGATGTACTCGTCATTGGCAGTGGTGCGGCAGGCCTCAGTCTGGCCCTGCATCTGGCTGAAAACCTTGAGGTTGCAGTACTCAGCAAGGTCAAAATAACCGACGGAAGTACTTTTTATGCCCAGGGGGGAATTTCGGCAGTCATGGCCGATGATGACTCCATCGAGTCCCATGTTGCCGATACAGTGAATGCCGGCGCCGGGTTGTGTGATGCCGACGCGGTACGCTTTACCGTTGAGCACGGGCGCGAAGCCATCGAGTGGCTGATGGGCCTGGGCGTCCCGTTTACCAGGGAGCAGATGCCTGACGGGCATACGGAACTCCATCTGACACGCGAAGGCGGCCACAGTCACCGCCGCGTAGTGCATTCCGACGATGCCACCGGCAGCGCCGTCGAGAACACCCTTGTCAGTCAGGCACGCAATCACCGCAATATCGCGCTGTTCGAACACCACCTGGCTGTTGATCTGATCAAGCACGAGAACCGCTGCATCGGTGCCTATGTTCTGGACAGGGACAGCGGACGCGTCGATGTGTTCCGTGCCCGCTTTGTCGTCCTTGCCACCGGGGGCGCCAGCAAGGTCTATCTCTATACCAGCAACCCCGATGGATCCACCGGCGATGGTATCGCCATGGCATGGCGTGCCGGTTGCCGGGTGGCCGACATGGAGTTCATGCAGTTTCACCCCACCTGCCTGTTCCATCCGCGTGCCAAGTCCTTCCTCATCACCGAAGCCGTGCGTGGCGAAGGGGGCTATCTGCGGCTACCGGATGGCGAGCGCTTCATGAGCCGCTTCGACTCACGCAAGGAGCTGGCCCCCCGCGACATCGTGGCGCGCGCCATCGACCACGAAATGAAGCGGTTGGGGATCGACAACATCTACCTCGATATCACGCACAAGCCGGCCGATTTCATAATCGAGCACTTCCCCACGGTCTATGCCCGCTGTCTGAAATACGGCTTCGACATGACCAAGGACTGGCTGCCGGTGGTGCCGGCCTCGCACTACACCTGTGGCGGCGTGATCACCGACCTCGATGCCAGGACCGATGTGGAGAACCTCTATGCCATCGGCGAAGTCTCCTGTACCGGGCTGCACGGGGCCAATCGCATGGCCAGCAACTCACTGCTCGAATGTCTGGTCTTTGCCCGCTCGGCCGCTCAACACATTCAGCGCCACGGGAACGAGACCTCCGAAGCGTTTCCCATTCCCGCCTGGGACGAAAGCCAGGTAACCGATTCCGATGAACATATCGTCGTCACCCACAACTGGGACGAGCTGCGCCGCTTTATGTGGGACTATGTGGGGATCGTGCGCACTACCAAGCGTCTGGAGCGCGCCAAGAACCGGGTTGAGCTGCTCAACCGGGAGATCTTCGAATACTATGCCAACTTCAAGATCACATCGGATCTCATCGAGCTGAGGAATCTGGCGCTGGTGGCGGAGCTGATCATCAATTCGGCCATGACCCGCAAGGAGAGCCGTGGCCTGCATTTCATCCGTGATTATCCCGAACTCGACCCGACGCAGGACGGCAGGCATACCATTCTCACTCCGGGCGGAAATCCCGAAACCCTGCCGCTGCCACAGGCATTGGCTACTCGGAACACCGAGGACTCAGCGGTATTTTGACGAAACCGGAGTCACATGACAGACTGCGCTGTTTTCCATCTCTGTTGCCAATGACCCGACCACGCATTCCCGCTACCCATCCCGAGACACAGCCATGAGCATCATTATCAAAACGCCCGAAGAAATCGAAAAAATGCGTGTGGCCGGGCGGCTGGCTGCCGAGGTGCTCGAAATGATCGAACCCCGTGTCGAGGCCGGAATGACAACCAATGAAATCGACCGGATCTGCCATGATTTCATGGTCAACGAGCAGCATGTCGTGCCCGCGCCACTCAACTACCATGGCTTCCCCAAGTCGATCTGCACATCCGTCAATCATCAGATCTGCCACGGGATTCCCAGCGACAAGAAGCTCAAGGATGGCGATATCATCAATATCGACATCACCGTCATCAAGGACGGTTACCATGGCGATACCAGCCTGATGATCTGTATCGGCAAGCCGAAAATCATCGCCTCGCGTCTGGTCACCACTGCCCGCGAAGCGATGATCGAAGGCATCAAGCAGGTCAGACCAGGCGCCACGCTCGGTGACATCGGCCATGCCATCCAGACCTTTACCGAAGCCCGCCGCTTCTCCATCGTCAGGGAATACTGCGGCCACGGCATCGGCACGGGCTTCCACGAATCACCCCAGGTGCTGCACTACGGCAAGCCGGGTACCGGCGAGGTGCTCAAGCCCGGCATGACCTTCACCATCGAGCCGATGGTCAACGCCGGCAAGCGGCAGTCCAAGGTGCTGCCCGACGGCTGGACCGTCGTCACCAAGGACCACAGCCTGTCAGCCCAGTGGGAACACACGCTGCTGGTCACCGAAGATGGCTATGAAGTGCTGACCCTGCGTCAGGGCGAAGTCATCGAATAGACGCCAGCACCCTCACCCTTTCCCCAGTCTGTCTGCGAAACCTCCCATGAATCTGCCCGATACCTGTCGACCGCCTCAACCGGCCATTAACCTCGATCCCTGGATGCTGGAACTGTCCCGCCTGGGCAAGAACCCCGCCAACTACCGCGATATCCTGAAGATGCTGAAGGAGCTGACCAGCAGCGGGTTTGATCAGGGCTTCTATATCGACGACCTCATCAAGGACACCAGTCGCGGCATCGATGCCTTGCTGACCCATTCATGGCAGCAGTTTGGATTTGCCGATGAGGCGGTTGCACTACTGGCAGTGGGTGGCTATGGACGGCAGGAGCTGCACCCGTCGTCCGATATCGACATCCTGGTTCTGCTCGACAGCCCTGAAGATCCCACCATTGCCGAACGGCTGTCAGCCTACATCACTTTTCTCTGGGATACCGGTCTCGATATCGGTCAGAGTGTTCGCACCGTCACCCAATGCCACGAGGAGGGGGGAAAGGATGTCACCGTTGCCACCAACCTCTTCGAGTCCCGGCTGATTACCGGAGCGGAAAACCTCTACTCCCAGTTGCAGGAAATTCTGAACCAGCCGGATTTCTGGCCCAGTCAGGCCTTCTTCAGCGAAAAGCTGGCGGAGCTGAAGGCGCGCCACCACCGCTTCGCCGACTCCTCCTACCGTCTGGAACCCAATCTCAAGGAAAACCCCGGTGGCCTCAGGGATCTGCATACGCTGGCATGGATCACCAAGCGGCATTTCGGTGTGACCACCCTGCGGGAACTGGTTGGTCAGCAATTCATCAACCAGGAAGAGTACGACACCCTCTGCAGTGCCCGCGATTTTCTCTGGAAGGTGCGTTTTGGCCTGCATCGGCTGTCCGGGCGCAAGGATGACCGGGTATTGCTGGACCTGCAAAAACCACTCTCACGCCAGCTGGGCTATACCGCCGAGAACGAGATACAGGCGGTCGAGGACATGATGCAGCACTACTACCGCTCGGTCACCAATATTGCGCGGATCTCGGAAATGCTGCTGCAGCATTTCGAGGAAGAGATCCTGCTATGCAACACGCCGACCAATATCATCCGCCTCAATGATCGCTTTCAGCTGCGCAATGGCTATATCGAAATCACCGCCGCAGATGTCTTTACCCGCCATCCGCCTTCGCTGCTGGAGATATTCCTGCTGCTGCAGCAGCATCGCGAAGCAAAGGGAATCCGGGCCGCCACCATACGGTCGATCCGCAACAGCATCCCCCTCATCGACGAGCAGTTCCGCAACGATCCGGTCTGCCATGAGCTGTTTCTGGAGATTCTGCGGCGACCGCGCGGCATCTATCACGACTTCAGACGCATGAATGCCTACGGGATTCTGGCCGCCTATATTCCGCAGTTCGCCGCCATTGTCGGCCGCATGCAGTTCGATATGTTCCACATCTACACCGTCGACGAACACACGCTGATGGTTCTGCGCTACGTACGCAGGCTCAGCGACCCGACGCGCGCCGACGAGATACCGGAAGGCACGGAGCTGTTCAGCCGATTGCGCAAACCCAAGCTGCTCTATCTCGCCGCCCTGTTTCATGACATTGGCAAGGGGCGCGGTGGTGATCACTCCAAACTTGGCGCCGTCGATGCCGAGCAGTTCTGCAAACGCCATTCGCTCGATCGGCGCGATACCCAGCTGGTCACCTGGCTGGTGAGAACCCATCTGCTGATGTCGATGATTGCACAGCGCAAGGACATCACCGATATGGAAGTCATTGAGGAGTTTGCCAACGAGGTCAAGACCAGGGAGCGGCTCACCTACCTCTATCTGCTGACCATCAGCGACATCCGTGGCACCAACATGGAGCTATGGAATGGCTGGAAGGCCAGCCTGCTCTCCTCACTCTACCACCGCACCCGGCAATGGCTGGAATCCACGACCAGCCCCTCCGAAAGCCAGGTTGCCATCGAACTGAGCACCCGCGAGCTGGTTGCCTCCCTGCTCACACGGGCCGGCTGGGCGCGGGAACAGGTCGAAGCCATTTGGCACAACTTTCATCCGGAATACTTCCAGCGCCACAGTGCAGAGACGATTGAATGGCACACCACGCTACTGCTGCAACGCCAACCGGACGACAAGGTACTGGTCGATATCAAACCGGAGACCGATCATGGCACCACCGATGTCACCATCTATACCGAGGTCAACCCAATCCTGTTCAGTCTGATCACCAGCGTCATGGAACAGCTCAGCCTGAATGTCGTCGATGCCCGTATCTATACCACCCGGGACAGGATGGCAGTCGACACCTTCAGCGTACTGGACGAGTGCGGGGAAGCCTGTGACGACCAGTACCGTCTGGAGCAGGTCAAGAACCGGCTGATGTCGGCACTGACCGATCCCGACAGCAGCTTTGCCCCGGCTCCGGTGAAGATGACCCGGCGGCAGAAATCCTTCGATATCCCGTTGACCATCGAGTTCACCAACCCGCCCAACAAGCCTTTTACCATTCTGGAAGTTTCCGCTCTGGATCAGCGTGGGCTACTGGCCAATATCGCGGCAGCACTCTATGCAACCGGGACACGCACCCTGATGGCGAGAATCTCGACGATTGGCGAGCGGGCCGAGGATATCCTGCATATCACGACACGGCAGCGCCAACCGCTGGCTGAAACGGAACAGGCCGTACTGGAGAAGAAGCTGCGGGAAATTCTCGAACCTATGTCACCGGACAGGGCTTTGCCGGGGTAGTCAGCATCTGGTAGCGACGATAGAGGCTCACCAGCAGAAGCATCCACAGACCACAGCAGATCACAATGACCCAGTTCAGGCTGATCAGACTCTTTTCCAGCGCCGTCCATTGTGTCAGCACCAGGATGGTCAGCGCCCCTGCGACCTTGAAGGTCCGGTAGCCAAACATGTCGATCCATGCCTTGGCCTGATACATCATCAGCTTGTCGACCGGGATATACAGCAGCTCCTTCGATGAGCGGGTAATCGAATAGGAGAGTCCCCTGTCGGCGATCTTCATCACTGCCGCCGCCAGAAACCCCGTATGAAGCATGAATCCCATGGCGGATACTGCCAGCAGCATTGGCTGCACCAGCAGCCCGGCCAGCACCCCCAGACGATTGAGAATCACCGGCGTCACCAACAGATTGATGACGATGGAAAAGCCGCTGAGTACCGAAAAGAACAGCGACAGATTGGCGGTGCGAATCTCCCGCTCCGGAAAACTGACCTCGACGATCTTCATGAACTGGAATTCCACCAGCGGCGACACCAGTTGTGCCATCAGCAATGCTGCTGCAATCAGCAACAGATAGCGGTGGTGTTCATGGCCGGACTGATAGGGCCAGACCGTATGACGGATCTTTTTCGGCGCCGATTGCGTCAGCTCCCGGTAGAAGCCCCGCCTGCTCAGCACCAGCGTC
>CAYTPO010000257.1:0-5320 GCA_964439815.1 uncultured Thiotrichales bacterium
TTTCTCTGCTGCGGCTTTCTCTGCTGCGGCCTTCTCTGCTGCGGCCTTCTCTGCTGCGGCTTTCTCTGCTGCGGCTTTCTCTGCTGCGGCTTTCTCTGCTGCGGCTTTCTCTGCTGCGGCTTTCTCTGCTGCGGCCTTCTCTGCTGCGGCCTTCTCTGCTGCGGCTTTCTCTGCTGCGGCTTTCTCTGCAACCGTCTCCCCTGCTGCAGCATCTATTTGTGGTGTTGTGGTTACAGCACTTCGAGCAACGGTTGTACTACCAGCAGCAGCCGTTGGAGTGGAAACTACCTTCTCCTTGCTGCGACCCAGTGTCTTGCGATACAGCAATGAAATCAGCCCAACCAACAGCGAAAACAACCCCTTGAGCGCCAACCCCAGGTAGAGACCAAGGATGCTCAGAAAAGCCTTCAGCTTGCCACCAGAGTCAACATCACCACCGTTTCCTTCATCCACGGAGCAGTTTGACTCACCACCATTCTGCCCTGCGGGGCAGAACGCAGCCCGGGCACTGTAGCAACCCAGCGGGATGATAAAAAGCGTTAGCGCGGTGGATACGAGCACACCGAACAGCAACGACACAGCCATTCCCTGGAAGATGGGATCAAACAGAATGACACTCGCACCACCCACCAGAGCCAGTGCGGTAATCACGATAGGTCGCGTCCGTGTCTGACAGGCCATGATCAGGGCATCCAGCACCGGCACGCCCTCTTCCACCTTCCGCTGGGAAAAATCAACCAGCAGAATCGAGTTGCGCACGATGATACCTGCCAAGGCAATAAAACCAATCATCGAGGTTGCCGTGAATTCCGCCCCCATCAGCCAATGACCGGGGATGATCCCCACCAGCGTCAGCGGGATTGGCGCCATGATGATCGCCGGCAACAAAAAGTTGCTGAACTCACCGACCACCAACATGTAGATGAGTATCAGTGCCACACCAAAGGCGATACCCATGTCGCGGAAGGTCTCGTAGGTCACCGTCCATTCACCAGCCCACTCGAACCCTGAGCGGGTGCTGTGCTTTGGTGGCCCCATCATGGTGCCGGAAATCTGCACGCCATCCGGAGCGGTATAGTCCTTCAGCAGTTTTTCGACTTCAAACATGCCGTAGATCGGCGCTGCAAGGTCACCCACTGTTTCCGCCGTGACGAATTCGACTGCGCGCAAATCCTTGTGATAGACGATGGCATCCTGCAAACGTTTCTCGAAGCGTCCCAGCTCGGACAGCGGTACCGTAGTTCCCGCCCGCGTCTTGATGGGCAGCTGCCCGATACGCCCGAAGTCACCCCGGACAGCCAGTGGCGCCTCCATGACAATCGGCGTCACATCCAGTACGGAGTTGTACTTGATGTCGCCCAGCTGGAACTCCCCCATGGCCATTTTCAGCGTGCGATTGATATCGGCTACCGCTACGCCCGCCCGCTGCGCCTTCTCACGATCCACATTGAAATGATAGGCACCATATTCCGAGGGCATCAACGTATCGACGTCATCCAGGTGCTCAGCCTTCTCGAACATGACTTCGAGATCCCGTGCTACCAGGCGACGCGTCTCCGCATCAGGTCCGTAGACCTCGGCTACAACAGATTGCAGAACCGGAGGTCCAGGCGGCATTTCGACGACCTGGATCTTCGCTCCAGCCTCATGCGCCAAAGGCGTCAGCAAGGCCCTGACTTCATTGGCAATCTCATGACTCGAACGATGCCGGTCTCGCTTGTCGACCAGTTGAACCTGAAGATCCGCCTCCCAGGGCTGCTGGCGCAGATAATAGTGACGCACCAGACCATTGAAATTGAATGGCGATGCAGTACCGACATAGGTCTGTACCGAGGTCACTTCCTCGATCTGGCGAATATTCTCGGCCAAGGTACTGACCAAATTCGCGGTGTCGGGCAGCGCAGTTCCCTCGGGAAAATTGACAACGACATTGAATTCCGGCTTGTTATCCAGCGGCAACATCTTTACCTTGACCGACTTGGTATAGAACAGCGCGGTACAGAGGAAGAACACCACAAACAGACTGATCAGGAAGATCATGCCCAGAGAGCGGTTCTCGATCAGCGGCTGCAGGGCATTGCGGTAGAAGCGGCCGAGAAACTCGATCTCCTTCTGCTCCTTGACCTCCGCCTTGTGCAGCACCGCCATGGAGGGGCGAAGCTTCATTGCCAACCAGGGCGTAAAGACAAACGCGGCAAACAGCGAGAACACCATTGCCACACTGCCAAGCATCGGGATAGGTGCCATATAGGGCCCCATCATGCCGCGCACAGCTGCCATCGGCAGCAAGGCCGCAACCACCGTGAAGGTAGCCAGAATCGTCGGATTACCAACCTCCGCCACCGCATCGATGGTGGTTTCGGTATCGATCGTCCCCTTCTCCAGCCAGCGCCGGTAGATATTCTCCAGCACGACCACCGCATCATCCACCAATATCCCGATCGAGAATATCAGCGCAAACAGACTGACCCGGTCGATGGTAAAACCCATAACCAGCGCCATGAAGACGGTAAACAGAATAACGACTGGCACTACAATGGTGACCACCACGCCAGCCCGCCAGCCGAGGAAGAACCAGACCAGGATAACCACCGCACCGGTGGCGACAAACAGCTTGAAGATCAACTCGTTGACCTTCTCCTGTGCCGTCTCACCGTAGTTTCGCGTCACGGTGACATGGACATTGTCGGGAATCAGACTGCCTTTCAGCTCTTCGGTCAGCTCCAGAATGCTTTCGGCAACCGAAACACCATTGGTCCCCTTCTTCTTGGCGATCGCCAGCGTGACCGCAGGAACGCCATTGGCTTCCAGCCCGGATTCGTTGGCGGCGCCCGTGTAGTACGTCACCAGACTCTTGGCATCACCCGCACCACGCTTGACCTCGGCCACATCACGCAGGTAGACCGGACGACCATTGTCGAGACCCACGATCAGGCGATTCAGATCCTCTTCGGTTTTCAGGAAGGCACCACTATAGACCGTACCCAGCAAACCACCCGCTTCGGTACTACCCGCGTTGCTCTCGGTGTTGGCTGCCTGAATCGTCTGGGCAATCTGCTCCAGCGAAATACCATGCCCCGCCAGCTTCTCGGGGAACACATGAACCGTCATCTGCTCGCGCCTGCCACTGACCACAAAGCCCTGCGACGTATCCGGCAGTTGCTTGATATGCTTGAGCAGATCCAGCGCAATCAGCCGCAACGAAGAGTCAGGCACCTCTTCAGACCACAGCGTCAGCGTGACCAGCGGCACATCATCGATCCCCTTGGGCTTGACCAGCGGCTGGCTTACACCGGGCGGGATCTTGTCCATGTTGGAAGACAACTTGTCGTAGAGCTTGACCAGAGACGGCCCCATCTCCTCGCCAACGATGAACTGCACGGTCACAATGGCCTGATCACGCATCGATGCCGAATAGACATGATCGACACCCTTGATCTCCATCATGATCTGCTCGAGTGGCACCGCCACCTGATTGACCACCTGATCCGTGCTTGCGCCCGGATACTTGACGAAGATATCCACCATTGGCACGGAGATCTGCGGATCTTCCTGACATGGCGTGGCAATCAGGCCCACGATACCGAGCAGGAAGAAACCGATCAGCAGCAGCGGCGTCAACGGGGAATGAATAAACTGCTTGGCCAGCCCTCCGGCAAGGCCGATATGCGTTTCTTCGTTGTTTTCTATGTTTTGATTTTCCATAGCATTGGATTCTTTATTAGCAGGTCAGCAGGAGGTTCTCTGGATCATATTCAAGCGTAACGCCGCTTATTCAGAGCCATGAATCGGCTTGCCGGGAACCCAGCCGGATCCCACACCCGAAGGAGGATTGTCCACAATGCGCTGCCCCGCCTGAATGCCTGACAGAACAACAATCTTGCCGTTACCCAGATACTGACCCAGCCGCACCATTCTGACGCTGGAGCCTCCATCGGGGTTCATGACCAGTACCGCCGGCAGGCTGCGACCACGAATCAGCGCCGACCGTGGAATCACGACCTCATTGGTTTCACCGCTGGCACCTTGCGGGATACGCAACTCTGCATACATGCCAGGTGACGCCTGAATACCCTTGGGCAGATCAAACTTGACGGTTACGGTATGGTTGGTCGCATCGGCCATCGGATAGATCTGCGCGACCCGCACCTTCACCGCCTTGCCGTTATCAAGCAACGCCGGAATCAGCATACCCTTCTTCAGGTTGTGCACCAGACGGTAGGGAACATCGGATCTGATCCGCAGATAGTCGATATGGGCGTATTTCACCAGCGGCATGCCTGGCTGCACGGTATCACCGACTTCCACCATCTTCTTCAGGATGATGCCATCGAAAGGCGCCACCGATTTGGCATCGCGGATCTTGGCATCGAGCTCCTGTAGCTGGGAGTTGGCCTGCATGTAGGAAGCCTGCGCCTGATTCACGCCGGTCAGGGCGGAGTAGAGATCGGCATGACGTTCGAGGTCGGGGTCACCATACCCCATCACATCACCCATCTGTCGACTGAACATATTGTCCATCATGATCGGCAGACCAAAGCCCGGCATCGACGAAGGACTCTCGCTGCGCGGGGATATCAACTCACGATTGTATTGCACCCTCGCATTCTGCAACGCGGCCTGGGCGTTGGCGATCTGCGCCTGCACCGCCTGACGCTTGGCCAGCAGATCATCATCATCAATGGCCACCAGTACATCACCCTGTCTGAAGGCATCGCCCTCGCTTCCGGCGATCAGCTCCACTCGCCCCGGGATCTGCGCTGTCAGCGTGACTTCCTTGAAAGGGATGACTGTCCCGCTCACGGTGGCAGTACGCTGGGCCTCACCCGCTTCAACTGTGACAATCTGACTGTCAGACGCCTGTACGGCCGGAAGGGTGAGCACTGCTCCTAGAACGAAGTGCAAAAACATGTGGTGACGCTTCATAGCGCTTTTCCTCTTATATATATTTTATTGGCCCGGAATGACTCCTGACCATCAAACTCGAATAACCTGACCAAACCCTGCCATTACCCCAACTGCGAGGAGATGGCATTAATTGACTCAAACGGGTACAGCAAACAGGGAGCAGACCCAACACGCTGCCGACCCGGATTCCCGATGGCCGCATCAGGCAAGCTTGGTGTAACCCTGCCATGCCTGCATCTGTCAGCCTTGCTCCCGGAAATCCATTCTCGGACAGCCTCCTAGGAGCCTGTCCGAGAATAGGAAGCCTACTGCGGAAAAGCCATTTTGGCCCTTTTTCCCCCTGGTTTTCGTCAAATATAGCCAATATTCTCCTCAAATCAGTGAAAAAAATGGCCTAATATGGCTTTCCCTC
>CAYTPO010000258.1:0-4930 GCA_964439815.1 uncultured Thiotrichales bacterium
ATGCCCCAAAACAATCAGCCACTACCGCAGCGGAGCCACCTCGACCAACCGCCTCCGACGATGCAACGGCAAGCGATGCCCCAAAACAATCGCCCTCCATTGAAGCCGAGCCACCTCGACCGGCTGTTGCCAAAGTGAGTAAAGCCACGGTGGTCACCATCAAACAGGCACTTCCCTCTGGCAGCGACACCCCTGGCATCAAGCCGGTCGCAACCAAGGAACCGCAAGCGGCACAGGTGGTGGCGCCCATTTCGCTAAAGAAGCCGACGGAAGAGTCCTCAAAAGAGGCAGCAAAGGTGCCGGAGCCTGCCCCGACCAAAAATAAGGAAGACAAGCCAGCAAAACCCGCCGTCAGTCTGACAGTCGTGAAGACCACCAGGAAATCCCGCCCGGCAGAGGTCGTCCCCTCTCTGGACAACGTCGTCAGGCCTGCGCGACGCTTCTACCCGGCCAGCCGTCTGCTGGGCACCATTCGCTCCATTATCGCCAATGGCACCAGCGCCGAAATCTCTCATCCGGATTTTCCGCCACTGAGCATTTTCCCGGTCAGCGAGTGGTTCCAGTTTGCTATGCCGCTGGAAGAGTGCCCCGAGCTGTTTCGCATCTCTTCCACCGAGTTCACCTACAGGGAGATCAGCAGCCAGCGCAAGCCCCGTGCAACCCAGGAATGGTCACCCCAACCCTTGTGGGCACTCTCCTACAGTGCCGCCTATTACGGCTCCGAAGGCCGCCTGCTACAGCATTGCGCGCCCTATGACCTCCTGCAGTTGATCAGCATGCCGGACTTTGGCAGCATACCCCACACCCCCGAGCACAAGAGGCTGGCCGAGTATCTGCTGACACACCAGTCCGATATCGAAACCATTGCGCGGGACACCGGTATCACACTGTCGACCGTCATCGACTTTACCAATGCCTGCCACGAAACCCGACTACTGGCCAGGGTCAACCTTCCGGGGAACGACGAGGCACCGACAAAGACCACCAACCCAGCCAGACCTGAAAAAAGCCAGCGCAAGACCAACCGTTACCGGGTGTTTTCCTGGCTGAAATCCCCCTTTTCCCGATAAGCTACCGCGCATGAACAAGCACCTCCGACAAGACCTTTCCCCTTCAGGTCGCGCCACATGAGCGGCAACAATACAGCAATCACCGAGTTGGTAGTGCGCGCCAACCAGTCCTCGACAGAGCACAGGAATCCCGGCGGGAACCATCCACTGACGATGCAACGCCCGCACGCGCTGACGCCCCAGTTCCAGCAACCAGCCGACCGCGAGGAATACTTCTCTTTCCTGCGGCGCAGTATCGCCAGGAATCCCCGCGATCTGCTCAGCCATTCGCAGCGCATCCTGCTGTCCCACCAGCAACACCAGAAAGCCCAGTGTTTTGCGGCACTGCTCGACCTGTTCATTGCGACCGGGGAAAACGCCACAGACCTGAAGCGATCACTGCTGTCCCAGGTCAGGACAACACTCGACCGCGATGAGTTTCTGTTCCTGCTGCGGCATCTGGACGAGGGGCTGCCGGTTGCCAATCTGACGGTGGATTCACCCGACAGCGTGCTGAGCCACGGCTTCTACCGCGGAACAACCGACCTTGTGATCCGCATGGATATCGACGACGAGGACATTTCGCTGCTGGAGCAGGCTTATGGGTTTCTGCAACACAACAACGTCGAAAAGGCGCGCAAATGTCTCGAACAGGCGTTAAATGACGACCCAGGCGATCCCCTGGTCTCGATGGAGCTGCTGGCAATCTACAAGCGCTTGCAACTGCGCGAGGCCTTTTACAAGACCTATACCGAGCTTTCCGGGCGCAAACTGGCTTTCCCGGAACTGTGGCAACAGCTGGATAACCGTTTCACCCATTCTCCACAACCGGCAAACGCAGAATGACTGATACCCCTTCGGCAGACTACCTGCTGGTAGACCATTTTTACCTGCAACCCACACCGGCTGGTGTATTTCATGCAGTTTCCGATAACAGCAAAGACCGGCAGCGCAATTTTCTCCTGCAACTCCTGAAATATCCCGTCACGCCACGGGCCGACGATGAACAGCTCTGCCAGTGGTACGAAACCAGCGATACGCAGGAAGCACTGAGCCTGCTGTACGAGGCACAGTCGTTCTCCTGGGTGCAGGGCTTTGCCACGCCCCAGGAACTCACCACGGAGGGTATCGGTCGGGCGTTACCCAGGCTACTCTTCAACCTCTCCTCCGTACACAAGGCGCTCATTGTCGACGCCAACGGCATCGCGCTCGCCAATTGCGGACTCAACGAAGAAACCGCCGAAACCCTGGCCGCTCTGACCGCCGATATCGCCGCCGTACAGGCACGCCATTCGAAGCGACTGGCCCACTCACTGGGGATTGCAACACAGGGCTGGGGCGCCATCGACGCCTTTGGCTCCAGCCGCATAGGTCTGTGGCCACTGTTTATCGGCCAGCAACGGCTGATGCTGGTACTGCTTGGTGAGCCCAGACTGCATCACGGCGACTTCGTCACGTTGATATGGCTCCTGGTCAGCCGCTACGGCTGAGGCTGCACTCACCCCCGAATCGGAGAATCAACCATCAGGCCGGGTAATTTCCGGGTGTAGTATCATCCCGCCCTGATGAGCTGCATCCCCCTGTTGCAGCCAGCCACCAACGCAAAGGAACCACAGAGCCCACCCGATGAAAATACGCATGATCGGCCCCCTGCCGCCTCCCTATGGTGGCGCCACCGTCTACTTCCAGATGCTGCAGGAAGAAATTGGCAAGGCATCTGGAGTTGAACTGGAAGTCATCGACACCACAACCGTCAGCAGCGCCCGGGGTGCAAAAAAGCTGCTGGCGCTACTTGCCGTATTACGAGCAGCATGGTCCGGCACCCATCGGCCCGATATTATCTCGGTCCACATGAGCATCGGCGCCTTGTCCCTCTTCGCCCCCTATTTCGGTATTGTCGGGAAACTCACAAGCACCCCCGTCATCATTCACCGTTTTGGCGGCAACTTGATCCATCAGCAACGCTTTCCCCGCGCCCTGGCATTGAAAATCGCCTACCGGGTCTGCGGCGCCGCACTCATCGAAACAAAAGCACAGCTAGCGGAAGTCAAGGCGCTGAAAACACCCACGATCTGGTTCCCGAATATTCGCAAGACACCCGATTCAGCACCGCCCTGTAAAACACAATGCCGCAAGTTTCTCTATCTGAGCCAGGTATTCCCGGAAAAAGGCATCCCGGAATTGCTCGACGCCTTTTCCAGTCTCAACAAAAAACATCCCGATACCCGGCTGGATATCTACGGGCAGATTCTGCGCAACAGCTATCAGGTAGCGGATTTCAATCACCCTGGTGTGGCCTACCAGGGTGTCGTGAAACCCGACAACGTCTACGCTACCATTGCCCGATACGATGCGCTGGTGCTACCCACCTACTATAAAGGCGAAGGCTACCCTGGCATCATCATCGAGGCCTTTCACCTGGGCCTGCCGGTCATCACCACCCGCTGGCAGAGCGTCCCGGATATCGTGAACGACAACTGCGGGATACTGATCCCTCCCAAGGACTCTACCGCGCTGGAAAATGCAATGGAAACACTCTATGCCGACGATACCGGCTACCAGCACTTGGCCGCAGGCGCATTGGCACAGGCAAAGGATTTCAGCGCCGACCAGGCAGTTGCGAAATATCTGGAACTGTGCCGCTCATTGACCTGATCCTGACTTACCAACAGCAGCCGCTTACAGACAAATACCCCATTAACCAACACCATGACAATCAAAGAAGAATACCTGATACTGATCGAGAAAATCCTTACTCGCATTCCGCTACCTGCCATTTCCTCCATCCACCTCCCGGCACTCGAAAATACCAATGAGCACAAGGACGAGTTCGGTTTCATCTTTCTCGAAGATGGCAGCGCCGGCCCCTTCTACACCAGCCTGGGGAATACGCTCAATACATTTTGGAAAAGGCAGAACAAAGGCGAGCTGGGGCAGCATATTGATCTGCCAACACTGTTTGCCAGCGACAACCTCGCCGACCATGCACTGGCGCTTGGCACCTTCAACGCCCTCAGCAGCCATCTGATGAAAAGAGCCAACTATCAGCCCACACAGAACCGCCAAAGTACGGGTAACAGTCAACCAGCTCCAGGCGAGCGTATCGGCATGGTCGGCTACTTCTGCCCCCTGGTGGACAAACTGCTGGAACAAGGCTGTGAAGTAGTGGTCATCGAACAACAACCGGAACGGGTGGAATTCCGCAAAGGAGTAACCGTCAGCACCAACCCTGCTTCACTTGCACCTTGCAAAACCATACTCTGCACCGGCTCCACCCTCATCAATAACAGCCTCGATGAAATCCTTGCCGCAGCCACCAATGCCCAATCATTCAACCTCATTGGCCCCAGCAGCAGTGGACTGCCGGATGTCCTGTTTGCCCACGGCGTCACCGCCACGGGCGGCGTACATTTTGACGATATTGCCGCCCTGCAGACAGCACTCGACAATCAGGAATCCTGGGGGAAGGCTGGGGAGAAGTATCAGTTGACACCTTCCAATTATCCAGGGGTGGAGGATTTGCTGGAGCGGATACCCTTTTGACATTTCAAACCTGAATTACGGCATCATCAGCTTTCCCAAAGCGCGGTAGGGTGCAATAGCATAGCGTATTGCACCATGAGCCCTTCCTTGGGGGTTGCTGTTTCGGATTTTTCCGACTTCAATAGCAGTATGTTTGATGTACCTCCGGGGTCCGGGGTGGTGTAATACGCTACGCTATTACAGGGTGTGGCCACAAGATGATGTACCAATCAGCACTCCACACCATATTGGCTAACCTTGCCCCAAAATTGCTCCCAGCGGCTTGATCGCTCCAGGGTTCGCAAACTTAAAATAATCGAGGCTCCTTTTTCGTTCCACTTCATACCCGATTGACACAG
>CAYTPO010000259.1:0-8971 GCA_964439815.1 uncultured Thiotrichales bacterium
AACTGGAGCAGCAACTGGAAGCGCGCAACAGCGAATTTCAGGCTGTGCAGAACCAGTTCTCCGGGGAGCAGAGCCGCTTCTCCGAATTGCAGGCTGCATTTGATGCTGCAACCGCCAAGCTCGCGAGCTTCTCCAGCACCGAGGAGCAACTGGCGCAGACCGAAGGCAACCTGAAGACGCTGACTGGCGAGGTTGCAACCCTCAAGGAGCAGATCCAGGCGCTTGAGGCCGAAAAACAGGCAGGCAATGAGGCACTGGCAAAAACGCAGGAAGAGCTGTCAGCACTCAAGAAATCCTTGCAGGCCAAAACTGCCGAGCTGGAAAAGGTCAAGAAGGAGTTGGCCGGCAAGACTGCCCAACTGGGAAAACTGCAGGAAGACCTGAAAGGTACAGCCGCCGAGCGTGACAAGTTCAAGATGAAGACCATGGACACCGACAAGGATGGTGTATCCGATGCCGACGACAAATGCCCGAATACCCCGGAGGGCGACAAGGTCGATGAGACTGGTTGCGAACCCGATGGCGACAAGGATGGACTGGTCGACCGACTGGATCTCTGCCCCAATACACCGGAAGGCGGCAGCGTCGATGCGATGGGTTGTCAGGCCAACGAAAATATTGCGCTGGAAGGGGTGACATTCAAGGTGGGTACAGCGGATCTGACGGAAGAATCGTCAGCCATTCTCGACGGTGTTATCGATGTCCTGAAGCAGTTTCCCGATCTGAAGCTCGAAGTGGCTGGACACACCGACAACACGGGTTCACGCAATATCAATCTCGCACTCTCTGCGGCACGTGCCAAGGCCGTCAGCAACTATCTGGTGGAGCATGGTATTGCAGCAGACCGGCTTGATGCCAAAGGTTATGGCCCGGATGAGCCTGTCGCATCCAACGTGACTGCCGAAGGTCGCGCCATCAACCGACGTGTCGAATTGCGTAGAAAATAGTCAACCATTCCATTGAGGCAAAAAAAATCCCCGGATGATACCGGGGATTTTTTTGCCTGGCGGAAATGCAAACGCTATTTCTTCTTTTCTGCAGCCGCGTGCTTGTCCAGCCCTTGCAGGATCTTCTTGAGATCTGCTGCCGGGCGGTAACCGGGAATCAGGTCCCCTGTTTCCAGCAAAATGGCCGGCGTACCGGTCACACCCACCTCTTCCCCCAAAGCCATTTGATCCTTGACCGGGTTCTTGCAATCGCCTTTGGGTACTGATTCACCCGCCTTGGAGCGCGTCATCGCGTCTGCCTTGTCCTTCGCACACCAGACATCAACCGCTTTCTGATAGGAAGGTGTATCCACCCCGGAGCGAGGGAACATCAGGTAGCGCACCTCGATGCCGGCATCGGTGTAATCCTTGATTTCATCATGCAGCTTGCGGCAATAGGGACAATCGATATCGGTGAAGATATAGACCACATGCTCCGCTGCCTTGTCCTTGGGGGCAAAGACAATCGTGTCCTCTTTCTTGATGCCTTTGGCAATGTCACCCCGCGCTGCCCGACGAGTAAAACTGGTCAGGTTTTTCCGTTCCGCCACATCGATCAGGTCACCCTGCAACAGATATTTTCCATCCTTGTCGATGTAGAAAATCGTGGTGCCGTAAGCAACTTCATACAGTCCCGGGATGGGGGATTCACTCACCCTGCTCGGCGCTTCATTCGGCAGCAGTTTCTTCAGCGCATCCTGCACACCAGCCGGGATATTTGTCTCGGCCAGCAACCCGCCACCAGGCAGGGCCAGCAGTAAAGCGGTCGTCAATAACGTTTTTTTCAGCATCAAGAGTTTTCCTGTATCAATATGAACAATAAATGGTCCGTCACCAGCAATGTCCCGTCAGCCCCGGAGCATCACGACTCTGGAGCAATCCAGCTAGTCAACGAATCCTGCGAACGACTTGCCGGACAGTAGTGCCAGAACAGAAACCAAACGAGCGAAAGACGCAACGGTCTTCCAGCAGAGACGCTTTTCACAAGCATCCTTCATGTTGCATGACAATATCCGGGGGGCATTCAACGGCTTGTTGTGGCGAACTATACCTAACCATACTGCTAAACACTATGGACGGATGCCGAAGTTTCAGGCACGCGGATGATGCTTGCCATGCAAGGCTTGCAACCGCTCCCGGGCAATATGCGTATAGATCTGGGTAGTCGATATATCACTGTGCCCCAGCAATAGCTGCACCACACGCAGATCCGCACCATGATTGAGGAGATGTGTGGCAAAGGCGTGCCGCAGCGTGTGTGGAGAAAGTGGCGTGGTAATACCGCAAGCATTGGCATATCGTTTGATCATGTGCCAGAAATTGTGTCGCGTCATTTCGCTCCCTCGCCGGGAAACAAAAACCGCTTCGACAGGCGCGTACCCCTTCATGATCGACCTGCGAGCCTGATCGAGGTAGCAATTGATCCAATGGACGGCTTCATCACCCATCGGAGCAATACGCTCCTTGTCCCCCTTTCCCACAACCTGCACGATACCAGCCTGAAGATTGAGTTGTCGTTGCTGCAGGCCTACCAGTTCGCTGACCCTCAAACCGGTGGCATACATCAATTCGAGCATCGCCCGATCCCGCAATCCCAGCGGTGTTGCAATATCGGGAGCCTGCAACAAGCGGTCAATTTCCGCCTCACTGATACTGCCCGGCAATGAACGACCCAATTTGGGCATTTCCAGCACCAGGGTGGGATCAACGGTAATCTGCCCTTCCCTGAGAAGATAGCCAAAAAAACGGCGCCATACCGATAATGCACGTGACATGGATCGAGCACTGATGCCCTGTTCACTGCGCCAGACCTGGAAGTTGAGTAATAGGTCACGATCAATTTGCAACAACCCTCGGCCTGCCTGCGTCGCTGCCCATTGCGATAATTGCCGCAGATCATTTCGATAGGCCTGTTGCGTATTCTCGCTGAGACCTCGCTCAAGCCAGAGCATATTGACAAACTCATCTATAATGACGTCGTTGGTCAGCAGAATATTCTCGCGATCCTGCAATGATATTTTCCTCCCGACTCAAGGTGCACCAGCTGTCCGATTTTTTTGGATCTGAATCCGGGTTTGAACAAAGATGAATGGTGCAGGATATTGATTTCACCCATGGATCAAGCATGTATTCATGATCCACCGCGGAATCAATCGCTTATGCCAGACTCCGTGGTCAACCCTCGGATTCACGTTGAAGTATAACCTGAATCCAGCCTCTCCCTGTGACAACTCCGAACGCTTATGAGAACACCCACCCCTGGAGGCAGGTCATTGCTTCATGGCCAGACGCTTGCCTTGCACCGGAAACCGAGCTTGAAACGGGAATGGATGGCGCAAGATATTATTTTCACAATGGGTAATGATTCGCTACGCCGCCATCAGAGTGGTTGCAAGAATTCTGGCGCCACCCACAACAAGCCTGGCGGGTATTTTTTCATCTTCTGTGGCGTCAGGCGCTTGTTCCCGATACTGCGGTTCAACCTCGGAGGCAATTGACAGTTACCCATAAAAAAGCCCGCGGCTGCGGGCTTTTTGGCGAGCTTGCAAAGTATCGATCTACTTTTTCACACGCTTCTTCCGTTTGACTGGCGTTGTCAATTTCTTCAGCGCCTGCTTTTCCCATTTGGTGGCAAACGCCTGAACAGCCTTGGTCTTGGCTTCGAACATCTTCAGCAGCTTGGCCTCTTTCTGTGCGGCTGCCTTCAACTCTGCCTTCAGTCCGGATATTTCCTTCTTGAGTTGCGATATCTGTGTCTTGGCTTCCGCCTTGTAGGCTTTCAATGATGCTGCTGCAGTCAGACCTGCCGGGCGACCCCGACCAGTTTTTGCCGGAGCAGCTGCGGTAGCCTTGGGTGGACGACCGCGTCGTTTGGGTGCAGCCGTTTTAGTTGCCGCTGTTTTCGCAGCTGCAGCCTTGGGTGGACGACCACGACGTTTGGGTGCAGCCGTTTTAGTTGCCGCTGTTTTTGCTGCTGCAGCCTTGGGTGGGCGACCACGACGTTTGGGTGCGGCCGTTTTAGTTGCCGCTGTTTTTGCTGCTGCAGCCTTGGGTGGACGACCACGACGTTTCGGAGTGGCAGCTTTCGTCTCTTTGGTTTCAGCCTTGGGAGGTCTTCCGCGTTTCTTGGGCGCAGCTGATTTTTCGGTTTTTGTGGTTTTTGCGGGTCTGCCACGTTTCTTGGGAGCAGCGCTCTTGGCAGCAGCAGAAGCTGATTTTGGGGGGCGGCCACGACGTGGCTTATTTTCAACCGGTGACTCTTTTCCGGTTTTGACATCTTCTTCTTGAGGCATTTATATCTCCGACAATAGTTGAGTGTCTGCGATTATATGTCTAAAGTATTATTTTGCAACGATATTCAGGAAAAAAACCGTCAAAAAGCGGGAATTACGCTTGATTTTCAGGTAAACCCTTGCAAAAAAAAGAAATCGGATACAATTCCGTCCCATGCAGCCAATAAATCGGGGCGCGCTTTATACTGCCGTTTCCCTACCCGAACCATTCATTCGACACCCCATTTTACAATCCGATCACCGCGCTGGAGAATCGGCGAGTCCCGATGGCATAATACCCACTTTACGCTACGGCCCCTTTCCATGAGCATTCAGAATCTGCAACCCGCCACGCTGCCTCGACGCCTGGCAGCAATCCTCTACGATTTAATTCTCCTGTCGGCGGTACTGTTCGTGGCATCGATACCTGTTGTCGTCGGCTTCAGAATTACCTATGGCGGCCCCTACTACGGATACTATCAAGCCTATTTGTTTGTACTGTCCTTTCTCTATTTTGGCTGGTTCTGGGTGCATGGCGGCAGAACATTGGGAATGACAAGCTGGGGAGTTCGTCTGGTCAGCACCCGCTATCCCACCATTACCTGGTCACAGGCACTCTTGAGATTTGTCTTTGCGATTATTTCCTGGCTGGCGCTTGGTCTCGGATTTTTCTGGAGTCTATTGCGGTCAGACCATGCAACCTGGCACGACCTGATATCGGAAACCGCACTGATCAGGGAAATCCAATAACCCCGGATTCAGGCTCGAAACAACGTAACCACTCATCGGGCCGATACGATGGCGCCACGCTTCAGACACGTCGCAGCATGACCATGGCCACCGCCAGAAAAATCATCGGTGGCAGAATGGCACTGAGCAACGGCGGCATCCCGTAGACGACACCCAGCTGGTTCAGCAATCTGCTGACCAGGTAATAGCCGATACCCAGCAAGGTTCCAACAAACAGTTTCTGGCCCGCACCACCCGTACGCTGGGATCCAAATACGAACGGCAGTGCCAGCAGCAACATGACCAGACAGGAAAGCGGCAACAGGAACCTGTTCCAGAACGCCAGCTGGTATTGCGAGCTTTCGAGATGATTGGCTTTTAAATAGTTGATGTATTCATACAGGTTTCCGGCCGACATCTTCGCAGGCTTGAGCTTGAGTACCGCAAACATTTTATTGTCCACTAACTCTCCCCATTGCTCACTCTCGATCTGCCGAGTCTCGATACCTCTTTCGCTGAGCTGCAACCTGCTGAGGTTATTGAGCTGCCAGCCGCTCTCATTCCGTTGTGCATTGGCAGCCTGCACGATGGAGCGGAGCTGATTACCATCAAACTCGAAAACCTCGACATCGAGCAGATGACTGTCATTGACGATACCGCGAGTACGAATAAAGCGTCCCTGATGCTTCATCCACAGCCCCGATTCCGACTGGATTGCCTGATTGGCAGAAACCGATCCCGTGCGCAACCGTTCACTTTTCTGGTTGGCCGCCGGTGCAACCCACTCACCCAGCAGAAAAATGGCTATGACAAATACCAGCCCCGCCTTGAGCGTGGCCCGGGAAATCCCGACCACGGATATCCCGGCTGCCCGCATCGCAGTCAGCTCACCCTGCCCGGCCATGCCGCCCAGGCTCAGCAACGCACCAATTAATACGGAAGTAGGCGCATATTGATACATGCGCTCAGGAATCGTGAAGAAAATGACCAGCAGCGCTTCCAGATGACCATAATTGCCCTGGCCAACATCATCGAGTTCATTGATATAGGAGAAAAAGGCATCCAGTGCCGTCAGTGTCAGCAATACCAGCATGACACCGCCCAGTATCTGCCAGAATAAATATCGGTCGAGAATGCTGATCATGATTCGGGAAACCTCGCGAGAGAATCGTAAAAGGGATTCAGGCCGTTCGAGCGATACGGAAGCGTTTTGGCAGGATAATGCCGCCGCGTTGTACCATCAGGATGAAAAACAGGAGCATGAACAGCGCATGAATCCACCACAATCCCGCCCACTCCGGAATGGTGCCATTTTGCAGCCAGTTCTTTCCAAGGCCCAACAGGTTGGCATATAACACATAGAGGAGAATCGCCACCGCAACCTTGCCAAACCGGCCCTTGCGTGGCGAAGTATGGCTGAGAGGAACAGCCAGAAACGAAAGCACCAGCATGCTGACCGGAAAGGACAAACGCCAGTGGAGTTCCGCCGTCATGGCCCTGTTGTGTTGTCCAAGTAATGCCGAGAAAGGCAACATGCTGAGTTTGATGCGACTGGATGAAGTGATACCCGGTACATGAATCCGGTTTTCAGCATAGTGACCCGACATGTATCGATCCGAGCCGGGCGCCCCCTGAAAGAAGTGTCCATCCAGTAAATAGAGGTACTTTGCATTTCCCTCCTCATCTTCGAGCTGACTGGCCGTTGCAGCCGTTACGACCTTCAGGCCATTCCCCTGGCCAGAGAACAGATACAGGTTTTTCAGATGCTCGGATTTACTGTCCTTTTCCTCGGCGAAGATCACCCGGTCGCTACCCGGCAATCGAATAAAGCGGCCTGGCGTTATTCCACCCAGATCGAACTGGCTGGCCGCTGCCTGCCGAAGCTTGAGCGTCTGCCCTCCCGCATAGGGAGTTACCCATACAACCAGCAACAGCAATATCATGGCAACTGCAGCACCAAACCAGAGAAACAGCGTCACCAGCGACATGTCGCCAAGCCCCATTGCGCGCAAGGCATATATCTCGCTGTTCTTGTACAGGGTTCCCATGGTCAGCAATATTGCCAGGAATGCCGATACCACCAGCAAGGTCGTCAGCGAACTGATCGATCCCCACATCAGCAGGGGGAAAACCAGCTGAAACTCCAGACTGCCATCGGCCACCTTGCCCAGCAGTTTGACAAATACGCCACCCAGCAGAATCAGCAGCAGCACAAGCAGAATAGCCAGAAAATTTCCGATCACATCCCTTATCAGATATTTGTGTACTATCGAGATTCGCATACGCCTGGTTTCGATGAATTTGATATGATCTGGCTACCCTCCGATCCATGACGGGGAATGGAACGGGATATGCCAAAACCCTGTCATGCAAGAGGGTAACAGACATGAACCCATTCATATTACCTTAACAGGCTGTCAAAAAAACCATATGCGGTATCCTGCAGCATTGAATTCAGACTCAAACCGGGTGCTCGTTCCGGGTAGACTACCGCTTTTCCCGACACCGGCCACCCGACATATGGCTGCACGACGCCCATTCCTGCCACGCACTGCGGAAAGCACAGACTGCTGCGGGTCGACAACCTGCCCCGATCAAAACCATGGATAACCTATGACCATCGAATACACCGTAAAAACCGGACGCCCGGAAAAGCAACGCACAGGTTGCATCATTCTTCCCGTTTTCAAGGATGGCGTACTGAGCGAGATCGCCGAAGCATTCAACAACCTCACCGATAATTCGCTGAGCAGTTTTATCAAGACCGGTGACTTTACTGCGGACAGCGGCGACGTGGTTTGTCTCTACCGGATAGAGCAAGCCGCCTGCGAGCGGGTCATGCTCGTAGGCATGGGTGAGCAGGACAAGCTGGGATTCAGAAACTTCAAGAAAGCGGCAGCGGCAGCGGCAAAAAAACTCGATCAGCTTGGTTCAGCCGATGCTGCCAACTACCTGGCCACGGTTGCGAGCGACAACCTGACCACCGCGCAAATGGTGCGGGAACTGGTCATCAGCACTGAGGACTGCCTCTACCGCTACGATGAATATCAAACCAGTAAGGAAAAGAAGAAACGCCGTCTGAAGAAAATGGCGCTTTATGTGAATCAGCGCAAGGAAACCGGCCAGGCCGAAAAGGCCATGTTGCAAGGTGTTGCCATTGCCACCGGCATGGATCTGGCAAAGGATCTGGGTAACTGCCCACCCAATATCTGCAATCCTTCCTACCTTGCCCGCCAGGCCCGCAAGCTGGCACGGCAGCACCGCAAGCTCAAGGTCGATATCATCGACGAAAAACAGATGGAAAAGCTGGGCATGGGCGCCTTCTACGCTGTCACCAAGGGCAGCAAGGAACCCGGCAAACTGATCACCATGGAATACAATGGCAGCAGCAGGAAATCGAGCAGACCCCTGGTGCTGGTCGGCAAGGGCGTCACCTTTGACAGTGGTGGTATCTCGATAAAACCCTCGGCCAAGATGGATGAAATGAAATACGACATGGGCGGCGCAGCCAGCGTTTTCGGTGTACTGGCAGCCTGCCTGCAGATGCAGTTGCCAGTCCATGTCGTCGGCGTGATTGCGGCTGCGGAAAACATGCCCGGTGGCAGTGCCAGTCGCCCCGGAGACATTGTAAAGACCCTGTCAGGTCAGACGGTGGAAATACTCAATACCGATGCCGAAGGTCGGCTGGTACTTTGCGATGCACTTACCCACGCTGCCAAATTCAAGCCCGAAAAGGTCATTGATATTGCCACACTGACCGGTGCCTGCATCGTGGCGCTGGGACACCATGCCTCCGGCATGTTGTGCAATGATCGTGATTTGGGTGATGCGCTGATCGCCGCCAGCACATCGGTCGACGATCGCATCTGGGAGCTGCCGCTATGGGAAGACTATGCAGAGCAGCTGAAAAGCAATTTTGCCGACATGGCCAATATTGGCAGTCCTGGCGCAGGCACCATCACTGCGGCATCCTTCCTCTCGAAA
>CAYTPO010000260.1:0-7704 GCA_964439815.1 uncultured Thiotrichales bacterium
TTCGTCAAATATAGCCAATATTCTCCTCAAATCAGTGAAAAAAATGGCCTAATATGGCTTTCCCTCGCTACGACTACTATTCTCGGACAGGCTCCTAGCGCCAGGATATGCGATCCACCATGAATAAGACGGGATGATAACGATTAATGTCTTACCCAAACTGTGGGTGCTCACATCCCTGTGGTCTGGATGCCGGTCCATCCGGCATGACGAGGGATGTGGCGGGTGGATGGGAGCTTCGGATCTGCCCGAAAAGCGTACATTTCCTGAACTCCAAAAACCGGGGGATCAGAATGTCAGGCTACGGTAGTCTGTATCGAGTAGTTTTCCGGCGACAACGGGAGGTTTGGCAATCGAGATACCTTCGATCAGCTCCTGTGGTGTTTTACCGGCATTGGGCAGGTAAAGCGGGCATACCGATACGGAGGCACCCATTTTCAACAAGGCTTTGAGCAACATGGTAGGCGATTTGCCGGCCGGTTTGAAAACCTGTGTTTTCGTGGTTTTGAGTGCCAGGTCACCCGCAGGGCCACAGAGCACCATGTTGACCTCCTTGTGATGTTTTTTTACCGTCTGCACCGACAGCACCATTGCCATCATCTGGGTTTCCTGATCGGCTGAGGTCACTGTGACGTTCAGACCCTTGCCCTGATCAGCCAGTGTGGTGCCTGCGGTCAGTAATGAGGCGGCCATTATCAAAGGGGTGAGTAGCTTGTTCATACGCATTCCATGTTGAGTTGGAGGAAGTACCGAAGGATCGGATAGTCGCGTAATGCAAGCAGATGATGCATTGATAATTCTAAATGCGAACGATTCAGGTAAAGCTTACGACTGCAATGAATTGCTTCTGGCGCCTTTTTACCTGCAATTTCCAGCCGCAGTATTCACAAATGCGTTCAATGATCAGCAGCCCCATACCAGAGCCCGCTTCGCTATGCTCGGATACCTCATTCTGCACGGTCAGCGCCGAAGCCTGCATATGGACATTGACTTGCCCTGTGCCGTGTAACAGCGCATTGCTGATGAGGTTGTCCAGCATGACGCCAAACAGTTTCCCCGGCAGTTGCCATTGTGCGTTGTCGAGTGCAAGGGTGATGCGTGCTCGATGGTGATCGCCATGCATATCGGTCAGGTCAGTGATCAGCTGCTGCATTTCCCGAGTGGTGAAGTTCTGCACCGGAAGTTCGGTTTTTTCTCTCCCCAGTAGCAGGAAGGTATCGATCAGCAGCTCCATGCGGTGGGTGGCCTTGTCCATCCGTGCAATGGCGCGTTGCTGCACGGGGTCTTCGATGCTCTGTTCCTGCAACAAATCAAGCGAGCCACGCAGAATGGTGGTGGGTGTGCGCAGCTCATGGCTGGCAAATCGGGTGAATTCCTTTTCCCGCTGCTGGCTGGCCTTGATCTGCTTCAGTTGGTCTGCAATCAGCCGGCTGAGCGATCCCACCTCATCATCGCCTTCCAGAGGCTCCAGCCCCGGTGCATCGGGACGAATGCTTTTGACTCTGCGGCTGAGTTCGGCAAC
This sequence comes from uncultured Thiotrichales bacterium, assembly GCA_964439815.1. GTDB lineage: Bacteria > Pseudomonadota > Gammaproteobacteria > UWMA-0217 > UWMA-0217 > JALSHZ01. The sequence continues at coordinate 1,523 of CAYTPO010000260.1, forward strand.
CGGATGGTAAAAGCGATTGGCGATGGCCATGACCAGTGCTGGAACGAGGAGAGTGAAAATGATGATCAACAGATAGTTTTCGGAATCATCGTCATCAGGCAGCGTTTCCCCCGAACCGATTTCATAACGCACCAGAAAATGGTTGAGGCGGTTGGTGATCGGGTTTCTGTGGACCAGCAGAACCGCCTCGGAGCCCAGGGCATAACTGCCGGGTTGCTGATATGGCTGCAATGCATCGGGTAGATCCTCCTCATCCGGATAGATACTGAAGAAGCCGAAATCCTCCAGAACCTTGAGTTTGTTCAGGCCATCCTTGCTGGCAATGAGGTGGGTGATTTTCTGATTGATGAGCCGGGTGCTGGCTTCACGCTCGACCTTCTCGAAATATTCGAAAGTTGTTTCGATGATCAGGAGTACCAGCAGGGAAACCAGCAGCGAAATGATGCCTACCTTCAGCAGCATCCGGGATCGGCTTCCCGGTTTGATACTGTCAGGCCACAACAAGGCGATATCCCCTGCGATGCACGGTCTCCAGCATGGGCGAGGCAAAGGGCTTGTCGAGCTGCTGGCGTATCTGATAGAGATGCGTTCTCAGCGCTGCGGGGTGCTTTTCCTCATCGTCCCAGAGCAGAGCCTCCAACTGTTGTCGAGAAACGATACCGGGGGATTTTTCCATCAGCACCTGCACCAGCTTGAATTGGGCGGGCTTGAGCTTGATTTCATGCCCCGCACGCAGGAGTTTTCCCGACTCGGTGTCCATTGTCAGCTCGCCGACGCGCAGCGTGCGGAGCGCGTGGCGTGATATGCGCTGGCCCAATGCGCGGATGCGGCAATAGAGTTCTTCCATGGCGAAAGGCTTGACCAGATAGTCGTCGCAGCCGGCTTCAAAGCCGTTGATCTTGTCTTCCAGCGTGTCGCGGGCAGTCAGAAACAGGATGGGGGTGGCGCAGCCGTTTTGTCGCAGCAGCTTGCAGGTGGCCAGCCCGTCCTGTCCCGCCATCATGATGTCCAGCACAATCACGTCGAAGTGTTGCTGCCGCAGCCTGCTGACAGCCTGGTCACCACTGTAGGCACAGTCGACATCAACCCCTTTCCAAACCAGGTAGTCCATCAACGTTTCGACGACTTCGGCATCGTCGTCGGTGATCAGAACCTGCATGGGTGATCCTGAACCTCCGTCCTGGCGGCAGATGAATTGGAGAGCGTGGTGAGACTCTGGTGAGCGGGCAGATGGCTCAGTTGGATGGTGTTTCCCCGGTTGTTGCGGTGTGCAAAGCCAGTTTATCCTGAAGTTTCCTCTCCAACAAAGCACGCCTTACCGCAGCCTGCTGAATCGACCAGCGATTCAGCCCACGCTTATAGATAGTCGATGCTCCCTGGTAGTAGGCAATCCCTCGTTGTATCAGTGGGTCGGTAGCGTCTTCCCGCTGCCCACTTGGGGATGCATCATCTCCGAGCGTCAACAGGCGCACACGTTGCCGAGGGCTGAGGATGGCGAGTTTGCCGTGCTGAACCAGACCCAGATGCTGATAGTTGCCGATCAGCGTGCGTTCGTCATCGCTGGACGTGGTGAGAATATCGCGACCAAAAAAGCTGGAGGCATAATCCATATTGAGCTGGGCAAGAAGGGTGGGGGCCACGTCGATCTGGCTTGCGAGTGTTGTCTGTCTGCCGGGTTTTATGAACTTCGGTGCATGGAACCACATGGGAATATGGTAGCGCTCCAGTGGCAGATCGGTCTTGCCGGCACTGTGGGCCTGATGATCGGCGACAATGACGAACAGCGTGTTATCGAACCAGGGCTTTTGCCGGGCTTTTGCCAGAAAGTCGCCGATGGCCCAGTCGGTATATTTGACGGCACCGGCGCGTGAGGTGCCGGAGGGGATGTCGATACGGTTTGCGGGGTAGGTATAGGGCCGATGGTTGGATGTGGTCATCAGATGAAAGAAAAAGGGTTGTGATTTCCCCCAGGCGTGGTCGGCCTGCTTCAATGCCTGCGCAAAAAGGTATTCGTCAGCCATACCCCAGGCATTTTCAAAACCGATTTCCTCGTCTGGCACGGAACTCTGATCGATCACTTGATAGCCATTGCCGGCAAAGAAGGCCGACATGTTGTCGAAGTAGCCGCGACCACCGTACAGAAACTGGCTGCTGTAGCCCTTGTCGTTCAATACCTGACCCAGTGACCACATATCCCGTTCCCGGCCCAGGCGTTTGACGATGGAGCGGCCCGGGGTAGGCGGGATCGACAGCGTAACCGCCTCCAGCCCGCGAGTTGTGCGCGTACCTGTGGCGTACAGGCGGGTAAAGAAAAGCGACTCATCGATCAGGTGGTCGAGGTTGGGTGTCAGCCCTTCGGTATTGCCGAACTCGGCCAGATAGTCGGCGCTCAGACTCTCGACCATGATCAGGATGACATTGAGCCTGCGCTCATTTCCGGGGTTGTGTACCAGCCGCAGGATGCTGGATGGGTCGTCAGAGAGCGCTTCATCGCCTGCTGAAAACACCTGCTGTCGTAACAGGCTGGCCACCTGCTGCTGGTCGGCCGTTGGATAAAACTGCTTGTAGTCCAGTTCATTGTTGCGGAATGCAGCGAAAAACTGGTAAGGGCCATTGCCTGCCAGCTCGTGCTGATAGGTATTGTCGCCCACCATGCGTGCCTGTTGCCCGACCAGCGCAAAGGCCAGCACAGGTGCCAGCCAAAGCAACAGGGATACTGCCAGCCGAGGGCGGAAAGGCATTTCACATTGCAAGGTGCGGTCGATGCGGGGTTTCAGCCACCACCACAAGGCAATGCTGACAAGCAATAGCGCAGTGAGGATGGGTGCCAGAGGGTATGACTCCAGAATGTTGTCGGCGACTTCACGACGATAGACCAGATAGTCCACGGAGATGAAATTGAAGCGCACGCTGAACTCATCCCAGAACAGGTGCTCGGCAACCGCAATGAACCCCAGCCCAAAGAGTGTGCCAATGATCAGCAGGTGCACCACAATGGCATTGCCCCGACTACGCCAGAGTCGGCCGGGTACCAGCAACAGGTAAAGCGAAACGGGAATCAGCGCATAGGCGTAGAACGCGAGGTCGTAGAGAAACCCCACCGCGAAGACCTGCAGCAGTGCAGGAAGGCTCATTTCCGCATCCGGCCAAGACCAGAGGGTGAGTGACAGACGGGTCGCAAACCAGAAACCGGCTGCGAGCAGCAGCATCAACCTGACCAGTGAATAACGATTTGATTCTGCCAACATTGCCCACCCGTACCATGCACGCTTGATAAGCCTTGCAGGTTAATGCGCAAGATGTGAACGATAAGTGAACTTCGGCGTCTTCTGCACCACGATCGGGGAGGCAGAGCCGGAAGGATTCCCGAAGTTGGGTATTGTTACATGCATGTTACCGGATGCATTGCAAAGTGAGCATTAAGTCCGGATTGGCGTCGGATGGCTGTGCTAGCCTCAATGGCTATCCCGCATACAATTCGAGGAAATCATCCATGAGCAAGCAAGAACAATTTACAGCGGTAATCCGGGAGCTGCGTGAGAACGTACCCGACATCACAGGCGTCATGATTGCAACCGTCGACGGACTCTCGATTGGAACGGATTTCCCTGAAGATGAAGCTGCGCGCGTTGCCGCAATGGGCGCCTCCTCCATCGGTCTTGGTAACCGCATGAGCAAGGTTGCGGAAATCGGCAATATGAAGGACATGATGATCGAAGGTGATGATGGTCTGCTGATCATCTACATGGCGGAACCGGGTGGCATTCTGGCGCTGCGGGCACCGGTCGGCGCCAATCTGGGCCTGATTCGCCTGGACGGGCCGAAGGCCGCCAGGAAGGTCGCGGAAATCATGACCTCGTAAGCTGGAACACTCACTCCCTGACAAACCGAATTTGATGACATAAGGAACAGACACATGGGCGCGACCAAACTCTATGATCAGGATGGACACTCCTTTACCTTGCTGGAAGGATTTGGTGGTGGTGAAATGGTTCCCACCAACCAGGTGCTTATTCATAGTGGTAATGAAGGGATTCTGCTCGATCCCGGTGGTCACAAGGTGCATTACGCATTGATGGATGAAATTGCGGCAACTATTCCCATCAATCAGCTCAAGTACCTGTTCTTCTCCCATCAGGACCCGGATATCGTTGCCGCAATGAATGCCTGGTTGATGCTGACCGAAGCCGATGCCTATATCTCGGAATTGTGGATCCGTTTCGTACCGCATTTTGGTGTCGATGAGCTGATGTTGGAGCGTCTGCACCCGGTACCCGACAAGGGGATGCGTTTCAAGCTGGGAGAAAAGGAGCTGTTGTTCATTCCTGCACATTTCCTGCATTCAACCGGTAATATTCAGGTTTATGATCCCACCTCGAAAATACTTTTCTCCGGGGATCTGGGCGCCTCCATCGGACCGGATTATGTGGAAGTCACCGACTTTGAAAATCACATCAAATACATGGATGGATTTCACCGTCGCTACATGCCCTCCGGCACCGCCAACAGGATGTGGGCGAAGATGATCAGAAATCTGGAAATCGAGAAAATCGTACCGCAGCACGGTGCCATTTTTCCCAATGCAGAAATGTCGCAGCAATTCATTGACTGGGTCGAGCAACTGCCCGGTGCAGCAAGCGGCATGGAAGATGTGTTTCAGATCCCGCGGTAACCATTAGTCGTTGCAATAGCAAACGCATTCCTCGTAGCTTGGGCAAAGGCGGAAATGTTGGGCACGTCGCAAACTCCTTTGCCCAAGCTACCATTTGCTTCCCAATCATTCTGCAACGATTAATTCTGCGGATCGTCAGCCAATGCGTGCAGCAGAAAATCCACCAGCTGATGCCCGTGCGCCTCGATCTTGTCGATGGAGTCATGTCCGGCATCTTCGACAAGCAGTAATTTGCAACGGCGCTTGTCACTGGCCTGATAGATTTGTCGTGCATCGGAGACCGGCACAGTGGTGTCCGCATCACCATGTACCAGCAGCACCGGGCAGGTGGTTAGGGTTATGGTCGTGACCGGTGCAATATCATCAAACCTGTGGCCGATGACCCACTGTATATACGCGAGAATACCGTTGATCATGAATTGCGGTAAATGCATCCCGCGCAAGTAACGTGTCATCAAGATACGCGGGTGTGCAAAAGCCGCCAGACTGATAATGGCATCGCAGTCGTCTCGTCGTGAACCCTCCAGCAGAACCGCACCGGCACCCACTGAATGGCCCACCAACACCAGCCTTTTTGCCGCTTCGGCTTTCTCACTTTTTACCCAGCGCAACACCTGATGCAGATCAGCCGCAAAGCGGGGCATGGAGGATATGCCATAACTGTCACTGTGGCCGTGATTGTGAGTATCGAACAGCAGGACATTGAATCCTGCCTGATGGAAAGGCACGGCAAGCGGCAAGAGCTGGGTTGCGCTGCTTCCCCAGCCATGCAGAATCACCACGCAAATATCCGAACCCCTGGCAGGTATCCACCAGGCGAACAGTTTTTTCCCCTTCATTCCAGGCAGCCACAGTGACTCGGACTCCAGCCCGAGATCTTCAGGCGTTTGTCTCAGGCGCAATCGTTTGGCGGAAAACGACCAGTGCAGTAGTGCCAAGGCAGCTACAGTGAGCAAGGTGGCCAGTAACAAAACGGTGGTGATGGTATTCATTGGGTGATCAATCAATGAGTCGATTTGCTGTGTCAGGTTAGGTGTTGAGGGTACTTACCGGCGTGCTTTACTACAATCTTTTAAGTGGTTTCCGTGGCATTGATTTTGTGCATTGAAGAGATTGTGGTCCTTGCCTGACATCTCTCTTCCCAGCTGTAGGAGCGGCTTTAGCCGCGATCCACGCTTCGACATGGCAGCCATCGCGGTTGAAACCGCTCCTACCTTGTCGTTAGGTTATTTCGGTAAACACTAAGCAGCCCCGGTGGTATTGGTGTCGCGCACTGACGGGATGGCAATTCTTGCCCTACTTCAGCCGTAGATATTGCTGAAAATTCTCTTCCCAGCTGTAGGAGCGGCTTCAGCCGCGATCCACGCTTCGACATGGCAGCCATCGCGGTTGAAACCGCTCCTGCCTTGTTGTTACGTTATTGTGGTAATCACTAAGCAACCTCAGTGGTATTGGTTTCGTGCACTGACGGGATGGGAACTATTGCCCGGCCTCATCGCAGAGCGCGAGT
>CAYTPO010000261.1:0-5288 GCA_964439815.1 uncultured Thiotrichales bacterium
TAAAACATGATGATATTGTTGATTCCATCCTAAAAGAAACTAGGAGCCATAATTTTGAGTCAGAGCTACATCAGAGGATAAGTTATTTATTGCGAACTTTAAATTAAAATAAAAGCTAATCGGGTAGCCGGAGGTCTCTAACCTCCAGCCCCCACACCACCCTGCATGCGGCTCCGCACACGACTGCATGGATGCAGGAGGTAGGGCAAAGCAGGAAGCCAGAGCCGAGGGCGTTTCATTAGCCGTTTGGATAACGGAACTTGATCCATTGTTCTTTGAGTGACACCAACCCTTGCGCTTTTAGCCAGGCATTGTTTAGTCCGATTTGTACCGCTTTGGTTTTAGCCAGACGGTAATACCCCTTTGAACTCAGTCCAATACTGATCGCTGCTTTAACCGATACGCCCACAAAATGAGCTTGCGAATTCGGGTACGAGGTTTCCGCCATTACTTGACCGCCATGGAGGGCGGGAATACAGATTTCGCAGGAGCAAAAATCTGTGAAAATAACACATGCGGATACGCCGACGTATCCAGTGGTCGAGTTTTTCAACAGGATCAAATATCACGTGTGCAAAGTAATTCACCCAGCCAACGACATATTGCCGGAGTTTATAATACCGATAGTGCCAGCTGACTCCCCACGTCCGGTTCGTTAATTCACGTATTCGGTGTTTGAAGTTCTGCAGACTTTTCGGGCTCCAGGGCCCAACCTACGGGAAATGCGTTTACTAATGCAACGATTAATAACACTCGCATTCACACGGACAGTCAAGAGCGTCACTTCTTTTGCTATCACGAAAGGAATACAGGCTAAACATGTAAAAAAGCTTCGTATGCAACTTGCCGCATTGGAAAGATTAGGCTGATGTTCAGATTAGAAGTAGCCAATCCCTGGCGCTAACCTTAAAACCCACCTATATATGCATATCCGTCATTCTGCAACTTGATCAGTCGTGTATAGCCGTCATGAACGATCACAACATTCGGGAGTACGTCTTCTGTAACCCAGCCTTTGCTCTTCATGGCGCTATGGCAGATTTCAACGCTGACGCCCAGTTCATGCAGGTCGCCGACGATCTTGGCATTGGGGTTGATGGCGAAGGGGTCGTCGCTGGCAAGTTGGTAGGCGTCATCAACCAGTAGCGCTTTTGCCGATTTGCTGTGCATAACGATGTGGATGTCGAGCTGTTTTGGTTCGACGCCCTGTTTTCGATAGGCTTCTATCAGTCCGCGTACATAGTAGAGGCCCTTGTTGATTCCGGCCGAGATGGCACCTGAGCGTACATCGTAGACGACGCGATACTTTCCATCGGCTGGGACTTTGATCAATGGTCTGTCCGCACCGCTTGTGTCGGCTGCCAACGCTATCGGGGCAAGGAATATGCACCCAACGAGGGTAGCTATGCGTGGCAGCTTGTTGAGGGTCTTTTTCATTCCGGTCTCCTGTCTGTTGGTGATGCAGACATTTTGTGCTGTGGAAACCATCCGGTAAAGCAATCTTATTAGACCGGGATTACTTCCCTCTGTTGCCCATGATTTGCCCCCTGAACGCAGCAGGAGGACAATGGTTGTACCGATCCAACATGAGGCGGTCATGCGTAGATTCTTTCAATGTCAGTTGTTGCTTCTGCTTCTGGTATTCGCAGTGGCACCGGCGGTTTTTGCCGGAGGCAAGGCTTTCAGTATCGAGGTAACGGGTGCGATTGGTCCGGTTTCGCAGGATTTGATTGTTCGTGCCCTGGAGCGAGCCAATGCGGAATCCGCCCAATTGGTGGTGTTGGAGATGAACACTCCCGGGGGGCTGGATCATTCCATGCGGCAGATCATCAGCGCAATCCTTGCTTCCCGTGTACCGGTGGTTACCTGGGTGACGCCGCAGGGCGCGCGCGCAGCCAGCGCTGGCACGTATATTCTCTATGCCAGCCATGTGGCAGCCATGTCACCGGCAACCAATCTTGGGGCCGCAACGCCCGTGTCTCTGGGGGGCGTTCCGGGCTTTTCCGAGAAGAAGGGGGATGGTACCGATTCCGGATCATCGGGAAAATCACCGAGCAGCATGATGAAGAAGGTTATCAACGATGCCACCGCCTATATCAAGGGGCTGGCAAAGCTTCGTGGCCGCAACGAGGCATGGGCAGAGCAGGCGGTACGCGAGGCGGTAAGCCTGACGGCTACCGAGGCACTGGAGCTGAACGTAATCGACCTGATTGCACACGACAGGGACGATCTGTTCAGGCAGCTCGATGGCCGCGAGATTCCCATCAATAACGGCAGGCTCACTCTCGCCACCTCGGATCTCACGGTGGAGGTGGTACAGCCGGACTGGCGGTCTCGGCTGCTATCAATCATCACAGACCCCAATATCGCCTATTTTCTGCTACTGGCGGGCATTTACGGATTATTCATCGAATTTGCCCACCCCGGCTACATACTTCCCGGTGTCGCGGGCAGTATCTCCCTGTTGCTGGCGCTTTATGCCTTCCAGATATTGCCCGTCAATTACACCGGACTTTTACTCGTTGCACTTGGATTGGGCTTCATTGTGGCAGAAGTTTTTATCACCAGCGCAGGCATTCTCGGTGCGGGTGGTGTAATTGCATTCGTCGTCGGGTCGATCATACTGTTTGACGACCCGCATCTTGGCGTTTCCATCCCGCTGATCAGTAGCGTGGCGTTGATTGCGGCCGGGTTTCTGCTGTGGCTGCTGGGGCGGATTGTCAGCATCCGCCGCAAGAAAGTTATGACCGGCAAGGAATACATGATCGGGCTGGAGGCCGAAGCCATCGAGGACATCGATCAACGTGGCCGTGTTAGAGTGGAGGGAGAAAACTGGCTGGCCGAAAGCGATACTCCGATCAAGGTCGGACAAAAAGTGAGAATTGATTCAGTCGACCATCTGGTCGTCAAAGTGAGTCCTTTGGAGGAAACATGATTTTATTCGATTATCTTGTACCCATCCTGATTGTTGGCGGCATCCTGATGTCGGCAGTCAAGGTGCTGCCCGAATACGAGCGCGGCGTTATTTTCTTTCTTGGCCGTTTTCAGAAGGTCAAGGGGCCGGGGCTGATCCTGGTGATCCCCGGCATCCAGAAAATGGTGCGCGTCGATCTGCGGGTCATCACCATGGACGTACCACCGCAGGATGTCATCTCCCGTGACAACGTCACGGTGCATGTCAGCGCCGTGCTCTATTTTCGCGTTGTCGATCCGGAGCGAGCCATCATTCAGGTGGAAAACTACTACATGGCCACCAGCCAGCTGGCGCAGACCACCTTGCGCTCCGTTCTGGGGCAACACGAGCTGGATGAGATGCTGTCCGAACGCGACAAGCTGAATCACGACATTCAGGAAATTCTGGACGAACAGACCAGCGCCTGGGGCATCAAGGTAACCAATGTCGAGATCAAGCATATCGATCTGGACGAAAGCATGGTGCGGGCCATTGCACGCCAGGCCGAAGCCGAGCGGGAACGGCGCGCCAAGGTCATCCATGCCGAAGGCGAAATGCAGGCCTCGAAGAAACTGCGTGAAGCGGCTGATGTATTGTCCGGGAACTCTCAGGCACTGCAACTGCGCTATCTGCAAACACTGAGTGACATCTCCACCGAGAACAGTTCAACCATCGTATTCCCCGTACCGATCGATCTGGTTGAAGCCTTTCAGGACAAGCTGCTCAGGAAGGCGGTGAAGGGCGAGGGCGACCAGTAGGCGGCGCCGCTTCTCGCCACCAGCGATAGGGGTAGTCTCTGCCGGGATTGTTGACCGGCAGCAGACTGAATCCCTGTCTTGCAAAATAGGGATTGGCATCAGCCTGCGCCTTGACCAGCAAGCCATCCAGCGCCTGCTCATCCACCCTTTTCCACGCCCAGTCGAGCAGCCTTTGGCCCACGCCTTTCTTCTGATCGGGCGGCGCGACATACAGCCCATGCAGTAGCGCACCAGTTTTCCCCGCGGGAAGATCCTCCGCCGGCACCGGGCCTATGGCACCCACACCAATCGCTTTCCCATTTTCGAAACACGCTACTACAATCTGCATGCACTCCAGATCCTCCCGTCGATAGAAGTAACCCGCAAGTGCAAGGCGTTTGACCCGTTCAGGTAAGTCCCAGTTGGCTACACATGCTTCGATGATCGCATTGATGACGGGCAGATCAGCAGCACTGGCAGGCTGGATGGTCAGGTCGGGTAGCAAGGGGCTAAGGTCTCTCATCAAAGTATTGTATATTTCACTTCGCCATTCATGAAATCGCTGAATTCTCGCAATCAAATAGCCATAGCCGATGAGAAAACCCCATGAACATTCGTGACCTCAAATACATTATTGCCGTGGCCGACCTGCGCCATTTTGGCAAGGCGGCTGAACGCTGTTTTGTCAGCCAGCCGACACTGAGCGGCCAGATCAAGAAGCTGGAAGCAGAGCTGGGTGTCACGCTGTTCGAACGCACCAAGCGATCGGTCGACCTGACCCCGATCGGTGAGGAAATCATCGGCTATGCACGCAGGGTCATCGAGCAGGCAGATGCACTGGTCATGGCCGCCAAGGCCCATCAGGACCCCCTGGCCGGGCCGCTTCGCGCCGGTGCAATTCCCACACTCAGTCCCTACCTGGTGCCCCTGATCCTGTTGCCGCTGAAAAAACACTACCCGCAAATGACGCTGGTACTGTTCGAAGAGATCACCGATACACTTACCAGGCGGCTGAAAAACCACGAAATCGATGCCGCGCTGCTGGCCACGCCAGTTGACGACCCCGAGCTTGTGGAGATGCCCCTGTTCGATGAGCCATTCTGGCTCGCCCACCCGGTCAACGATCCCATCTACAACAAGGAAGAAATCACCCACGAAGACCTGGAACACATGAATCTGCTGATCCTGTCGGATGGCCACTGCCTGGCCCAGCAAGTCATGGGCGTCTGCGGCTGGGATCATCGCCCCCAGCACAGTGAAATGGGCGACCTGCAAGCTGCCAGCCTGGAAACCTTGCTGCAGCTGGTTGGTGCCGGATTTGGCTCCACGCTGGTACCCGCACTGGCGACCCGAGGTTCATGGATGACCGACAGCGGCATCATCGCACGCAAACTCGACCTGCCCGATACCTATCGGCGGATTTCACTGGTCTATCGAAGAAGCTTTCCGCGAAAAAAGGCACTGGAAGCATTTGCGGACGTGATACGGGAGAATCTGCCCAACACAGTGACAGTGCTGGAGTGATGGCGGTACTGGTGAGCAGGGTGCCTAATCGGCATGTCGGTGCTCACCTCCCTGTGGTCTGGATTGCGGCCTCC
>CAYTPO010000262.1:0-4538 GCA_964439815.1 uncultured Thiotrichales bacterium
GCAGAGCGCGGCGGCTCAATAGCACACGATCATCACGCTGGATAACGCCAACAGCAACGTGCAGGAAGGTTTCGGCAGTCAAGGTTCAGGATCGGTAATCGGCGTTGATTTTCACATAGTCATAGGAGAGGTCGGAAGTCCATATCGTTACCGCCTCCGAGCCAGCCCCAAGACCAATACGAATCGTGATTTCGTCCTGATCCATGACGGCCTGCCCGCGAGCTTCCGTATAACCGGCCGCCGGTTCTCCAGCATGAATGATGGCCACATCACCCAACCAAATATCAACTGCGTCAATATCAAACGCCTCGGTTGGTGCCCGGCCCACCGCCGCCAGTATTCGCCCCCAGTTCGGGTCACTGGCGAACAGCGCTGTTTTCACCAGCGGCGAATGCGCCACGGTAAACGCTACCTCCCGCGCCTGCGTGAGAGTTGCGGCACTTTCCACCTGAATGGTCACAAACTTGGTTGCCCCCTCACCATCGCGAATCATCGCCTGGGCCAGATCTCGCATCAGCTCATGCAAGGCAGCCACAAATTGCTCCGCCGCCGTACTGCCGGCATCATCGAGGAGAACCCCGGAAGCGCCCGTTGCAGCAACCACACAGGCATCGTTGGTAGAAGTATCACCATCGACCGTGATGCAATTGAAGCTCTTCGCGACACCTTCAGTGACCCATCGCTGCAGCAGGGCTGCCGGTACCGCAGCATCCGTGGCAATAAAACAGAGCATGGTCGCCATGTCCGGCCGGATCATGCCGGCACCCTTGACGATGCCGTTGATGGTGATCACCTTCCCGTCCAGCTGCAATACCCGGCTGCAACCCTTTGCCACCGTATCGGTTGTCATGATCGCGTGAGCTGCTTCGACCCAGCCATCACCGGCAAGGCTGGCCAACATATCGGGCAATGTTGCCTCGAACCTTTCCACCGGCAACTGCTCACCAATCACACCGGTGGAAAAGGGCAGCACCGTCTCTGGTGAAGCCTTTGCAAGATCGGCGACTGCTTCGCAGCAGGCCTCGGCAGCAGCAATCCCCGTCATACCAGTGCCTGCATTGGCATTACCGGAGTTGATCAGGAAATAACGGCTGGGCCGGGCGGCCAGATGACGCTTTGCGACGGTAACGGGCGCCGCACAGAAACGGTTGCGCGTGAACACGGCGGCCACTTCCGTGCCGGCTGAAAATTCGAAAAGTACCAGGTCATTACGCCCCTGATAGCGAATGCCCGCTGCGGCGCTGGCCACCCTCACACCGTCTACAGCTGGAAGTTGCGTTACCGACTCGATACCGACTGCCATGGATTTCCCCCGTATCAGCTCAGCTTGCCGTGGCAATGCTTGTATTTCTTGCCGGAACCACAGGGACAGGGGTCATTGCGTCCGACTTTTGGGGTATCCCGCTTGAAGGGGGTGGGATCAGGAACCCTGGGATTTTCCGCCTCCCCTTCGCCCAAAGCACTCTCGGCATCCGGGTGGGAGAACTGCATCTGGCTCTCCGCCTCTTCCTCGCTGGGATGTTGTGGCAGATCCTGTTCACCCTGGATCTGCAATCGGAACAGCACCGAGGCCACATCGTGCTTGATCCGCTCCAGCAGATTCTGAAACATGTCAAAGGCTTCACGCTTGTATTCCTGCTTTGGATCCTTTTGCGCATAACCCCGCAAACCAATGCTCTGGCGTAGATAATCCATCGCGGCAAGATGCTCCTTCCAATGGTTGTCCACGATCTGCAGCATCAGGTCGCGTTCGATCTGGCGCATCAGTTCGGAGCCATAAAGCGCCTCCTTGGCCGCATACACCCTGCCCGCCTCTTCGACGATCTTGTCGAGCAGTGTCTCTTCATGAAGCTTGCTGTCCTCGTCGAGCCAGGCCTGAATCGGGAAATCGAGCTCGAAATCGGCCTTCAGTGCCTCCTGCAATCCTTCAACGTCCCACTGCTCTTCGATGCTACCCGGCCGAATGAATTCATAGAAGCGTGCGGCAATGGCATCCTCGAGAATTCCCTTGACCTGCTCCTCGATATCAACCGCTGCCAGAATCTCGTCACGTTGCTGATAGATGACCTTGCGCTGATCATTGGCGACATTATCGTAATCGAGGAGATTCTTGCGAATATCGAAGTTGTGCGCCTCGACCTTGCGTTGCGCATTCTCGATGGATTTGGTCACCATCGAATTCTCGATGGCCTCGCCATCATCCATGCCCAGACGTTGCATCAGCGAGCGCATGCGGTCGGAAGCAAAGATGCGCATCAGGTTATCTTCTAGCGAGATATAGAACCGGCTCGAACCCGGGTCTCCCTGACGGCCGGCACGTCCACGAAGCTGGTTGTCGATCCGCCGAGACTCGTGACGCTCGGTACCGATGATATGCAACCCACCTGCGGCGATAACGTCTTCGTGGCGTTTCTTCCAGGCAGCTTTCACAGCCTCTATCTCTTCTACCGATGCATCGTCACTCAATGCATCAAGCTCTGCATCCAGGCTGCCACCCAATACAATGTCGGTACCACGACCAGCCATATTGGTCGCGATGGTCACGGCCCCGGCGCGACCTGCCTGTGCCACAATATGCGCTTCTCGCTCATGCTGCTTGGCATTGAGCAGCTCATGTGGAATCTTTTCCTGCTTCAGCAACTCCGAGACCACTTCCGAGGTTTCGATGGAGGCGGTACCCACCAGCACTGGCCGATTATCCTCCACACACTGCTTGATGTCCTTGGCCATCGCCAGAAACTTGTCTTTTTCGTGCAGATAGATCAGGTCATTCATGTCATCACGAACCATTTCCCGGTTAGTGGGAATGACCACAACTTCAAGATTGTAGATCTGCTGGAATTCATAGGCTTCGGTATCAGCCGTACCGGTCATGCCCGACAATTTGTCGTACATACGGAAATAGTTCTGGAAGGTTATCGACGCCAGTGTCTGGTTTTCGGGTTGTATATCAACATGTTCCTTGGCTTCGATGGCCTATGCAAACCATCCGACCAGCGTCTGCCAGGCATGGTTCTCCCGGTAAACTCGTCGACGATGACCACTTCACCGTTGCTGACGATGTAATCGATGTTTCGCTGGAACAGCGCGTGTGCCCGCAGCGCGGCATTGAGATGGTGCAGGGTGGCAATATTGGCAGGATTGTAGAGACTGTCACCTTCCTGCATCAACCCCGCCTCCACCAGCAGCGCCTCAACCTTGTCATGCCCTTCTTCCGAGATGAAAACCTGCTTGGCTTTTTCATCCACATAGAAATCACCCGGCGCCTCCTCATCTTCCTGACGGGTCAGCTTGGGCGCAATGGCGTCAAGTGCAATATAGAGATCCGAGGTTTCATTGGTAGGGCCGGAAATGATCAGCGGTGTTCTGGCCTCGTCGATCAGAATGGAGTCGACCTCATCAATAATCGCGTAGTTCAGACCGCGCTGCACCTTGCCATCAGGCGAGAAGGCCATGTTGTCACGCAGATAGTCAAACCCGAATTCGTTGTTGGTGCCGTAGGTGATATCGGCACCATAGGCCTCCTTCTTCTCCTCATGCTCCATCTGGCCGACAATGACACCCACGGAAAGTCCAAGAAACTCATGCACCTTACCCATCCAACCGGCATCACGCTTGGCCAGGTAATCATTGACGGTGATGATATGAACGCCCTTGCCAGGCAATGCATTCAGATAGGTCGCCAGTGTCGCCACCAGCGTCTTACCCTCACCAGTCCGCATCTCGGCGATCTTGCCATCGTGCAACACCATGCCGCCAATCAACTGGACATCATAGTGGCGCATGCCCAACACACGTTTTGCAGCTTCCCGAACGACCGCAAAGGCTTCCGGCAACAGATCATCAAGCTGCTCACCCGCTTCCAGTCGGGAGCGAAATTCGGCTGTCTTGGCCTGAATCTCGGCATCTCCAAGCTTCGCGAGGCCGGGTTCCAACTCGTTTATCTTGTCGACTGTCTTTTGATATTGCCTGACGAGTCGGTCGTTTCGGCTACCGAAAATCTTCTTTGTAATAGATCCTAGCATTATCCTGAATCATGGATTTCGAAGGGGACGTAATAATAGCGCATGTACGTTGGAGAACCTAACGCAGCACATCAACATATCGAATTGGCAACCACTACACAGGTGAAGAACTTGCCGGGTAGTTGCGCGTTTTATTGTGGTACGGATCGCGGCCCTTGCCTGAAGGGCGCAGGGGGTGGTTCGGACGAATATATCAGAGGCCCCGTGATACAGACCGGGAGCTGACTTCTACCTGGGTTCAGGGTTTAAACAGGAGTGAATGCTGCAAGATGTTGGTTTTACGGGGATTTCAAAATATTCCGGCTTCACCCAATAGTAAAGCGAAAAACGGGTGTAACTACTCAGCCCACCTCTGAGATCAGTAGCTTGTACCAGCCTCCTAGGAGCCTGTCCGAGAATAGGAAGCCTACTGCGGAAAAGCCATTTTGGCCCTTTTTCCCCCTGGTTTTCGTCAAATATAGCCAATATTCTCCTCAAATCAGTGAAAAAAATGGCCTAATATGGCTTTCCCTC
>CAYTPO010000263.1:0-13469 GCA_964439815.1 uncultured Thiotrichales bacterium
CTTGGTGTGAAGATGTTCTATGGTGCATTACGCTATCGCTAATGGCACCCTACGTTTGGCGGATAAATTCGCGGTGCCCGAGTTGGCTACGTCATGCCGGCAGGGAAGCCGGTATCCAGCCCACAGGGATGTGAGCACCCAGGCCTGAATAGTTGCGCTGCCTTTCGTTGTTGGCCTGGTGTGAAGGTGTTCTATGGTGCATTACGCTATCGCTAATGGCACCCTACCTCTGGCGGGAAATCATGGTGCATTACGCTATCGCTAATGGCACCCTACGTTTGGCGGATAAATTCGGGGCGCCCGAGTTGGCTACGTCATGCCGGCAGGGAAGCCGGTATCCAGCCCACAGGGATGTGAGCACCCAAGCCTGAATAGTTGAGCTGCCTTTCGTTGTTGGCCTGGTGAGAAGGGGGTCTATGGTGCATTACGCTATCGCTAATGGCACCCTACCTCCTGACGGCTGAATTAACGCGCCTCTGCCACAGTTTCAATCATGTCCCGGATAAAGTCCGGCAATTCCTGTCTGTTCGTTGTTGTCGTGGGTTTCCGACCCTTTCAATCCATCCCTTACCGCTGTCCACAGTTGTGCTCCCTGCCATTGGGAATCCGCAGAGGCATAAAGCTGTCGGTCGAGTTCCCTGATGGCTTCCTGCCCTTTGGTTACTCTGCTGGCGAGTGCGCCGAGGCTTTGTGGTGGGTTCTGTGGCCAGGTTGCTGCAGCGAGCTTGAGCAATTGGCGGGCTGCTTCGCTGGCGTTGTTGTTTTCGCAGGCCTGTTGCAGCGCTTTTTTGATTGCGCGTTTGTCGATGCGTGTTTTGGGTGCGGCCGCGGGTTGGGTTGGCTGTTTGGTTGTGCGTTTTTTTTGAGGCTTGATCAGGCGCCAGAGCAAACCCAGCAGGATGGCGGCGGCTGCGATGCCGATGACTACCCAGAGACTGCGGTTGCCGCTGGTTGAGGTAGCGGGCTGCTGGTCTGCAAAGTCGGGCTTTGATGTCGCCGGTTTATTGGCAGATTTTTTTTCTGCACTGCTGTTATTTGGTGCCGGCTTGCTCATTTTAGCCGCACCGGGTTTTACTTCGATAACCCGAGCAGGCAGGGTGACGGTTTCCTGTTTTCCTGTTCGTGTATTCCACCAGTCGATGGATACTTTGGGAATGGTGATATTCCCGGCCTGGTTGGGAATGTAGGTGATGCTTTGTTCACTGATGCCATAAACGGTTTCGCCATCGGTGCGGGTTTCCGTTTTGGCGGGCTCCGGGTATAGCCGCATGCCGTTCGGTTCAGGCAGCGTCAGTTCGGGAATCTGTGAACCTGAAAGTCCCTTGGCCTGGAATCGCAATGAGCGTATGACGGGTTCTCCCACCTTGAAGGGTGGCAGGTGCTCATCCCAGCTATCCTGGATTTGGATTTCTTCCGCCGGCAGCCAGTTCTGGCCGTGATAATTTTTTGGCACCGGCAGGACTTTAATGCTCAGCGCATTGCTGCTGGTGCGAATGGGTTTCCCCGGATTGCCAAAGGGCGTGCCGGCAAAGAAATCGTCGCTGAACGGATCGTTGAAGAAATCCTGGCTGAAGGGGTCATTGAAAAATCCATCACGATTGAAGAAATCATCCAACGGGCTACGGCGTCGTGAGGATGGCTGTTTTTTTCGCGGCTGTTTCAACTTGCCTCGAAATTGTGCTGGTGGAATATTCAGCCTGCCACTGCGTTCCGGCGAAATCACGTAATGGCGTTCCAGCACATTGAAGGTCTTGCCATTTCGGGTCGCACGATAACGCTTGTCTTCACTGATCTGCTCGACCACGGCATTTTTGATTTGTGGTGCAATCAGTTCGCCGGAGACAACATCGTCATCGGTATAGAGCTTGAGTATATAGCTGATTTGCTGCTGCACATGAACGGTATCATTGTGGTTGCCGGTTTCGGCTTCCAGAATCACATGATCCCTGAGTTGCGCCTTTACCTCGGCAGGGACATCGGTAACGGTCAGCATCAGAGGCTGCGATTTTTCCGCGCCGACCTGAATGGCAGGAATGGTCAGCTGACCCTTGCCCTGGGGCATCAGCGTGACATTCCAGCTTTTTTTCGAGCTGGTAACGCCGTTGACAATGCTGACATTGGAACTGGTGCCGGTACCGAGTATGCGAAATGATTTTTTCAGTACCGTTAGATCCGGCCTGGCATTGGAGTTGCCATCCACTTCGATGGTCAGTGTAACCGGGTCGCCAATATAGGCGTGGTCCTGATTGAGAAAAGCCCGCACCGCAGCCATTGCCTGCCCATGTAGGAGCAGCAGAAGGCTGGCGAGAATGAGAAATGTTTTTTTCATGTTGAAACTACCATGGGTTTCCTGATGCGCGATTCTGTGATTGCGCACGCTGTTGATACTGATACTTGAACTTGCGTCGCAGCAGGCCTCCGGGATCATCGGGAATGCGGCGCAGCCACTGTTGGGCGGCCAGCTTTTCCTCGTTGCTCAGATCATCGGCCTCCATGGCGGCGGCTTCCTGATCATCAGGCTGACCGGATTGCTCCGGATTTTCGGGTTGTGCCATCTGACTTTGCTGTTCGGTTTTTTTGTTCTCGCCAGGTTTTTTCCCGGTCTGTGCCTGTTGCTGCGCGTTGCTCTTTTCCTGCTCCTCGTCGCCCTGCTCCTTGCCGGCATTCTTTTTCAATTCCCTGGCGGCTTCGGCAAACTGGTTTTTGTCCTGCGCTTGTCCGGACTTTTCTTCACCCTTTTTTTCTGTAGCTGAATCGTCCTTGCCGGATGCCTGCTCGGCCTGTTTCCGTTGCTCGCCGGATTGCTGTGCATTCTGGCCTTCATCCTGCTTGTCCTTGCTTTGCTGCCCGGCCTCGTTTTTCTGCTCGGCGTTCTGCTGCCCGGATGATTCCTGCTGCTGTTCACCCTCTTGCTGCCCGGATTTGCTGTCCTGGCCGGACTGCTGCTGATCCTTTTTGTCGCCTGACTGTTTCTGCTGTTGGGATTGATCCTGCTTCCCCGATTTCTCCTGCTTTTTCTGTTGCTGCTGTTTTTTCAGCAGGTCCTCGATCCGTGCCTTGTTGGTGCTGGCGTCGGCCATGTCGGGCTGCTGGGCCAGCGCTTCCTCATAGGCTTTGATCGCCTCACTGTATTTTCCCAGTCGGGCCAGCGCATTGCCGCGGTTGTAGGCCGCATCGGCACCGCTGGCCTGGCTGAAGTCCTGCAGCGCTTCGGTATAACGTCCTGCCTTGTAGGCGGCACTGCCCTTGCGGAGCGGGTCGCTGGCAATTTTTTCGGCCTGTTCATAGTCTCCGGTGCGCAGTGCCTTGTCGGCCTGCTGATCCTGGCGTTGCCAGAGGTTTTCCCAGGGGGAGGCCAGCAACGGAGCAGGCTGGTAGCCAATGGAAACGGCCAGCAGCAGGCCCATGATCCAGCCACGACGAAAAGCCAGTGCCGCCAGCGGCAGTAACAGCAGCACCAGCCATGGCCCTTCGGCTACCCAGTCCTGCTGTTGCAGGTCTTCGGACCGGCTGGCCTGGTTGCTCGCAGTACCAGGCATATCCGCGATCAATGCCTGGATATCGCTATCGTCCCCGACCATATGGCGATAGATGCCCCCGCCTGCACTAGCGATCTGCTGCAGCACGGTTTCCTGCAATGGCACGACGATCGGCTTGTCGTTGTGGTCATGCAGGTTGGGCAGCGGGCCACCTGCAGCGGTGCCGACGCCCAGCACGGAAACGCGATGACCCGCCTTGTGCAGCGACTTGGCTGCGGCGAGGGCGGGATTTCTTTCGGCGCCATCGGCAATCAACAGGATCTGCCCCTGTGTAACACCGGCCTGTTTCAGCAGGTCACCTGCCTGAATCAGCCCCAGATCGGCGCGGCTGCCCTGTACCGGCATCATCCGGGTATCCAGTGTTGCCAGCAGCGAACGCAGCGTCTCGTTGTCGCGGGTCAGCGGTGTGACAGCAAAGGCATCGCCGGCAAATACCACCAGACCGGTCTGGCCTTCCTGCTGGGTCGAGAGGATGTCCTCGATCTTGAACTTGGCCCGTGCCAGCCGGGATGGCTTGATGTCGCTGATCTGCATCGAACTGGAGAGATCCAGCACAATGACCTGCGCGGCATCGGTCTGGAATACAGGCCGGGGCTTGTGCTCCCAGGCGGGGTTGGCCAGTGCGATCACGGTGAGGAACCAGCCGCTGGCGAGCAGCCAGAGCCATGTCTGCGATACGGCATGTCCGCTGCGACGCAGCAGCAGGGGTTGCAGCCGCTGGTCGATGATGTCCTTCCAGCTGTTGCCATGAGTCGAAGTGGTTGTCAGTGCCCACAGCAGCAGCCCCAGGGGTAACAGGGCCAGCAGCCATAGCGGGGTTTCAAAATGCAGATCAGCCATGAATACGCTCCTTGACGCCGGCAGGCAGTTGCAGCAGGTCGCCACGTCCCAGGGCGGTCAGCACGGTCAGCAGCAGCGCCAGTGCCAGCGGCCATTGGTAGAGTTCATCCACCGGGCGATAGCTCAGCATGTCCTCTGACAGGGGTTCGATTTCATCCAGCAACGCATAGATTCCTGCCAAGCTCTCGACATCGCGGGCGCGGAAATACTTTCCGCCGGTTTTGGCCGCAATGGCCTTGAGCGATGCCTCGTCCAGGTCGGAACCACCGACCTGCTGTATGCCAAAGGGCGTCTGGATCAGCTGGGACTCCGAGCCGACGCCGATGGTGTAGATGCGAATGCCTTCCTGTGCCGCCAGATCGGCCGCCTTCAGCGGATCGACATTGCCGGCGGTATTGGCGCCATCGGTCAGCAGGATCAGTACACGGTTTTCCCGTGGCTGTTTCTGCAGACGCTTGACGGCCAGGCCAATGGCATCACCAATGGCGGTCTGCTGGCCGGCCAGCCCCATCTGCGCTTCATCGAGCAGCGTACGCACGGTCTTGCGGTCGAAGGTCAGCGGTGCCTGCAGGTAGGCCTGGGTACCAAACAGGATCAGGCCAATGCGATCGCCTTCGCGGTGTTCGATGAAGTCACCGGCCACGGCCTTGACGGCAGTCAGTCGGGTAATGGTTCTGCCATTGATCTCCATGTCCTCGGTCAGCATCGATCCGGAGATATCCACGGCCATCATCAGGCTGCGGCCGGTTACCGGCAATTCGATGCTTTCACCGATCAATTGCGGCCGGGCCGCAGCCGTTACCAACAGCACCCAGGCGATGATCGATACTATCTGCCACAGGCGTGAGCGTGGTTGTTGCTGCATGCTCAGCCCGGATTGCAGGGCATTGAAGAAGGGAATGCGCAGCGCTGCCGGAGTGGCCGTGGCAGCCTGTGGCAGCAGTAGCATGGCAAGCAATGGCAGTGGCAGCAGAAAGAAGGCCCAGGCCCACTGGAATTCCAGATTCATGCGGCACCTCGCGCTGTCTGGTGCCGCTCTGCGGGATAGAGTGGCGTGGTCTCGGGCCGAGCCTTTGCGGCGCGCTTGATCCACTGTTCCACTGCCTTGATCAGCGCGGCTTTATCCAGCGTTGCGGGTGGTTCGGCGCGATAGGGACCTTCGGCCAGTATTGCACCCGCACCACGGGTAAACTCGGTGGTATGGCCGCTGCGATCGAGAAATTCCAGCCACTGTCGGCCGGTCAGGCTGGCGATGTCTTCGCCGGGATAATGGGTCAGTGCCATTTTTCGCAAGAATACATTGATATCGGTAATTGCTTGTTGCGGATTTCCGCTGTCGAGTTCCCGCCGCAGCCGTTGCAGCGTTGCCTCGACAGCGCGTTGTTGTTTTCGCTGTTGCAGCATGCTCCGGACTTTTCGTGCCGCCAGCAGTGCGAGGCCCAGCAGCAAGGCCAGCAGTAGCCACCAGCCAGGCGCCGGTGGCCAGAAGCCGGGTTGCTGTGGCAGATGAATGTCTTCCAGCTGCAGCGTGTTGGCAGGTGTCTGCGGCACGGCCGGGAATGGCTGTCGTGTTGCGCCGTTCATCAAGCTGCCCTGTGTTTCTGTTGCAGTGATTTGCGCCGACTTGCGCCAAACCATGACTGCAAGGTCTGCGTGACATCATCGGCGGTGGAGAGCTGCAGCAGCGGGATCTGGTAGCGGCGCATCAGCTCCTCGATACGTTGGTGATGTGCCGCAAAGAATGCGTTGTACTGCTCGCGCGTGCGGTGTGAGGTGGTGTCGAGAAATCCGGTCTGCCGGCCATCGGTCACGGCGTAGCGACCGGGTGGGGGTGCTTCGAGTTCCAGCGGGTCGACGACCTGGATGGCGACGATGTCGTTGTGTTGCTGCAGTCGTTGCAGCTGGGTGCCGGTATCGTCGTCGATATCGTAGAAATCGCTGAGCAGGAAAACCAGTGAACCGGGACGCACGGTGCGGCGCAGGCGTTTCAGCGCCGCGTTGAGGTGGCCCCGCTTCGGCTCGGCAGCAAGGCCGTGCAGTGGGTCGCTGTAGCGAACCAGTTGGCGGATCAGGTTGAGTGCGCCATGCTGGCCGCTTTTGGGTGGCAGCTCGGTATGCTCGCCATTGAACAGCAGTGCGCCAATGCGATCACCATTGCGTGCAGCAGCCCAGCCGAGCAGCGTTGCGGCCCGGGCCAGCACCACGGATTTCAGCGCCTTGCGGGAGCCGAAGAAGAGGCTGGGGCTGAAATCCAGCAGCATTACCACCGGGCGTTCACGCTCCTCTTCATAGAGTTTGGTGTGGGGTTTGCCGGCACGAGCGGTCACACGCCAGTCCATGCCGCGAATATCGTCGCCGGCCTGATAGACACGTGATTCCGAGTAGTCCATGCCACGACCACGAAAGCGTGAGCGATGGCTCCCGACCGTCGAGGCGGTGGCGGGAATGCTGCGTTCCAGCTTCAGTTTGCGTGCTGCCTGTTGCAGTGCGATCAGTTCGCTGGTCGTGACATGCGTGGCCGAATTGAGGCGGTCTGCCTGTGCGATCGACGGGGAGTTGTCCGTCGTGGGCCGCTGTCTCCACTGTCTGAATTTCATGGGCATGATGCTGCTCAGGCTACCGGCGTATGGCGGATCAGTTCGTTGATCACCTTGTCACTGCTGATGCCTTCGGCCTCGGCCTCGTAGGAGACCAGAATCCGGTGTCGCAGCACGTCGTGGGCGATGGCCTGCACGTCCTCGGGGGAGACATAGTCACGACCCTGCAACCAGGCGTGGGCGCGTGAGCAGCGATCCAGTGCAATGGTGGCGCGGGGGCTGCCGCCATAGCTGATCCAGCGTGCCAGATCCTGGCTGTAAGGCGCCGGATCGCGGCTGGCAAGCACCAGTTGCACCAGGTATTCCTGCACCGGCTCGGCCATGTGCATGGCCAATAATCCCTGCTGCACCTCCTCCACCTGAACCTTGCTCAGTTGTGGCAGGTTTTCCCGCGTGGCCGAGTATTGTGCGCTGGCCTGCCGGCGGGCGAGTTCGAGGATGGCATGCTCGTGTCTTGCCGACGGGTAGTCGATCAGCACATGCATCAGAAATCGGTCGAGCTGTGCCTCCGGCAGTGGGTAGGTACCCTCCTGCTCGATCGGGTTCTGTGTTGCCATGACCAGAAACGGCCGTGGCAGGGTATAAGTGGTACGGCCGACCGTGATCTGCCGTTCACCCATGGCCTCCAGCAGTGCAGATTGCACCTTGGCGGGAGCGCGGTTGATCTCGTCGGCCAGAATCAGGTTGTGAAACAGCGGGCCGGGCTGAAAGACGAATTCCCCGGTCTCCGGGCGGTAGACGTCGGTGCCGGTCAGATCGCCGGGGAGCAGGTCGGGGGTGAACTGCAAGCGATGAAAGTCACCTTCGATCATGTCGGCCAGCGCCTTGATGGCAGTGGTCTTGGCCAGTCCGGGCGCCCCTTCCACCAGCAGATGGCCGTCGGCCAGTAGCGCAATCAGCAGCCGGTCGACCAGCGCTTCCTGGCCGATGACCCGCTGTTGCAGGTGGTCCCGCACCTCCAGAAAAGCAGCATGGTGCGCTTGCAGTGCAGCAGTGGTTGCAGTTGATGGTGTTGCTAATGTTTCTTCAGTCATTGTTGTCCTGTTTCTTTTTTCTCCGCCATGACCGGGAGCCGGATGGTGCCCGAAAGGCTGAAAACTGTTTTGGGTACTACCTGAATCCGGGCAGCTACCTGGCTTTGCGAACTACTCGCGGGGTAGCTACGCTTCCGGGTATTGATCAGTGCAATCTCGATGATTGCCTGATGGTTGCCCAGCTTACTCCTGAAAGGCAGCAAATCTGAGTTAAAAAATGTTCATCTCTGGTGGCTCCCCGGTTCACCTCCAAAATCCGCCAACCCGGCGTTGAAAAAGGGTCAATCTGCTCAAGTACAAGTAACGTTGAGCAGTTGCCAAATGCTTGTAAAAGCGCATTTTCTGCCCTGTTTCATATCTTTCGACGGTTTTCCGGGTGGTCACACGGTATTTCGACCGGTTGTTGAGTCACTACCTTTCCTCTTGCCCATCAAGGCGCATCCGCGCCGGCAACAATCACGGTAGATGTTTGGGGTGGATCGCCGGGAATTCAAGCGCTTGCCGGTAATGAGGGTGGTGTCGCGAGAATGGCGGGTCTGGTTTGTTCCGATAAACCCCGGATTCAGGCTAAAGTTTTTCCGGCGGCTGCCGATGACCAGAAGACAACAACAAAAAAATATTCGCCGAATGCGTGTCAGCGAGGCTGGCAGGTGGCGCTTGGGACATCTATGGATCACAAGGGAACTGCCGGTGTAACGGCCGAGGATACGCGCGATATAGAGCAGTTGATACGTCGTAATCAGACCGACATGCTGTTTGGGCGGGCTGCCTCGGCTCTTCTGTTGTTACAGATCGTCGGTTTGATCTATGTCTATGTGCAATGGGGCCATATCGAGCCGAAATCCCTGATGCTCTGGTATGGTGCATTGAGTCTGTCGTCGCTGATTCGTGCGCTGGTGGTGCGTGGCTATCAGCGTGACGGGAATGCCGATCAGTCAGTCTCCAACTGGCTGTGGCGCTATCGCATCTCCGTACTTTTCAGTGCAATGACCATTACCTGCATCAGTGTAGTTTTCTGGAATGGGGAAATGGATGCCTATCAGGCATTTACACTCTCATTGTTGATTGGTATCAGTGCCGGTGCGTTGGTGACACTGCATGACTTTGTTGCGCTGACCTTCTACGTTCTGCTTCTGCAGGGGCCGATGGCGCTCATGTCGATGCTGGGGGAGAACAAGCTGTTGGTCAGTTCGGGCTTGCTGGAGCTGATGCTCATTCTGATTTTCCTGCGTTTTGGTGCCACCTACAACAATACGCTGCGAACGTCCCTGCGCTTGCGCTACGAGAATGGTTTTCTGCTGCAGGATCTGAAGGAAGAAAAAAGCAAGCTGGACAATCGTCTGGGACGAATTCTCAACGACAGCTCCAATGAGATCTATGTGCTCAATGCGGATACGCTGCAATTTCTGCAGATTAATTCACGGGCACTCGACAACCTGGGGTATTCTTGCCGCGAATTGCAGGTCATTCGCCTACCCGATATTCTTGACGGTCTGGATGAAGCCAAGGTAGAGCAACTCCTGCAACCCATGCGTGACGGGCACAAGGATTATGTGTTCTATCGCGGTAAGCACCATGGCAAGAATGGGCGTAAATACCCTGTTGAAGTCCGGTTTCAGATATCACGGGAGGAAACTCCCCCGATCATTGTCGCCACTGCGCTGGATATCACCGAGCGCAATGAATATGAGCAAAAGCTGCGTTATCAGGCGAATGTGGATCAACTGACGGGGCTGCCAAACCGACACTACATGACATCACACATAGAGCAGGGTCTTGTCCGCAGCCGACGTAGTGGAAAAAGACTGGCGCTGCTGTTTCTCGATCTGGACAATTTCAAGAGCATCAACGATAGCCTCGGGCATTCTGCGGGTGATGTGCTGTTGCAGCAGGCGGCCAATCGTATCCGTACTGTTCTGCGAGAGGTGGATATGGCGGCCAGGTTGGGTGGTGATGAATTTCTGGTGATGCTGGAAGATCTGGAATCACCAGAGCATGCCGGTCTGGTGGCTGAAAAGCTGGTCAATGCGTTTGCCAGCCTGTTTCCTGTGGATTCACGTCAGGTACACAGCACGACCAGTATAGGCATCAGCATTTATCCGGGGGATGGCGAAACCGTCGAGACGCTGATGCAGAGTGCCGACACGGCCATGTATCAGGCTAAGCGACATGGTCGCAGTGGCTATCAGTTCTTTTCTGGAGAAATGCGTGAGGTGGCCGAAGAGCAGATGCTCATTGCGAGCCACTTGAGCCGGGCATTGGAGAACAAGGAAATATCGGTGGTCTACCAGCCTGTCATTTCCATTGATGGGAAGACACCCAGAGTGGTTGGTGCCGAGGCGCTGGTACGGTGGCACAATGCCGAGCTGGGTTTTGTCTCACCGGACAAGTTCATTTCCATTGCCGAGAGCTTGGGGATGATTCAGGAGATCGGGCAATTTGTTCTCAATACAGCCTGCATGGAGGCGGCCAATTGGCCGCTGGCCAGGGAAGGCCGGCGCTTCATCTCCGTCAATGTTTCTTCAAGGCAGTTTCGCAATGGTGATTTACTCGACTGTGTGGATGATGCTCTGGCATACAGTAACTTGCCGCCGGAAATGCTGAAACTGGAAATTACCGAAAGTCTACTGATCCAGGATTCACAGAACCCATTGGAAATTCTGAATGCATTGCGGGATCGTGGCATTCAACTGGCGCTGGATGATTTTGGTACCGGATACTCGTCACTGAGTTATTTGAAGAAATTCCCTCTGCAGGTGCTCAAGATTGATCGTGCCTTCATCAATGACATTGGCAAAGATAGTAGTGATGAGGTTCTGGTTGCCGCGATTATTGCCATGTCAAAAAGCCTGGGGCTCGATATCGTGGCGGAGGGTGTGGAGACGTGGGAGCAGCTTGATTTTCTGCAACAGCGTGGCGTGGTATTGATACAGGGGTATTATTTCAGTCCCCCGATAGCGCCGGGTGATTTTCGGGAATTGTTGCATAACGAAAGCAAGCCGCTGGCGCTGGTTGCGGCCAGCTGAGGTGATAAGGTAAAAAAGTCTTGCCCGGTATCAATCGCTGCATGAAGATTTGCAGCCAAACAGCGTTAAGTCCGACAGGCTCCTAGTTCAAGCAGGACGGTATTCAGCTGATTGACAGCGTGTGCTCGCCATTGTCTTCGAGAATGCTGACCACCCGTGCACGCCATAACTCGCCGAATCTTTTCTTTCCCTCGGCATCTGCCTGCCCCTGCATGACCTGTTTCATCAGCACATTCATTTCGGGATCTGATGGAATGGCCGATGGATTGTAACCAATGCTGATCAATTGCTCGTTGTCCATTCGCTGAAACCTGAAGGCCCCTGATCCCTCTTTGGCGAAGTCCATCAACCCGCTGCGTACATGGTGGCCATTCAGGCCATGAAAGCCATTGTCGGCCGCCGCACCCGTGATCAGCGTCAATACCTGGCTGATTGGCCCATTGACCCCGGCGCTGACTGGCCCGGGGACCGTGACCCTGATCTGCCCTCGCACGGGCATCTCATCACCAAACAGCGCCTTCACACCATGAACTGCCATCAGAAAGGCTCCCGCCACCGTAGGGCAGGCGTGTCCCGAGAGCTTCACTGCGTCAAGAAATGTATAGGTGAACTGACCATTCCCGGCGCCCAGCAGCTCTGCCAGTGGGTCGTGGAGCGTGATCGAGGGAGTGGAGGGGTACAACTCTTTCATTGCAATAGTTCCTGGTTCTTTGACGGGAGCTGGATGATGCAGCGCTTTGTGTGCTGGTGCGCTGATGCAGGTCAATTCTGCCAAATTCGCGGATGGGTTGCCATCGGGTTGGCTTCTCCGAGAAAGCTATTTCGGTCAGTACCCCCCCATTTTTCTCTGAGAGTCCTCAACGGGTAGGAGTATTCGAACCATTGTCATGCGAATTGCATCGGGGCACTATCGGAAAAAGGTGCATGGGCGCCGGTTCATGATTCGAATCCGACAATTAGCGAAAATAACGGCCCTGAGGATTCAGCCGCTTTGAGGAATGTTCAGGCCGGTGCGACGGATTTCGCACCGGCAGGGTTCCATCCATGCAGGGGTGTCAGTTGCCTCGCTCCATCTCGGCATTGATGATGGCATCGTATTCAGCCTGGGAGAGATACTGTGGCTGATAGGTGATGCCCTGGTTTTCCAGGTTCTTGATGAAGGCGCGCAGATGGTTGCGGGAACCCTTCAGCAGCATTTCGTATACGCTAATGATGTCGTCATTGTTGATGACATCTTCTTCGCGTTTCTCGATATCGATAATATCGATTTCCTCGATGGCCGCACCAACCTGCAAGGCATCAATCAGGCTGGCGTTGCCAGTATTGACCAGGGAATCATTCAAAGCCTGCAGATCCTGGTTGACGAAAACACCAATGGCATTGTTGCCCACCGGATCGGGAATTTCATATTTTTGCAGCAGGGACAGGATGGCATCGGTATGTGTCTGTTCGCTGTCGGAAATGTTCTTGAAAATCTGCTGATTCCAGGTGTCATACAGCGTCAGGTAGACATCCCGTGCGAGCTTTTCCTCTTCACGCATGAACAGCAGGCCGGCTTCCTCTTGTGGACTGATTTCCCCCGTAGCCAGTTGGTCCAGCGAGTTTTCCAGTGCATTGTTATCGATCACGCTATTGCCACTGTCATCGACGGCAAGCAGGGTGTCCGCCGTGTTGTCATCGGCAATGGTGGCGACATCATCATCGTCACAGCCAATGATTGCGGTACTCAGCGCTGCGGCCAGCAGGGCCAGGGAAATATTGTGCATGATTCTTTTTTTGTTGAGCATTTACTTGTTCCTGAAAGTCCGGGGGTTCCTGCCTGATCTGCAGGAACCTCGTTGATTTAATAGAGAAGAGCGTTTGAGTTTCGATGCGGCTGCAATGGGTTCAGCGGTTACCACCCATCCCTCTGCCCATTCCCATTCCGCGTCCCTGTCCATAGCCAAAACCGCTGGCGGGTGCATCAGGGAGCTTCAGCCCTTTTTCTGCGGCACGTTTCTGCATCAACTCATGCTGCTCGGCCCGAATGGTCTGCCGTTCCTCGGCACTCCCGGCAGCCTGCATCCGTGCCCGGAAGGCCTGGCGTTCCTCGGTAGTCATCAACTGACTGCCGCGTACCTGAACCTGTTGCTGGCTACCCAGGTCGGGGAGTTGAACCGGTGCCTGCTCTGCAGCAAGGGATACTCCGGAGAAACCGGCTACCAGTGCAGCAACGGCGAGTGTTGAATAATGATGTTTCATGACGACCTCCTTTTGATTGCTGGGAGGAGCCGATTGGTTGGGCTCCCTTGACGATTGTTAGCGTACAAAAAGGGTGTTGCTGAAATATTTCGGCTGATGAGAGAATTGTTTCGATCTGTTTCAGCAGTCGTCCGGTTTGTTTGCCGGATTGGTGACTGCTTCAGTTCAGGGCTTTCCAGAGACGGTGTTTGC
>CAYTPO010000264.1:0-17694 GCA_964439815.1 uncultured Thiotrichales bacterium
ACTTCAGAATTACACCTCAAGGACAAATATTCTTTTATCCACAAACTGGCATGAGCGGCATGTCCGGGATGAGCGGCATGTCCGGGATGAGCGGCATGCAGGGTATGGATGGCATGAGCGGCATGTCCGGAATGGGCGGCATGTCAGGCATGAGCGGCCAGCGCGGTATGTCCGGGATGAGTGGCATGCAGGGAATGGATGGCATGAGCGGTATGTCCGGAATGGGTGGCATGTCAGGCATGAGTGGCCAGCGCGGTATGTCCGGAATGAGTGGCATGCAGGGAATGGATGGCATGAGTGGTATGTCCGGAATGAGCGGCATGTCTGGAATGAATGGCATGAGCGGTATGTCCGGAATGGGTGGCATGTCAGGCATGAATGGCATGAGCGGTATGTCCGGAATGGGTGGCATGTCAGGCATGAGTGGCCAGCGCGGCATGTCCGGAATGAGCGGCATGCAGGGAATGGATGGCATGAGCGGTATGTCCGGAATGAGCGGCATGCAGGGTATGGATGGAATGTCCGGAATGAGTGGTATGTCTGGAATGAGTGGTATGTCCGGTACTTCGGGTTATTTCAGGATTACTCCGCAAGGCCAGATCTTTTTCTATCCCCAACGTGGAATGAGTGGGATGTCAGGTATGAACGGAATGTCGGGCATGGGCGGAATGTCGGGCATGAACGGAATGTCAGGCATGAACGGAATGTCAGGCATGAACGGAATGTCAGGCATGAACGGAATGTCAGGCATGAACGGAATGTCAGGCATGAACGGAATGTCAGGCATGGGCGGAATGTCTGGAATGAGCAGCAATCGTGCTGCTACCTGGACACCACCAAAGTAAGTAAGAGCTGAAGTCTTGTTCCCACGCGTATTGATGACGCGCATCGCGTGGGAACTCTTTTAGCTGCTACGTTGTCATCTTATTTTCAAATCCTTGCGTCAAAATATGCTTTTTTCTGTAATCATCCCGTCTTGTAGTATCTCTATTGTTGTTCGGACTGTTGGATCCCAACATCGCGGGTTGGACAAGTTTGCGTTCTCGGCAGAGATTGCAGTGCTGGCCAAGCCGCTTTTGTGGTAGCAGCTGAAGTTGTTTCAGTAATCGGGTTTACCTGCAATAACGCTGCTTACATTGCCAACCGGCTGATCAATGTCTGTTCGTGAAAATAATAATCCTGAAGGTCGATGGTGCTTTCCGGTGCCAGTATTTCCTGCTGAAAGATGGCCAGAGGCAGTAAAATCCTGTTGTTCCATTTCCGTGTAGTAAAATCGGTAAGCCATGCTTGCCGTTTTTCGTCGGGTTTTACTGCCAGCAGGGATTCGACATTGAAAACCAGGACATCGCCTTTGTCGGCTTCCTCATAAAGCGTTTCCGTCAGTTCTTCCAGCGTGACCTGATGAGCCAGTGTCTTCCGCTCTTGCATCACCTCACGGCGAAAATCAAAGAATGCTGCACCAGTGCGATCAGCAATGGTGCGGCAGATATCTGGCCGGTATTCCGGCATCAAGAGCAGCATGCCTTTTCCCGGGGCGGATTTTCCGAAGGTGCTGGTGACGGCGGTTTGCCATTGTGGATCTGAGCTCATGCATTCACTCCAGTATCTGAAACAGGTTCTTGTGGTGGTTGGTTCTTGAGCAGACATGGCAGATATGGTGCCCCTGCTTGTCAGTTAGCGGTCTTTGTATCGAGACACCACATATCGAGCAGCGATTTTGGCTCAGGGGTATCTCCCTGGATTCATTTTGCCGCCATCGCTCAATCGTGAGAGCGTTCTCCGAGCAGATATCGGTGCATATATCGCAGCCGGTGCATAGTCTGGCATCGATGGCATAATGGATTTCTTTGCGGTCGCTTTCTTCCAGCGCAATGGCTTGGTGAGGGCAGGTTTGTACGCAGGCGTGGCAGCCGGTGCAGCTGTTTTTATCCAATACTGGCACGAATGGATAAATATCCCTGTCGTGATCGATGGTCGGAACAATAGCGCCTGGTGGTGTGAAATTGTCGCTTTCCTCATCAATCCCTGCGTATTCGATGCCTTTTTGTATCAACTCTGCGGTGGCACGACGAAAGAAGCTTCTGCGGTCGAGTTGGGAGTCGGGAACCGAGGGGACGGATTTGAAATAGACGCGTTTCCAGACTGAGGCGTTGGAAGGCTTCAGTAGCAAGGGGGGCAGGTTGCGGGAAGTCAACATCCGGTTGATGGCCTGGAGATGTTGCTTGATGCTTGCAGTGCCGCCTCGGGAACAGGTTTTGCAATTGCCAGACAGGGTAAACAGGAAGTGGCAGCCCTGGCCATAGAGATCCAGCAGATGATTGAGTCCCAGCGCATGAAGGCAGGGGATGATGCTGTCGTTTGGTATTGCTGCGCCGGATTTTTCGCAGGCCACCATGGCCAGAGTACGTTGATTCCAGGAGTGCAGCCGCGGCTGGTAGTCATGCAGGATGGCACCCTCCGGGCAGGCAGCGGCACAGAGGCCGCAGCCATCACAGAGGTCGGGTTGTATGCCCACCTGCTCGTCGTCGATTACCCAGGCATCTTCTGGACAGCTTTCTACGCACTTCCGGCAGCTGCCATTTTCAATCATGCTGTGAACGCAGCGTTCACCGTCGATCAAAGGCAAACGCAGGGCTTCACGTGCATTTTCGATCAGATCATCGAGCATGAACCACCGTCACCACGAAGCTTCGGTGCCGGGGACAAATTTAACCGGTACAGCCTGGATATTCTCGGGTTTCATTCGTTCGCTGATCTCTTCCGCAGTAGGACGTGGCTGCTCCAGGATGGCGGCCAGCAGATCACGGAAAGTCTCGCAATAGAGCGCCGTCAGCAGGCCGAGGCCCGCGTAGAATGGTGTGCTGCACCGTTTGGCAACACGCTCGCCAAACTGACTGGCCCAGCGTAGTAAATGTTCATCGAGAAAGCATGCAATCAATGACAGATGCTCGGGTGCATCGGGTAACGTCAACACATAGGCTATGAATTGCAGCTCGGTGACCAGATGATCGTCGGCACGAATACGCCAGTTGTCCACACCCAGTTCAAACTGACCGTAGATTTCACGCACCTGAAACATCGGTTCCTGCCAGGCCAGATGGTCGTCGTCGATCCACACCGATTCCTGGGGTGAAGCATTGCAGTAATGGTTCAGATAAATGGCGGCATAATCGGCGGCCAGCTCATGCTGCAGCGAGTCGGGAAATTCACGTGGCCAGTTCTGGATTTCCTCGAACAGCATGGTCCTGACGGATTCTGCCTTGCGATCATCCAGGTGCAATCCGAGTGAAAGCGGAAATTGCAGTCCCTTGATTTCCGCTGCCAGTTCAGGTGTCAGCTCCTTGTCATGCAGGGTGGCCAGCAGCGTCAGGTCATGGGCCACTGCGATGCAGAGTTCTGTCAGCAGCGGGTTGGTAGCTGTTTCAGGTAGGGCGATGCTTGCGGTCATGACTTGCCTCCCTTGGGCTGTTCGACAATCCCCTTGCGGCTGGGGACGAAAACGATCGAGGGTTTGGTTAATTCTGGATTGGCAAAATTCTTTACCTGGTTGACGACCTTGTCCGCCGGACCCACCGCCTTGGTCTTGTATTTGCCAGCGCGTAATTCGTCGATGGGGCCAATGTCCAGTACCCGCATCATGCAGGCCATGACGCAATAGGGTTTGCGACCGGCATCGATTTCATCGACACACATATTGCACTTCTTGACCACATTGGCTTCCGGATCAAATTGCGGTGCGCCGTAGGGGCAGGCAGCCTCGCAGCGACGGCAACCGATACAGAGTGTCGAGTCGATGTCGACAATGCCATCCTTTTTTCGCTTGAAGATGGCACCGGTCGGGCAAGTTGGCAGGCAGGCAGGTTCGGCGCAGTGGTTGCAGGACATATTGACCTTGTAGGCGTAGACATCGGGAAATGTCCCACCTTCCACATAGGCCACGCGGCGAAAGCGTGGGCCGGGTGGTAGCCCGTTCTTGTCCTTGCAGGCCATCTCGCAGGCGCGACAGCCAATGCAATCGACATTGTTGTGTACAAATCCCAGCTGCATCTCGGGCACGACCGGGGTATAGACCTCCTTTTTCCGCCGTTTGACGGCCGCCTTTATTTTCGCTTTATCGAGCTGTTGAGCCATTCTTCAATCCTCCTACAGATCACGACGGAATACATGAGAGCGGGAGGTGGACAAACTGTCCCACCCCGGCTTGTGTTCGAGATTGGTTTTTCTGATATCGACCAGCACCGTGTTGTAGGCAAATGCGCCGGCCGGGCTGGGGTTGTCGTCGGTGAGCATGTCCGGGTTGCCGGAACGGTCGATGCCGTTTTCATCCAGATCCAGCCAGGCACCTTCGTAGATGACAGCGACGCCTGGCAGCACACGTTCGGTCACATAGACCGGAACGACCACCGTACCGCGGTCATTGAATACCTCCACCACATCGCCGGTCTTGAGGCCAAGCCGTTTGGCATCGGAGGCGTTGATGGTGACCTCCTGTTCGTAGGTCTCACGCAGCCACGGTACATTGTTGAAAATGGAATGGGTGCGGTGCCGCGGATGCGGTGAGATCAGATGGAACGGATGCTTTTTGGTCTTTGGACTGTTCAGCGATTCCCACGGTTCGATCCACTTGGGAATCGAGGGAATATGGTAACCATATTTGGTTCTTTTCCAATCGCTGATCTGCGCCAGCTCCGAGCAGAGAATTTCGATTTTGCCGGAAGGGGTGCTGAACGGCTTGCCCTTTTCGATCTGATCCCTGAAGGCGACATGAGGTTCCTTCAACAGGAATTTATAGATGCCATGCTGCTTGAATTCTTCCCAAGGCATTTCGACATGCAGATGGTGCATGACCTTGTTATCCCACCATTCCCGCAGATAGGCTTCATCGACGGCATCGTTGTCGTGGAAATAGTTGCGATTGGCCTTGGGATTGTACATACGCCCAAAACGCTCGCCACCAAGCCGATAGGCCAGTTCGGTAAATACCTGAAAATCGGTTTTTGATTCTCCCATCGGTTCGATGACCTTGGGGCGGTGAATATAGTAGTGCCCCTTGTACCAGGGCAGGGCGACATCGTGGCGCTCGAAATGGGTGGCAATGGGAAATAGCACATCGGCAAACGTGCCGGAGGGCGTAATGGTGGAATCCATGCAGACGACCAGATCCAGCTTCTTGATCGCAGCCACCTCCTTGCGAATATTCGTCAGCTGGTTGAACCAGTCCGAACCCTGCCAGAAAATGCCACGTATATTGGGGATCACCCCATCGAGATGGTCATTGCGCGGCCACAGGCCCGCCTCCTCGCGTGTGACGTTGGGATAATTCAGCACGATATGTGCCCAGCGGTCGGATTTGATCGAGGCCCACCATTTATTGGCATATTCATCATAGGGGTAGGCGACGGACTCCATGTGGAATCCCTTGCCGACACCCTCGGCGCAACCACCCAGCACGCCGATATTTCCGGTCATGGCCTGCAAGGCTGCTGCCATGCGATTGTACTGTTCGCCGTAGGCGTTGCGGCCGGGTGCCCAGCAGGCCTTGAGGGCTGCCGGTTTGGTGCCGGCATACATTTTTGCCAGCTTGATGATGTCGTCGGCCTTGACGCCGCAGATCTCGGCGGCCCATTGCGGTGTCTTGGGAGTGCCGTCGGTCTTGCCAAGAATATAGTCCTTGAAATTCTCCTTGCCGTTGGGCGTATTTTTAGCCCAGTCCGGCATGGTGCCCGCGTCCATGCCCATGGTGAATTTGTCGATGAATTCCTGGTCATGCAGGTTGTTGGTAAAAATATAGTGCGCCATCCCGGCCATCATGGCGGCATCGGTATTGGGACGGATGGGAATCCACCAGGCATCGTAGGCGGCAGCCGAGTCGGTATATTGCGGATCGACCAGGACGAATTTGCAGCCGCGCTGCTTGGCCATGCGCATATAGTAGAAGGTGTTGCCACCGTGGAAGGTGTAGGCCGGATTCCAGCCCCACATGATGATCAGTTTGGAATGGGCGTAGGCATCATCTTCGTTGCCGTCCTGGATAGTGCCAAAGGTCCAGCGTGAGCTGGTGGTGGTGGCCTGATAGGAGGGTACTGACCACGAATTGGTGCGACAACCGAACATGCCCATGAAGCGACCCAGCAATCCCTCGATCTGGTCGGACTTGTGCAGCACGCCATAGGAGGCGCCGGCATAACTCTGATCGAGTAAAGCCTGGGGGCCGTATTGATCCTTGATACGCTGCATCTTGTCAGCGACGAATCCCAGTGCTTCATCCCACGAGGCGCGACGGAATTTCCCCTCGCCCCGTTCGCCAACGCGCATCATCGGATACAGCAGGCGCTCCGGCGAGTAGAGCCGCAGGCGGTAGGAACGACCGCGCAGACAGGCGCGAACCTGAGGTTCTTCTTCGGTGTCCTTGCCGAAAAAGCCATTTTTCTGATAACGGCCGTCATCGGATGAGAGCCGCACAATGACATCACCTTTCTTGTGCGCAATGAGGGCATGGCGCGAGCCGCAGTTGTGGGCGCAACTGGTCACAACGGTTTCCAGCTGGTCATCGGTGGGATAGGGCTCGTAGGCAAAGGCCTTCGCTTTTCTGGTTCTTGTCAGGGCGCCGGCGCCAAGTGCGGCGGCAGAAATGGTGGCGGAACTCTTGATAAAGGTCCGCCGATTCATGTTGAGGGATTGATTGATGAGGTGATCAATTTTTCCGCTGTTCATTGTTCAGACTCCAATGGCTTATTGTTGAGCCTGTTGAGCAGGCTTTTTGGGATATTTCTTTGCTGCGCCAGCGGGTGGATTGCCCCAGCCTGGCCATGCTCTTAGAGAATAGGGAAAGGTGATCCGGTACCAGGCACGTCCACCGTGGCAGCCGTAACAGGCATCGGCGCTTTCTTTTCCGGCCGCTTCTATGGCGTCAGCCTTGAGAAAGTCGATGTCCTTGTGGCGTTCCAGTTTGATGGCGGCATGACAGGTCAGGCAGCTGTCACCAAAGACGGTGCTGTTGTCCAGCCAAGGCCCGGGAATACCCATTTTCTGTGCATTGAACTGACCGTGGCAGAGTGCGCAGACATAAGGATCGATCATCTTGCGCATGGTGAGTCCCGGCTGGGTGGTTGCCGAGGTATTGGATGTTTCATCACGAGGGTCATTGCCCTGGTGGCAGGTGGTGCATTTCAGATCCATCACCTTGTTGGCGTATCGGCCGGTGAGGTGGCGCGCGTGAAAACTTTGTTGCCCTCCCTCATAGGTGTCGAGAGTCTGGTACCAGGCCAGCGTATCGGTAGCCTTTACACCGGCAGGCGACTGCGCAAGCGGTTTGTGCTGCAGGATTTCCTGATGGCAGGCCAGGCATTGTTCGTTGGTTGCATTCTTGATGGCGGGCGCGAAGTGAATCTGGCTCCAGCGCGCCTGCTGGTAATTGGGTTGTGGTCCCGGCTGAGCCAGGCTGGCACCGGGTAGACAAACCGCCAGCAACGATCCCCAAAGGATCGGTTGGTACAGAAATCGCATGAAATACTCCAGCATTGGTTCAAAAGGTCGGCATGGCGACGAACCGCCATACCGAAAGGCCACGGATAAAGGGTTATTTCTTGAACGGATTCCACCAGGGTTTCTGCTGGCCGCTCATACCGGACATTCCATTCATGCCCTGCATACCGCTCATGCCCGACATGCCGCGCTGACCGCTCATGCCGGACATCCCGTTCATGCCCTGCATACCGCTCATACCCGACATGCCGCGCTGACCGCTCATGCCGGACATCCCATTCATGCCCTGCATACCGCTCATACCCGACATGCCGCGCTGACCGCTCATACCAGACATTCCATTCATGCCGCTCATGCCATTCATACCGGACATCCCGTCCATGCCCTGCATACCGCTCATGCCCGACATACCGCGCTGGCCGCTCATGCCAGACATTCCGTTCATACCAGACATCCCGTTCATGCCCGACATGCCGCGCTGACCGCTCATGCCAGACATTCCGTTCATGCCCGACATTCCATTCATACCAGACATGCCGCTCATGCCATTCATGCCGGACATCCCTTGTTGGGCAAAGGTGCCGGATGTGCTGATCAGGGCAATGGCTATGGCCGCAGTCAGTTGCTTGTACATTCGTTTCTGTGGTGGTTTTTTCATGGTTGTTTCTCCATTGGTTTTACGGGGTTAAACAGGGTTGTTCTGCCTGCCTGATGTATGCCGGCAGAATCCTTTATTTTTTCTGGTGCCATCCGCGGATGTCGTAGGGACCTGTCATGCCGGGATGGATGAAGGGTGTGTACCAGTTACCCTGGGATTCGAGGAATCTCAGACTTGCCGGGTAGGGGGGAATTACTCCGTTCAATGCCTGTCTATACCATTGGGTATCTTTAGTGACCTGGGAGATGACAGGTGCCGGAGCGGGTCGTCTGTCCGGCTGGAGGCCTGCGATGGGATAGGTGCCAGCAGAAACTGGCGGCACGGTGGTGGTAACGGTAATGAATACAAGACCGGCCAGCTTTATGCTTGTTCGTGCCATGTAGTGACTCCTTGATAAATCTTTGGTATGGGTGTTGCCCTGTCTGATGCAGAATGTGTGCCAGTTCACGTTTTTTTCTGTAAGGCGCTGAAAAATAGATAGAATCAAATAGTGGAATGCGGTGGTTGCCGCTGCTGCCGGGAGAAAAACTGCCAATTTGACAGGTATAAGTGCAGAGGGTTTTGTAAGTGCTTGAATTCGCAAGGGAGGTGCTGCGACAAATTGTCATGCCCTGGGGCAGGGTCGCTGGAACGATGGTTTTTTCAGGGCATTTCTGCCAAATTGTCAGAACAAGAGGCCATCCTGTATTCAGTCACAGGGTCGTCGATTGACAAGGAGGTTTGCAGAATCCGATGCAGTAACGGATCAATTTTTTCCACCCTTGTATCCCTGCAACGGGAGTGAAAGAGATGTTCAAGACCAGCGGCAAGCTCAACCGGAAACTCACTCTGATGCTTTATGGCGTCCTCACGCTGACATCGCTGCTGTTTCTCGTCTTGCTGGTGGGGGCCTACAAGATTCAGCTGCAGGCCGAGCGCGGTCGTGCCTCATCACAACTCAATATGTTGCTTGGTGCGACGCTGGAAAATGCGATGCTCAAGCGCGATCTGGAAGGTTTGCGTGCCATTGTCGATCGCTTGGGTGAACAACCTGATATTATCGATGTGTCCATTCTCAATCCGGCGGGTGAAGTCCGTTTTTCCTCGAATCCGAAAAAACGTGGCAAGATGATTTCCGGCTCACTGGTTGCGTGGTGTGATGGCTGCGAAGGGGATTTCAGCCACGCCAGCATTACCACCCGTTTCACCAACAATGACAAAGGCATCAGCGTACTGCGTTCGGTCAACCCCGTTCACAACAAACCTCCTTGTGCCGTTTGCCATGGAGACCCCGCAGCCCATCCGGTCAATGGTGTTCTGGTGGTCGATTATGATGCGACCCCGATTATGCAGAAAGCCATGACCGGCCTGCTGGGCATGTTGGCAGCCGGCTTTGTTGTCATGCTGCTGACCCTGGGAACCGTCTGGTGGTTCATCCGCAAGGATGTGCTGAATCCGGTGACCGAACTCGATACGGCCTGCCAGCACCTTGCACAGGGGGACTTGGCATTTCGCTCCAGAATACGAACCGAGGATGAATTTGGCTCGCTGAGCAAGAATTTCAATACCATGGCAGAGCGGCTGGAAAACAGCCTGATTCAATTGCTGGAAAAGGAGACATATTTGCAGGGATTGATCGATGCGTTTCCTGATGGCATCCGTGTAATCGATGAAAACTTCATTACGGTCAATGCCAATAATGCGTACAAGGAAATGCTGCATCTGGGCGATGATTCCTTAGTGGGG
Organism: uncultured Thiotrichales bacterium; assembly: GCA_964439815.1. Lineage (GTDB taxonomy): Bacteria > Pseudomonadota > Gammaproteobacteria > UWMA-0217 > UWMA-0217 > JALSHZ01. Next base: position 9,869 of record CAYTPO010000264.1, read on the forward strand.
GAATTCTGCTACAAGAGCAGTTATCAGAAATCGACGCCTTGCCCCCCTACGCTGATTACCTGCCCGGTGCATGAAATTGCCCAGAATCCGGTACCCATCAAGACCATGCACGAGTATGTCACCGCCAATGGCAGCTTTACCAAGGTGCAGGTATTTGCGGCACCCATGACGGTGGAGGTGGATGGCAGGCAGCGTCGCTATGTGGTTGAGTCCGTCAGGGATCTGATGAAGGACATCCATTTTTCTCACGAGCACAAACTGTCGGCATTGGGCCAGCTGGCCGCAGGTGTCGGGCATGAAATTCGCAACCCGCTGAGTTCCATCAGGTTGGCGCTGGACAGCGTATTGAAAAAGCTTCACGCCGAGGAAAACATCAACCCACATGTTATCGAATACCTGGAACTGGTCGATGGTGAAATTGACAAATGCCTGGATATCACCGGGCGTCTGTTGAAGATGTCCTCATTGCCGGGGGAGGAATGCCAGCTGGTTGCGGTGAATATTTCGGTACGCGAGACGGTGTCGTTGGTACATTATGAAGGCGAGAAACAGGATATTGAAATATCGCTGCATTTTGATGAATCCGAGCCGCGTGTATTTGCCACGGAAACCGATGTCAGAATTGTCGTGCTCAATCTTGTGCAAAATGCCTTTCATGCCATGCCGAATGGTGGGAAGCTCGATATAGCAACACGGGTGGCGGGTGAGCATGTCGAGTTGCTGTTTTCCGATACCGGTGTCGGTATTCCCGCCGAAAATCTGCCCCATATTTTTGAACCATTTTATACCCACCGGGCGGATGGAAAAAAAGGCATTGGTCTGGGGCTGACAATTTGTCAATCCATTGTAGACCGTTATCATGGCGCCATTGGTGTTGAACCTGCCGGTGCAGGCTTTAACACCTGCTTCAAGGTAACCTTGCCAAGAGTGATGGAGTAGCCTGTGGCCAGGCAGATACTGATTATAGAAGATGACAGGATACTGAATCAGCTGTTGAGCAATCAGGTCAGAGAATTCGGCTACGAAGTTCATGGCTGCCTGGACTGGGGCGAGGCGACCCGTTACCTGGAGCAGTCCCACCCCGACCTGATCCTGCTGGATGGTTGTCTGCCTGATGCCAGCGGCTATGACCTCATTCCGAATCTTGTGCTGGAGTATCCGGTGATCATGCTGACGGCTTTCGGTTCTGTCCCCCAGGCGGTCAAGGCCATGCGGGATGGAGCCTCCGACTACATGATCAAACCCGTCAGTGTGGATGAACTCGGATTAGTGATCCAGCGGGTTTTCAATACTGAGGCGCTGCGTCGTGATTTTTCGTTCTGCAAGAAACAGCTGAAGAAGAAAAGCAGTAATCTGCTGGTTGGCAACAGTCCCGGGCTGACGGAAGTCCAGGATCTGCTTGACGCCGTAGCCCCCAGTCCGATGACCGTGTTGATTCATGGTGAAAGCGGGGTAGGAAAGGAGCTGGTTGCGAGAGAACTTCATGATCGCAGTGACAGGGCAGAAAAGAATTTTGTCGCCATCGATTGCTGCACGCTGCAGGAAAGCCTGTTCGAGACGGAAGTCTTTGGCCATGAAAAGGGCGCCTTCACCGGAGCGGATCGGCGCAAGGAGGGGTTGATTGAAGCCGCCGAGAAAGGCACGCTGTTTCTTGATGAAATAGGCGAAATCGGCCCGTCGATCCAGGCCAAGTTGCTGCGTGTGCTGGAGACCGGCCAATATCGCCGGGTAGGGAGTGCCCGTGATCTGGTTGCGGATGTCCGCATCGTGGCAGCCACTAATCGGGATCTGGATGAAATGGTGGCCGAAGGCAAATTTCGCCAGGATCTCTTCTATCGTTTGAACGCCTTTACCCTGACCGTACCGCCACTACGGGAGCGGCGCGAGGATATTGCCGTACTGGCCAACTATTTTATTGCCAATCATGGATTCTCGCGCCGCATCCACAAACGAATCAGTGGTCCGGCACTAAGGAAGATGGTCGCCTATGACTGGCCCGGTAATGTACGGGAGCTCAGAAACGTCATGGAGCGAGCCATCATCCTGTCACGGGATCGGCGGGAAATTACCATCAGCGACCTGGCTTTTTGTGGTCAGGAAACCTCCAGCCAGAAAAACTGCTGCACGGAATTCGTCTTCGATAGCGAACCCAGAATGGAAGAAATCGAAAAACACTACCTGCAACAGTTGTTGAAAAAATACTCGGGGCATCGCGGCAAAGTCTCGCAAATTATGGGTATCAGCGAGCGTAGCGTCTATCGCATGATCCAGAAATATGACCTGGTGACCGTCAAGGAGGAGTGAGCCTCGGATTCAGACACCATATCTCGCAGGCCAGAACACGGGTACGTTTCAGGCCGACCCAAAGCTGCCCTCCAGCCGGTTCCCACCGTCATGCCGGATGGACCGGCATCCAGACCACAGGGAAGTGAGCGCCACTGTTCGGGCAAGGCACCCTTTTTCGAATTCCAATGAAGCCCGTCCCGTTCTTACCCGCTATGGGGTGAGTTGCCCGGCTTACGGGTACATCGCTCCAGCGCTAACCAGTAAAGCAGCAAGCTGCTCTCCAGCCGGTTCCCACCGTCATGCCGGATGGACCGGCATTCAGACCACAGGGAAGTGAGCGCCGCTGTTCGGGCAAGGCACCCTTTTTCGAATTCCAATGAAGCCCGCCCCGTTCTTACCCGCTATGGGGCGAGTTGCCCGGCTTACGGGTACAGCGCTCCAGCGCTAACCAGTAAAGCAGCAAGCTGCCCTCCAGCCGGTTCCCACCGTCATGCCGGATGGACCGGCATCCAGACCACAGGGAGGTGAGCACCGCTGTTCAGGCAAGGCGCCATTTTCAGATCCAGCGTGAAGCCACGGTTCATACCGGGAATGGTGACAAATTCCTCCCTGGGACAATCACGCAGTATCCCAACTCCGGAATGTGAGTTGGGAGTCCGTCAAAACCCTGCAATTGATCCGGACTCCCGTCGTTTGCGTATCGATCAATATCCCTTTTTCAGGGAAAGTCGATAATGCCAGCCTTTGGGCTGAACAACGATGAGGAATTCCAAGATGGCCATTACCAATGATCATTCGTTTTATACACCAGAATCCACACTGGACGATCACAGTCAGGTTGTCGTCAGAAAGGTGGGTACCGCCGCTCCGATCGAGTGGCTGCAGAAAGGCTGGAATGACTTCTATGCCATCCCGGCGCTGAGTCTGCTGTATGGCCTGATGGCCGTTTCCGGTTGCTACCTTGTCTATCTATATTCGCGAGAATCCCTCCCTTTGGCGCTTGGGCTGTTCTCCGGATTATTGCTGATTGGTCCCTTTGTGGCGACGGGGTTGTATGTGGCAGCACGAAACCTCGAAGCGGGATACCCTGCGACAATTTTTCAATCGATCCGATCCATTGCGCGAGCGGGCTTGAGGATCGGAATAATCGCCATGTTTCTGAGTATTATCATGATTGCATGGCTGCGCGTGTCATCTGTGCTGATTGCGTTGCACTACGCCGCATTTCAGCCGGACAGTCTGCAAATTGCACTGCGGACGATGGACTGGAACATGCTCCTGGTTCTGGGCCTTTATCTGCTGATCGGATTTGTTTTTGCCGTGGTGGTTTTTGTGACCAACGCCATAGCGTTGCCAATGATTCTCGACAAGGATTGTGACCCGATTACCGCCATACATGGCAGCATCCGCGCCGTGAACAGGAACAGAAAAGCCATGGCGCTGTGGGCGGGATTGATCACGCTGGCTGCGCTGGCCTCGATTGCTACGGCCTTTATCGGCTTTGCGGTGCTCTTTCCCGTATTGGGGTATGCGACCTGGCACAGCTATCGGGATCTGGTTGAATAGGGACAAGCCGGAAACGCTATCGCCCATTCACGCTTGCGCTTCACTCAAGTCGTAGCGAGTGCTACGATTTTCGCTCCAGAGTGGCGCTCAGACACACCAGTCCGGCACCAGGATCGTGATCCACCATGAATAAGACGGGATAACGGCAGGCCGGAACAAGCCTTGGTTTTTCCGGCAGATACAGCCGGCGCAAATGCAGTCAATATCGCGGGAATTCAGCCGCGCTTTTTCCCACCACGGCCCGGCTTCTTCTTTCCTCTGGGGGGAAGGCCGGTATGCTGCGTCAATGTGGCGCCTTTCCTGGTGTTGGGTGTTTTTGCGGCGCCTGACTTCTTCTTGCATCCGCCCTGTGACTTGAGGCCAATGGGGTTATAGCGGGGTATCAATTGGTGTTTGCCATTGCCGATCAGGTCGGCGCGTCCCATCTTCTTCAGGGTTTCACGCAGTAGCGGCCAGTTTTTCGGGTCGTGGTACCTGAGAAATGCCTTGTGCAGCCGACGGCGGCGTTCACCGCGTACGGTGGCCACTTTTTCACTGCTGCGTGTGACCTTTTTCAATGGGTTCTTGTCACTGTGATACATCGCCGTGGCGGAGGCCATCGGTGAGGGATAAAAGGCCTGTACCTGATCGGCCTTGAAGCCGTTTCTCTTCAGCCACAGTGCCAGATTCAACATGTCCTCGTCGCTGGTACCGGGGTGTGCCGCAATGAAATAGGGGATCAGGTATTGCTCCTTTCCCGCCTCCTTGGAAAATTGTTCGAACATCTGCTTGAAGCGGTCATAGGTGCCTATGCCGGGCTTCATCATTTTGGACAGTGGACCCTGTTCGGTATGTTCCGGGGCAATCTTCAGGTAGCCGCCGACATGGTGCGTTACCAGCTCCCTGACATATTCCGGCGCACGAACGGCGAGGTCGTAGCGCAGCCCCGAGCTGATCAATACCTTCTTGATGCCGGGCAGCTTGCGCACGCTGCGGTACAAGTGGGTGAGGTGGGAGTGGTCGGTTCCCATATTGATGCAGATATCGGGATAGACACAGGAGAGGCGGCGGCAGGCGGCTTCGATTTTCTTTGATTTGCAGGCGAGCCGGTACATGTTGGCCGTCGGCCCACCAAGGTCTGATATGACGCCGGTAAAACCCGGCACCGAGTCGCGGATCTTCTCCACTTCGCGCACGATGGAATCCTCTGAGCGGTTCTGGATGATGCGGCCCTCATGCTCGGTGATCGAACAGAAGGTGCAGCCGCCAAAACAGCCACGCATGATATTGATCGAAAAGCGGATCATTTCATACGCGGGTATTTTTGCACCGTGATAGTCGGGATGGGGTATCCGTTGGAAGGGGAGGTCGAAGAGGTAATCCATCTCTTCGGTATTCAGCGGCAGGGGTGGCGGGTTCAGCCAGACATCCTGTTCGCCGTGGCGTTGTACCAGCGCTCGCGCGTTGCCGGGATTGGTCTCCAGATGCAGGATTCTGCTGGCGTGGGCGTAGAGCACCGGGTCGCGCTTTACATCCTCATAGGCGGGCAGCCTGATGACGCTTTTCTCCCGCGGCAGACGTGGTTTGCTGTTTCGAGTCGGCAGCTGATGCATTACCTGAACCGACTGATCGGCAGAGGCTTTCGTCGCCCCGTTTTCAAGCTTGCAGGATTTGAGATCGGCGGTATTGACGTAGGGGTTGATGATCTGGTCGATCTTTCCCGGTTCGTCGACGTCGGTCGAGTCGATTTCGAACCAGCCCTGTGGCGTATTGCGGCGAATAAAGGCGGTGCCGCGTACATTGGTAATGTCCCGCACCGGCTCACCCAGTGCGAGCCGGTGAGCGATTTCGACGACTGCGCGCTCCGCATTGCCAAACAGCAGCAGATCCGCCTTGGCATCGGCCAGTATCGAGCGTCGCACCTTGTCCTGCCAGTAGTCGTAGTGGGCGATGCGTCGCAGTGAGGCTTCGATGCCCCCCATGATGATGGGGGTGTCGCGGTAGGCTTCGCGGCAGCGCTGGGCATAGACCAGTGAGCTGCGATCCGGCCGCCTGCCTGCCATGCCACCTGCGGTATAGGCGTCGTCCGAGCGAATCTTGCGATCGGCGGTATAGCGGTTGATCATCGAATCCATATTGCCGGCGGAGACGCCAAAAAACAGATTGGGTTGTCCCAGTGCCTTGAACGGCTCGGCGCTATGCCAGTCCGGCTGGCTGATCATGCCGACGCGAAATCCCTGGGCTTCCAGCAAGCGACCAATGATGGCCATGCCAAAGCTGGGATGATCGACATAGGCGTCGCCGGTCACGATAATGATATCGCAGCTGTCCCAGCCGAGTGCCTCCATGGCCTCCCGTGTCATCGGCAGAAAATCGGCCGTACCAAAGCATTCCGCCCAATAGCGCGGATAGCCGAAAAGCGGGCGAGGGTGGTTCAGTGAAGCACGTTTCTTGGAGGGCATGGGCGGCAGCCGCTACGGTGTATCCGGGAATGACCCGATTATAGGCCATGTTGGCAGTTCATTATTCAGGCGCCAAACCGGTTTTGCAGGTATTGAATGATGTCGCTGGACTCATACATCCAGGTGACTTTTCCTGCCTCCTCGATGCGCAGGCAGGGAACCTTGACCTCGCCACCTTCCCTGAGCAGCGCTTCACGCCAGGGACCGGGAGACTGCGCATCGCGATAGGTCATCGGCAGGTTGAGCTGGTGGATGACGCGGCGGGTCTTGATGCAGAAGGGGCAGCCATAGAACTGGTAGAGGCTCATGTTGCTGACGGCCTCATCGACCTTCTGCTGTTCCTCAGCGGAGCGTTGCAGGGCTTTGGGGCGGGTCAGACGGTCGATGGCAGCAATGGTGTAGCCAAGGCCATTGCGCAGGGCTTTGAGTAGCATGGAGTTTCCTGAGTGTGATTGGGCAGGGGAGTCTTTTAACGAATTCCCTGGGTAAGTGCAATTACAGTAGCGGAATTCATGCCTATTGATCGGGTACTGTTTTCGGGGGCAGCGTCGAGTCAGGTGTTGTCATTGGTCGAGACAATCAGGCCTTCCCGTATCCAGCGCGCCATGAATCCGGCGGCCCGTTCGGCGGCGTACATCTCGTCGATCCATTCGCAAAGCCCCTCGCAGATGGCGGCAAAGCCCGCCTGATGCAGGGCGGCGTCTATGGCCCAGGCTTCATCGACATCGAGCGAGCGATAATGCGTGGTCAGCCCGTGGCGCCAGATTAGCCAGGGAATCGGATAGTTGTTTTGCGTGGGCTGTATCGGTGAAGAATCCTCTTCGATGGCTTGCCAGAGTTTCGGGGCATCCCATTGCAGGTCGATTCTCTGCGTCGAGGGGTGAAACCGGAAGGTCAGGGTGGCCCACTGTTCGGGGGGGATGTTTATCAAAGTCTCGATGCTGGCGGGTTGCTGGTCTGCCGCATCGAAAGCATTTCTGATAGCCCATTCGAACTCGGCCATTTCACTGAGCAGGGTGTTGTCGGTGTAATTGTCGGAGGATGACAGGAACGACGCCAGTTCATGACCAAAATAGCGTATGGAAAAGTGGTGCGATGGATGCGTGGCAATATAGTCGAAGGCCAGGGCTTCGAAGCGCTCATCGCCCAGCAGGGTGTGCAGTGCGGGAAAGCTGTCCTGTAGTGCTTCGAGCAGTCGCAGGCGGTAGGCCTGTGCATAGATGTCCAGACGCGTCTTTTTGCTGACGCGGGTCGTCTCCTCGATGTCCGACTCGATATCCGGTTGCTGTTGCAGCAGCCAGCCCATGAAGTCCTGTTGCATATTGTTCAGCGAATTCATGTGGTGCTCCGTGCATTGGGGGTGGTGGCAATTTCCCGTGCCTGGTCGAGTTCTGCCAGCAGGATGCCCAGCTCGGGAATATTGTCGTCGCGCTCGATCATGGTGGAGACAGTGCCAAAGCGTTGTACGAATTGACGATACAGCGACCAGACGCTGTCGACCACCGGGGCGTCGTGGGTATCGATGATATAGTC
>CAYTPO010000265.1:0-16892 GCA_964439815.1 uncultured Thiotrichales bacterium
CGCTCCAGCGTATAGTCGAAACAACTGTCGACTGCCGCGGGATCTTCCAGCTTATCGCCCAGGGAATCGGCCGCAAACTGATACAACGCCTTGAGATCCAGCGGCAGCTCACGCTCGATGATGATGCGCAATACACCCAGCGCAGCGCGTCTCAACGCGAACGGATCCTTTGTCCCGGTGGGTTTTTGGCCGATACCGAAGATACCCACCAGGGTATCGATCTTGTCAGCCAGCGCCAGCACCTGCCCAACACCGCTATCAGGCAGATCATCCCCGGCATGGCGGGGCATGTACTGCTCATCCATGGCAGCAGCTACTTCAGCCGGCTCACCATCGAGCAGGGCATAGTAGCGACCGGCAATACCCTGAAGCTTGGGAAACTCCCCCACCATATCGGTCATCAGGTCGCACTTCGCCAGCTCCGCAGCGCGCTTTGCCTCATTGACATCAACGCCGAGCAGACCCGCTATCTCGGCGGCCAGGCGCTTCACCCGCTCCGATTTATCATACAGCGTACCCAGCTTCTGCTGGAACAAGATGGTTTTCAGCGATTCGATCCTGTCGCCCAGCTTCTGCTTCTGGTCCTGCTCCCAGAAGAAGACGGCATCGGCAAACCTCGGGCGAATGACACGCTCATTACCCTCGATAACCATCTGCGGATTCTTGCTCTCGATATTGGCAATGGTGATGAAGTGGGGCAGCAACTTCCCGTCACTGTCAAAAATGGCAAAGTACTTCTGGTTGTCTTCCATCGTGGTAATCAGCGTCTCGTGTGGCACTTCAAGAAACTTCTCCTCGAAACTGCCAGCCAGCGCCACTGGCCATTCGACCAGGGCGGTCACCTCATCGAGCAAGCCATCATCGATGAGCGCCTGCCCGCCGAGCTCCGCCGCCTTGCTTTCAACCTGCTGACGAATCATCGCCCGTCGCTGCTCGAAGTCGGCGACGACATAACCCTGATCCTGGAGGATTTCTGCATATTTGGCCGGACTGCTCACCACCAGCGCATCGGGATGGTGGAAACGATGACCGTAAGTAACATTTCCTGCATCGACACCCAGAATAGTCGCCGGAATCACCTCTTCACCCAGCATGGCAACGATCCAGTGTACCGGACGCACAAACTGCTCCTCGCCAGCGCCCCAGCGCATTCGCTTGGGGATCGGCAGTGCCGCCAGCGCCGCATCGATAATGCCCGGAATCAGCGCCACCGCTGCCTGGCCCTTCTGCTCGCTGCGGAAGTACAGCCACGCGCCCTTGCCGGTTTCCACCTTGTCCAGATCGGCGACCGAGACCCCGCAGGAACGTGCAAAACCTTCGGCCGCCTTGCTGGGAGCACCATCCTCACCAAAGGCTGCCTTGAGCGCAGGTCCGCGTCGTTCCACCTGCTTGTCGGCCTGCTGCGTATCACACCCCCTGACCAGCACAGCCAGTCTTCGCGGAGAAGCGTAGGGCTGAACCGCCACAAACGACAGGTCGGCCCCAGCCAGCCCCTGCCTGATATCACGGGTAAAGCTCTCGGCAAGTTTTTGCAGCGCCTTTGGCGGCAACTCCTCGGTGCCTATTTCAATCAGAAGATCCTTTTGCTCAGCCATTGGCCACCTCCGCCTGGTTGTTCAGCATGGGAAAACCCAGCTTCTCCCGGGCTTCGTAGTAGGCTTCCGCCACCGCCCGCGAGAGTCCTCGAATCCGCAGGATGTAGCGTTGCCGCTCGGTAACCGAGATGGCATGGCGGGCATCCAGCAGATTGAAGGCGTGGGAAGCACGCAGCATCTGTTCATAGGCGGGCAGGGGCAAACCCGCTTCGATCAAACGCTGGCTTTCCTTCTCCATGTTGTCGAAGGCCTGGAACAGCAATTCGATGTTCGCCTGCTCGAAATTGTACGCTGACTGCTCCACCTCGTTCTGATGAAACACATCACCGTAAGTGACGGTGCCTTGCGGCCCGGTATTCCAGATCAGGTCGTAGACGCTCTTGACACCCTGAAGATACATGGCAATGCGCTCGAGACCATAGGTGATCTCACCAGTTACCGGTCGGCAGTCCAGGCCACCGACCTGCTGAAAATAGGTGAACTGCGTGACTTCCATGCCATTGAGCCAGACTTCCCAGCCCAACCCCCAGGCTCCGAGTGTCGGGGATTCCCAATTGTCTTCCACAAAACGGATATCGTGTTCCAGCGGATCGAGCCCCAGCGCCTTCAGCGAACCGAGATAGAGATCCTGAATATCCAGCGGAGAAGGCTTGAGCACCACCTGAAACTGGTAGTAATGCTGCAATCTGTTGGGATTTTCTCCATAGCGACCATCGGTGGGACGGCGCGAAGGCTGGACATAGGCACTGCGCCACGGCTCCGGCCCAATGGCTCGCAGAAAGGTTGCCGGGTGAAATGTGCCTGCCCCCATCTCCATATCGTAGGGCTGGATCAGCAGACAGCCCTGCTTGCCCCAATAGTCCTGCAGGGCATGTATCAAACCCTGAAAGGTGGAAACATCATATTCACTCATGAGAAAAACCCCGAATTTTCAAGCGCGCAAGTATATCAGCCTGCTGCGGGTGGCGCTGCTCCCCGGATCAAACTGGTTAACATTCCGACAGAAGTACACGCAACCAAACACCGCAATCCGTACCTGTCTCACGGCTTGTCGGCGGACACAAAAAAGCCGCTCCCAAAAGAGAGCGGCTCTACCATCAGCCCGTAGTGCGAACTGCGGGAACCCTACTGTGACAGATAGGGCGATCCGTACTGCTCGACCACAATCTCGACACGACGGTTCTTGGCGCGACCGTAGGAGGTTGCATTGGACGCAATAGGCTCTTCTTCACCCTTGCCCGCATACTTCATCCGGTTCCTGTCCACGCCGCGGCTGGCGAGATAACGTGCTACGGACTTGGCCCGCGCCAAAGACAACGCCTTGTTGTGATCGGCCCGACCCACATTGTCGGTATGCCCTACAATCACGATATTGACGTCTGGATACTCCAGCAACTCCTGGGCAACGCCATTGAGTATGCTCTTGGCCTCACCCGTCAGGCGGTCAGAGTTGGTGTGGAAGTTGACGCCTTCAAGGACACCAGAGAACTTCTGCACAATCTCCTGGGTAACAAAGGGACAACCCTTGGAATCAACCCGGATACCCTGTTCGGTTTCGGGACAGTTGTCGTAGCGATCGAGCACGCCGTCCGAGTCGCTGTCGATCTCGACTTCAACAATAAACTGGCATCCTGTCGAATCGACCCGTACACCGGCCGGTGAATTGGGACACTTGTCGCGTGTATCGACGATTCCATCGTTATCGCTGTCGATCGCGCAACCCTTCATATCGACACGTGTGCCTGCAGGTGTTCCGGGACACTGGTCATTGTCATCCAGCACACCATCACCATCCGTATCCTTGGGCTCTTCCACAACCACTACAGGTTCCGGCTTGGGTTCACCACCAAAGCGCTTGATCACGTTCAGCGTAATCAGCTGCGCATCTTCATCAAAGTATTGATACTCACCACGCAGCGAAACCGTGGATTCGAACTGGTACTCCAGCCCGACACCGCCAAACAACTGGCTGTCTTCGACATCCTCGAACGGGATATTGTCACTGTCAGTCTTTACCTTGCCGAAGCCAAGCTTCAGGAAACCCGAAAAGCCAGGCTTGGTATTGGGCAGATGCAGCAAGGTTTCCAGGCCGTAGGACTGGTAGTCGATTTCACCATCAAGCTTGGTGGCATGCGACATCGCCGCAGCCCCCATATCGGCATAGAAGCCTTCGATGGACCAGAAGTCCAGCAGATCATAGCCCAGGAAGATCTGGCCACCAAAATCGGTGTCATCATCAACCTTGTAGCCGGTATTGTTGGTATCCGGATCGGGATCGATGAAGGACTGGCCGATACCGGCACCAATATAGAACTGACCTTCCTTGGCTTGAACAGGCGCAGCGACAAGCGCGGCACCCGCAACGGTTGCCGCAACCACGGCAGCAACCTTTCTGCGACGGAACAGCAGTCCACCACCCAGCAGGCTGAGGAATGGCAGTCCGGCGGCTCCGCCACCAACACCACCTTCCAGATCCGTCAGGACAGGACCTGGCGTCGAACCCGCATCTCCGGCTACTGCTTTTTGGGCAGCAACCCGGGGATCGGTTTCCCCCGCATCGACAATACCATTGTGGTTGGCATCCTCAACGCCATCATCCACACCATCACCATCGGTATCGACAACACGTGGGTCCGTTTCGGCAGGCTTGTCATAGACGCCATTGCGGTTGGCATCCTCCAGACCATCCCGGAGGCCATCACCATCGGTATCGACGATACGTGGATCCGTTTCGGAAGGCTTGTCGTAAACACCATTGCGGTTGGCATCCTCGACGCCGTCGTTCAGGCCATCACCATCAGTGTCGACAACGCGCGGATCGGTCTCCTTGAAGACACCCCCATCTTTCTCCACCTTGCCATCCTTGTTCGCATCTTCCTTGCCATCATCGATACCATCACCATCGGTATCCTTGACGCAGGGATCGGTCTCCAGGAATGTGCCTGTCGTTACATCACGGTCGGTACGGCCATTCTTGTTGACATCTTCCTTGCCATCCACGATGCCATCACCATCGGTATCAGGATCCAGCGGGCCATCGGTAAGGCCATCGCCATCAATATCGCCACCGGCAACACCACCACACAGACGCAGTTCCGTTTCATCGCTTAAGCCATCGCCATCGCTGTCCTTGTCATCCTTGAGTCCGGTACCGGTCAGGACAACACTCAATGGGCTTTCATCGGCATCATTGGAAATGATGCTGAGAATGCCCGTCTGTGGGCCAACAGCCGTGGGTGCGAATGTAACGGCCACATCACAACTCTTGCCCGCCGCGATGGGTGCTGCCGTACAGGCTGTCTTGTCCGCCGTGAACTGTGTATTGGCAACCTGGATATCAGTAATGGTCAGCGGTGCACCACCTTCATTCTTGATCGTGATCGTCTTGGGCTTGCTGGTGGTTTGGATCAACAGCTCACCAAAAGGCAGTCCCTTGGTCAGAATGTCAGCGGATGCCAACGCGATATCACCAACCGCTGAAGGTGAAGCAACGCCGCTCAGTGCTATATCGACCGTTGGCCGCTGCTTGTCATCGGACAGGACGGAAACGGTAGCGCTCTTGGAACCCACTGAAGCCGGCTTGAAGCTTGCCTTGATCACACAAGTGGCCTTGGGCTTGAGCTTGGTACCCTTGGCACAGGCCTTGGCGTCCACCACAAAGTCCTTGGTCTTGTCCGTTACCTTGACATCGGTAATCGTGATGTCGGCACCACCGGTATTGCTAACGGTAATGTTCTGGCTGGCACTGCTCTTGCCCGTTTCCGTGATGGGGAAGGCAATAGCCAGTGGTGTTACCGCAATGGAACCTGCTGGCACTGCAGACGCAACCCCTTGCAGTGGTACTTTCAGTACCGGTGTATCCGCATCATTGGAAGCAATCTGCACTTCGGCCACACGACTGCCAATGACGCTTGGCTTGAACTGGACATCAACCGTACAAGTCCCCTTGGGCTTGACCGCTGCAGTACAGGTATTCTTGGAGATCACATAATCCGCAGGATTCAGACCCGCCAGCGACACCTTGGTGATATTCAGGTCGAGCTGGCCCTTGTTGGTTACGGTAATTACCTGTGCGGCGCTGGTAGCGGCCACCACACCCGTGAAGCTCAGAGCAGTTTTGTCCGCTGCAATGTCCGGCCCACTCAACACAGATTTACAGGATTCGATACTCAGGGCAGTAATACCCAGATCGTCGCCACTGATGGAGTTGACAAAGTCATCTGCAATGGTCAGCACGGCACTGGTCTTGGTTGGCGTCACCTTGAATTCGAAACGCTTCCAGACATCCTTGCCACCATCTCCGGACAGCAGGTCACTATGATTCAATACCTTGATGGTTCCCAGGCTCTTGCCATCAACTCCGATATTCATGACCGGTTCGTTGTATTTATCCTTCGAATCAGCCTGGATTGCATTACTGTAGTAACCGGAAAACACATAGTCCTTTCCAGCCGTCAGCCCTGTCACCGTCTGACGCCAGATCACACGTGAGGTGGCTTTATCATTTCCATTCGAATACAGCCATGCCGGAGTGGCTTTCACCTTGTTGACAGGGTCACCGGGAAAGGGAATCTGGTTGACGGCAAAACCATCAGTCACTGTGCCAATGGCGATGGTGACGGTTGTATCCGCAGCGTAGCCGATGCCACTAAAGGGAACATCTGCCGTCCAGCCCCCCAGATCGGTCTTTGGTGCGATAGGGTAAGGCCCTGCCGGTTGCTGCAGAAAGTCTCCATTCTTTACCAGATTCTTGCCATCTGGGACGGTATTGGCCGGACACGCACCGGCATTCACCTGACCTGCATACAAAACCCCGGCCAGCGACAGTACTGCCAGCGGCAGCATGATTTGCTTATCAGCCAGTTTAGACCTGGATCCACCAGGCTTTATTGTCATAACAGACGATTGATTCGTCATTTTTGCGTACTCCTCAAGCTTTGAAAGCCCTCACGGCAGCCGCCGGCCCGTCGGTGAGTGCTTCTCCAATCCAGAGTTTGGAAAAAACTGACAGGCTCACATCCCTTGACGACCGATTACATTGGAAATGAAAAACGGAGACTGTCACCCCACGACTTCAATGTGTTGGGTGATTGCCTAGCATCCTGCATCGTAATGTAGCAGGTTAAGGGGTTTTTGCAATGTTTTTTAGCAACAAAGCATTCTAAGTAGCTGAAATAATTGAAGGTATATTAACATAAATTTACAAATGCGGTCGTTGTCACAAATCCTTGTCAGTGTGATAGCACTCTGACCTCGATCACACATTCATGGAGTGAACAAGACCCTGCCGTTCAGGCCTTGACACAGACCCTTTTCACGGCTGCGACGTCGCAGCAAACTCCGAAGGATAGACGATCAGAACGGACGGAGAACACGTATGAAACAGATTGCCGACATCATGACAAAAAAGGTTGTCACGGTGGAAATGGACGACAAGCTGAGCCTTATCGAGATACTGCTGGAAGATCGCAGGTTCAAGCACCTTCCGGTAGTGGACGAGGAAAAGCAGCTGATGGGTATCGTATCTGACCGGGACCTGAGGGCCGCTCTGACACCGTTTCTGCACACGCCCGCCGAAACCAAGCGGGATACTGCGCTGCTACATCGCCATGTTCATCAGATCATGACGCGCAAGCCTGTCACGGTTACTCCCGAAGACGCTATCGACTACGGCGCGCGATTATTGCTTATCAACGAGATCCCTTCGCTGCCCGTCATCAATGCGCAGAATCATGTGGTTGGTATCGTCAGCTGGGAAGACATACTCTGCTTCTATACCCGGCAGTCGATCGACTAAACCGTTTTGGGCACCTATACGACTTCGAGCTTGGCGTAGGACAGCACCAGCCACTTGCTGCCAACATCCCTGAACTTGACCTCTACGCGAGCGGAACTGCCCTGCCCCTCATAATTGGTGACAATGCCTTCCCCGAACTTGCCGTGCCTGACCCGGGCACCCAGGCCGATCGGCAGGGATTCATCCGCTGCAAACCGTTTCTTCACCGGAGAAGTGAAAGCACCGCCACTTGATGCGTGGCTACCATAGCGCGTAGGTGCATATTGGGGTTTCGTGTTACGGACTTCCTGCAGCAAGTCAGCAGGAATCTCCCCCAGGAACTGCGACGGCATATTGTAGCGATCGGAACCGAACAGGCGCCGTCTTTCGGCGCAGGTTACCGTCAAATGCTGTCGCGCCCGTGTGATACCGACATAACAGAGCCGTCGTTCCTCCTCCAGCCTTCCCGGCTCATCCAGCGACATCTGGTGCGGAAACAACCCGTCTTCCATCCCGCACAAGAACACCATGGGGAATTCCAGACCCTTGGCCGAATGCAGTGTCATCATCTGCACGCAATCATCCCAGGCTGCGCCCTGCCCTTCTCCGGATTCCAGCACGGCATGCGCGAGAAACGCATCGAGTGGACTCATTTCACCATGCTCATCCTCGTCATAGACAAACCCTCGCGCCGCAGTCACCAGCTCCGCCAGGTTCTCGATGCGGGATTGCCCCGACTCCCCCTTCTCCTTCCTGAAGTGGTCGATGAGCCCGGAATGAGCCACCACATACTCGACCCGCTCATGCAGCGCAAGATCGGCCACACCCGACGCCAAATTCTCGATCAGCGTGACAAACCCTCGCACTGCACCGGATGCCCGAGCGGCCAGGGCCTGGTTGTCCAGCAACCGCTGTGCAGCAGCAAAAAGGCTGATGCCTCCCTGACGCGCCTCCCCCCGTATCAGGGACACAGTCTTTTCACCAATTCCCCGCGTTGGCTGATTGACCACACGTTCAAAACTCGCATCATCGTGCCGATTGACGGTCAATCTCAGGTAAGCCAGTGCATCCTTGATTTCAGCACGTTCAAAAAACCGCAGCCCGCCGTACACTCGATAGGGGATTTGCTGGCTGATGAAAACCTCCTCAAACACCCGTGACTGGGCATTGGAGCGATACAACACCGCAACTTCACTACGCAGATTGCCCTTGTCCACCCAATCCCTGATCCGATCAGCCACATAGCGCGCCTCATCCCGCTCGTCATATGCGGTATAAAACTGAATCAGCTCCCCCTCCCCGCCTTCAGTCCAGAGTCGCTTGCCGAGCCGGCCATCATTGTTGGCAATCAATGCATTGGCCGCGGCCAGGATGGTCCCCGTGGAGCGGTAGTTCTGCTCCAGCCTGACAACCTCGGTAGCCGGAAAGTCTTCGGCAAAGCGCTGAATATGTTCGATCTTTGCCCCACGCCAGCCATAAATCGACTGGTCGTCATCACCAACGGCAAAAACCGGTAGCCGATCCCCGGCCAACAGGCGCAACCAGGCATATTGCAACGTGTTGGTATCCTGAAACTCATCGACCAGAATATGCGCAAAACGCTGGCGATAATGGTTCAGCAGCTCTCGATTGTCGCGCAGCAATTCCAGCGAGCGTAGCAGCAGCTCGGCAAAATCGACCAGTCCACCACGCTGGCAGGCCGCTTCGTAGGCGCTATAGATGCGAATCATCTGCCCCTCGAAGAGGTCTCCCTTGTCCTCCATGCTGGCCGAGCGGATACCTTCATCCTTGCGGGAATTGATAAACCACATCGCCTGTTTGGCCGGCCACTGGGATTCATCGAGCTCCAGCCCACGGATCACACGCTTGACCATTCGCAGCTGATCATCACTATCGAGAATCTGGAATCCCTGGGGGAGCTTTGCCTCAGCCCAGTGCATCCGCAGCAGACGGTGAGACAGCCCGTGAAAAGTACCCACCCACATGCCGGAGGCAGGAATATCCAGCAGGGTTTCGATACGGCCGCGCATTTCGGCGGCCGCCTTGTTGGTAAATGTCACCGCCAGAATTGCATGCGGAGAAACACCTTCGACCGTGATCAGCCAGGCAATCCGGTGCACCAGTACGCGGGTCTTGCCGCTACCGGCGCCCGCAAGTACAAGCACGGGAATGTCAGGTTTGCAGACCGCTTCCCGCTGTGGTGCATTGAGAGGGTCAAGGATTGGAGTCACATCATTCATGGGTGCAAGTTTAACGGCTATTGGGAGAGAGTTGGACCATTCTTTATCAAGGGGCAGCGACTCGGCAAGCCACCACGTTTGTACCGTGGATTCAGAGCACTTTTACACCAGTGTTGGAGCGACTGTCAGGTGATCCATGCCATCGGTCTGGAGATTACGAGGCTGCTTGATAGTGCTCCACGCCCACCTGTTTGGATTGCATTAGCCTGATGATCAGCTGGTCAATAACAATTACAACAATACCAAGGCCATTATGTTCAGGAAGATCTTCATTCTAACGCTCTTGTTCGGCATCTACCCAGGTGCCATCGCTGCTGATCAATGCTCATCCCCCGGGCACGCTGTGAAACCAGGCATCGTCAAAATTCTTGGTGACAACGCGATAGGCAGCGGCGTCGTGATCTCGAATGGTCACGTGCTGACGGCTGCTCACGTCATTGAAGGGATGCAGGACATCTCGGTCATGATCCGTGGCAAGGCCACTGCGGCGCGGGTCATCTCTCGAGACAAGCGCATCGATCTGGCGCTGCTGGAGGTATCCACGGGTGATATCACACCATTATCGGTTCGCCGCAGCCAGCTAAAGGCAAATGCCCCTGTCTGGACACTGGGCTATCCCTTTGGCAAACGTCTGAAAACCGGCACAGGCGTCTACCGCCGGATTCACAATGGTGTCATCTATACCTCCGCCCCAGTCAATTTCGGTCAGTCCGGTGGCGGACTCATCAGCTGCGAAAATGGCAGACACGTCCTCTCGGGAATTATCAAGGCATTTGGCGCCGACTACAGAGACGGAAAACTGGTCCGGCGCAACGATGTGTCGGTGGCCACCAGGACGCGGGATCTGAAGTCGTTCGTGACGACGAGCCAGCAATTGGCGAGTCTCACGAGACAATGAAAAAAGGCGAAGCTTTCACTCCGCCTTTTTTCATCCAGGCCGTGTAATCAGGGGGTCCCTCAACGCGTGGGAACAACCTTGAATTCCACCCGGCGGTTCAGGGCCCGGCCGGCATCCGTCTTGTTGGAGGCAATCGGCTTGGTCTCGCCAAATCCGATCGGGATCAGACGGCGGGAGGAGATACCGCGCGATGACAGGAAGTCGATGACGCTTTGTGCACGCGCCTTGGACAACCACAGATTGTAGCCGGAAGATCCCTTGCTATCGGTATGGGCCTCGACCTGAATCCTGACATTCGGGTAGTTCTTCAGCTCTGCAGCCACCTCTTCAAGAATTGCCCTGGCCCGTGAGGTCAGGCGAGACGAGTTGTACTCGAAGTTGACGCCCTTGAGCACCCCTTCAAACTTGGCGCAGCCCAGCTCATCAACCTTGGCACCTTCAGGCGTGTTGGGGCAGGCATCGCGAATATCGTTGACGCCATCTCCATCGGTATCGGGGATCTTGAATTCCACCTGAACATTGGTCGGTGCGACATTGACGGTAGGTGGGGGGGTCGGTGCCACGACGGGTGCCACAACAGGCGCTGGCGCCGGAATCACGATGGGAGGCTCGCCCCCCATGCGCTTGATGATGTTGATCGACGCCATCTGTGCGTCTTCCGAGTAGTATTCATATTCGCCACGAACGACAAATCCGTTACTGAACTCATATTCGAGTCCAAGTCCGGCAGACAGCGTTCCGTTGTTGTCCTTCACGTACTCCACGCCATCGCTGGTAGTGTTTTCAATCGAGGAGATACCCAACTTGATGATCGGGTTGAAGCCTTCCCGATAATCGAAGATGTTGTAGACACCGAAGAGGGAACCGAGCTTGTAGTCAACCTTCTTGTCACCCGGCGTGAGCGTCGACTCACCCAGGGCAGCAACACTCGCTTCAATCGACAGGTGATCGGTGGCTTCATAGCCAAACAGGAATTTGTAGCCTGCATCGGTATCATCATCGACACGCAAACTCTGCCCTTCCACGATTTCGGGATCCAGTGTAGACAATCCGGCACCCACACCAAGGTAGATGCGTCCACCACGTTGCGGACTGCTCTGCCTTACCGCAAAGTCGATGCGCTCATCCTTGAGGCCGTCCTTGGCAGCTTCTGCCTTTTTTCCCGGTTGCGCCTTGGCTTGCGCCCTTTTGAGTTCGTCCTGCGCCACCTTCTTTGCTTCATCAACCGCCTGATCCGCGGCGCCAGCCAGACCGCTGGCCAACAGCAGAGGAGTCACTGCGGCCGCAGTTGCAAGCAGCTTGCGGCGCTTTCTCATCAGGCCGAGCAATCCGCCCAGCGCAATACCCATGCCGGCGGAACCACCACCAATCGAAGTCTTGATTTTTTCGGACTGCTCACCCAGCACGGCAACCTTGTCATTCTTGTTGTCGAGATAATCCGGGATGCCATCATCATCCGAATCCTTGTCAATATCCTTGCCACCATCCGTTTCATCGAAGGTAGAGATTCCATCACCATCATCATCGGTATCGAGATAGTTCGGAGTACCATCGCCGTCGGTATCCTTCCCGATATCGGTACCCTTGTCGGTCTCTGTCGCGGTCGGAACACCATCACCATCGTCGTCGGCATCCAGATGGTCTGGCGTCTTGTCACCATCAGTGTCCTTGAAAGTCGCGCTTTCAGCCGGATCTTCCGGGATGATTACTT
This sequence comes from uncultured Thiotrichales bacterium, assembly GCA_964439815.1. Lineage (GTDB taxonomy): Bacteria > Pseudomonadota > Gammaproteobacteria > UWMA-0217 > UWMA-0217 > JALSHZ01. The sequence goes on from CAYTPO010000265.1 coordinate 12,221, forward strand.
CCTGACGGGTTGGAACGCCGTCGTTGTCATCATCCGGATCCAGTGCATCGATCAATGCATCCTTGTCGGTATTGGCGGGATTCAGCGGATCGGCCTCCTTGCGATCGAAGATCCCATCACCATCACTGTCCGGATCATTGGGATTGGTACCAATCGCCTTCTCCTCGGCATTCTTCAAGCCATCCAGATCGGAATCATCGCTGTCGGTTACACCCACCGCAATGGCCCCGGTCAAGCCATCACTTTCCACCAAATTGCGGTTGTCAGCATGCGGTTTCGTAAAGGAGCGAACCACAAAATAGTAACGCTTGCCGGCAGTCAGACCATCGACAGTGACCTTGGTGTTTGCCTTGCCATCGATTTCACCATTGACCGTATCGACACCGGTACCGCTGATCTGCTTGTGCCAGGTAAACGGACCGTCGAAGCTGTTGGAGATATAAACACGATAGCCACCTTCCAGTGCCAGTTCCACCTGAGTCCAGTCCAGTGTCAATGACGTGCGGGTACGGCTGGAAACCTTCAGCCCCTGTGCGTCGAGTGTTTGTGTGGCGAGGAAGTTGCTGCCGTGTTTCTGCTCCAGCGATGTCTGTACACCTGCTGGCGCATTGCCGGCAATATGCAATCCGTTATAGTCCAGATCCAGACTGGTCAATGCAGTGAGGTCGGCCAGCTTGGACGGGATATTGCCAGTCAGCTTGTTTGAATCCAGTGACAGTGTGGTCAGAGACTTGATGCCTGCAATCGTACCGGGGATGACGCCACCGATGGAGTTGTCATCGAGGTTGATGGTTTCGACGCAACCAAGATTGCCAATATCGTCAGGAATGGTCCCTGCTAGCTTGTTGGCATTGAGGTCGATGGAAATGACCTTGCCCGCATCGTTGCATTCGATACCAAACCAGTCACAATGGGCTGCACCTGTGGTCCAGCGCTTGGGCGGATCATTGTCGGTAGGGCCGCCCTTTTTCCAGCCCTCCCCTCCAAGGCTCTCAAACAGCGTAACCAGCGCCGTCTTGTCATCAGGACAGGCATCCACGACCACAGCGGGCTTTTGATCCGCTGCTGCATCGTCTGCTGCGGTGGAACCACCCTCCGCCGCCGGCGCGGCGGCTGCTTCAGTGCCTGCGTCGCCAGCTGTCGTGTCCTCACCTTCCGCATAGCCCTGTCCGATAAAGACAAGCTGGCCACTCATTAACAATGCAGAAATTTTCAACCACTGTTTCATTTTGACAAACCCCAAAACCATTTTCAGATATCCCTAATCTAGCACAAAATCTTGGATTGAAAACAGCGATATAGGGTATGGATATCATCAAATATTTAGGAAATCCCTGCAAGCATTTGAAATAAAAAGGGAATATTTATTTCGGGGTTTTTGCAATAAATCCTTTCCAGGCGACCGATCCGCCACAAGTTGCGGATTACGCCTCCCGGAACGCTACATCTTGTGGTTAGGCCAGATATTGCGACCAATCTTTCCAGGTCTTGCCAAAGACAAAAAAGTAGGGATTCAGCAGATCATCCTTGGTGTTGTAACGCAATGGTTTCATCTCTGTTGTGGTTACATGACCACCCGCCTGTTCGACAACACATTGCGCCGCACCGGTATCCCATTCCGAGGTCAAGCCGATACGCGGATAGAGATCCGCCTTGCCCTCGGCGATGGTGCAGAATTTGAGAGAACTACCCATCGGGGTAGCATCATGCGGACCAAGACGGTCAAGAAAGGCTTCCAGCTCGGCACTCCGGTGCGAGCGCGAACTCGCCAGCGTCAGATGATGCTCATCCAGTTCCCGACAACTGATCGATTGCGGCTTTCCCTCACCTTCCTGCTTCCAGGCCTGCTTGCCCTCTGCGGCATAGTAGAGCAGATCCAGCGCCGGCGCATAAACGACACCAAGCACTGGTCGATGATCATGGATCAGCGCAATATTCACCGTGAATTCGTCGTTGCGCTTGACGAACTCCTTGGTGCCATCCAGTGGATCGACCAGCCAGTAGGTTGTCCAGCTGCTACGCTCCGCAAAGGGTATCTTTGCCGACTCTTCAGACAGAACCGGCCACTCGGCGATGGACTCCAGACGCTCACAGATCAGCTCATGGGCAGCAAGATCTGCAGCGGTCAGGGGAGACTTGTCATCCTTATGCTCAACCGCAAAATCCGAGTTGTAGACCTGCATGATCGCATCGCCGGCGGCGATGGCGATATCGCAACATTGCGCCATGAGCGGCTGTAGATCGGGGAGTTGTTCAGACATCCTTATTTCCTTCCATTGTTGATTGGTGCAATGCCATTGCATCCCTCACCCTTCCCGGGTCACCCTGGCATTCCTGTGAGCAATATAGTCCTTGACCATATACAAGGCGGCAATGGTACGCCCTTCGCTGCAACCCTCCTGGTGACACAGTTCAAATATCTGCGCCAATTTCCAGGGAACGACAATCAGTGGTTCCGGCTCGTCTCCTTCCCGTGGGTCAGGGTAGAGATCCTCGGCCAGCACCAGCGCGGTCTTGTAACTCATGTAACCTGGTGCCAGCGCGATATCGCTGATATGCGTCAGCTGCCTGGCCGCAAACCCCGTCTCCTCGGCCAGCTCACGATTGGCAGCCGCCACTGCTGATTCCCCCGCCTCGATCCGCCCCTTCGGTAACACCAGCTCATAGCTTTCGGTACCCACCGAGTATTCCTCGATCAACAGAACGGTCTCAACATCTTGTAGCGCCACAATGATCACCGCACCATGCCCCCAGGCTGGCGCCAACCGCTCATATTGCGCCTGTACACCGTTGGAGAACCGCAGATCGACCTGCTCGATCATGAACAGGCGGGACCTGGCCACTTCAGTGATTTTTTTGATATCGGGTTTCTTTCTCATGCACGCATCATACCTTTGATGGGGATTCAGGCATAAAAAAAGGGCGCATGTAAATGCGCCCCAAGTTCTTGCGATGATTCAGGTTACTTGTAACTACTTCATAGTGAATTCCGGATAGGCTTCCATTCCGCACTCACCAATATCCACACCTTCGTATTCCTCTTCTTCAGAGACCCGGATTCCCATAACGATCTTGAGAACAAGCCAGACAACAAAAGAGGTTACAAAAACCCAGGCAAAGATCACGCCCAGACCAAGCAACTGCCCACCGATCGTCGCATCACCATTGGTCAGGACGACCGCGAGGAGCCCCCACATACCAACGACACCATGTACCGAAATGGCACCAACAGGATCATCGATTCTCAGTTTATCGAGCGTAATGATGGAGAAGACAACCAACACACCACCCACGGCACCGATCAGCGTGGCAACACCGGGAGCCGGGGTCAGCGGTTCAGCCGTAATGGCTACCAGGCCAGCCAGCACACCATTGAGCACCATACTGAGATCAGCCTTGCCGAACAGCAGGCGGGCAGTAATCAGTGCAGCAACGGCACCACCGGCGGCCGCCATATTGGTATTGACGAAAACCAGGGCAACTGCATTGGCCTCACCGACATCGGAAACCTTCAACTCGGAGCCACCATTGAAACCGAACCAGCCCAGCCAGAGGATGAAGGTACCAAGCGTTGCCAATGGCAGGTTGGCACCAGGGATAGGATGAATCGATCCGTCCTTGCCATACTTGCCCTTACGAGCGCCGAGCAACAGGACGCCTGCCAGTGCTGCAGCACCACCCGCCATGTGCACGATGCCGGAACCGGCAAAGTCCAGAAAACCCGCCTGATCGAGATAGCCGCCGCCCCATTTCCAGTAACCCTCCATTGGATAGATGAAGGCGGTGAAAACGATGGCAAAGATAAAGAACGACCACAGCTTCATCCGCTCGGCAACCGCGCCGGAAACAACCGACATGGCCGTAGCAACAAAGACCACCTGAAAGAAGAAATCGGACAGATTGGAATAGTAAGGCGCATCTTCGCCGCCCGCCAGAACAGCAGCGGCATCATTGTCGCCCTTGCCCAGCAGCCCGCCGATACCAGGCCACCAGCTGGTGACACCATCACCGGGATACATGATGCTGTAACCCACCAGCATGTACATGATACAGGCGATGGCAAATAATACGACGTTCTTGGTCAGTATCTCGACCGTACTCTTGGACCGTACGAGACCGGCTTCCAGCATGGCAAAACCCGCCGCCATCCACATGACCAGCGCACCGGAAACCAAAAAATAAAAGGTATCGAGGGCATATTTGACTTCAGTCACACTGCCCGCAACAGTTTTCAACTCTTCCACGTTAACTCTCCTGGAATAGATTTACTTGAATGGCCTGCATCGTTTACCAACGACTACAGCGCCTCGTCTCCAGTCTCACCGGTACGTATCCGTACAGCCTGCTCAATGGGCGAAACAAAAATCTTGCCATCACCAATCTTGCCGGTATTGGCGGCCTTGGTAATCACTTCGACGACCTGCTCTACCAAATCATCACCCACGGCCGCCTCAAGCTTGACCTTGGGCAGAAAATCAACGACATACTCAGCGCCACGATACAGTTCCGTATGCCCCTTCTGCCGCCCAAAACCCTTGACTTCAGTGACCGTTATGCCCTGTGCGCCATGCTCCGACAAGTCATCTCGTACTTCATCGGTCTTGAACGGCATAACTATTGCTGTGATCAGCTTCAAAACACCTGCTTTGGATTCACAAGGCGGGCAGCACTA
>CAYTPO010000266.1:0-11869 GCA_964439815.1 uncultured Thiotrichales bacterium
CTCCCTGTCGGATACCGTGGCAACAGCATAGAAAACACACCCCTCGACTTCCTCAATACCGCAAAATTTCAGCGATCCACTGGTCATCGGAAAGAGAATGGATTCCGAACTGGATCCCATTGCCTGCATTTCTGCTTCCGAGCCACCCGCAGTGATCAGCACCAGAGCTTTCTTGTGTTGCAGCAGCCCGGCAACACCGGATTCATCATAGGTGAAAGCAAAACCATTCGTAAAAACACGATCACACCACCCTTTAAGGACAGCAGGTCGATCGAACCACCACAGCGGATAGATGAAGATCAATCCTTCAGCCCATTCCAGCAGAGCCTGTTCATTCCTGACAGCATCCGCGACCTTTCCCCGTTGCAACGCCCCCAGCTCTTCAGCCTCGAGTACGGGATAGAACAGCGGTGCATGCAAGTCACGTCGCCTGATCTCATGACCTGCCTGCTTCAGTCCTGCTTCGATGCGTTCGATGATGCCATAGTTGAAACTCTGGGGATTCGGGTGCGCAATTATCGTCAGTACATTCACGTTGTCATTTCACTGCTTGCAGAAAGAAAAGCCGGTGAGTCGTTGCCAACTCACCGGCCCTAAATAGCGAAGATCGGGAAAACTGCAACTACCTGCTCACCGAGCAGATACAACTTTACCCCGCCAATTTTTGCCGAAGGATCTGATTGACCTGTGCCGGATTGGCCTTGCCCCTGGAAGCTTTCATGACCTGACCGACAAAATAGCCTAGCAACTGTTCCTTGCCGGCACGATATTGCTCAAGCTGGGATGGGTTATTGGCAATAACCTCATCGATAATGGCCTCGATCGCACCGGTATCAGTAATCTGCTTGAGACCTTTCCTGGCGATGATCTCATCGGCAGAGCCTTCCCCATTCCACATGGCATCAAACACCTCCTTGGCAATCTTGCCGGAAATGGTGTTGTCCTTGATGCGCAGCAGCAGTCCGGCAAAAGCGGCTGCATCGACGGGCGCATCCTGAATATCCAGGTTATTGCGATTCAGCTGCGCCGCCAACTCACCCGTCATCCAGTTCGCAACCAGCTTGGCCTCACCCACCACCTCAACCAGCACGGCCTCGAAGTAGTCCGCATGGGCAATGCTTGCGGTCAGGTTCTCCGCATCATAGCCGCTCAGCCCATGTTCAGACACGAAACGCGCCTTTTTCGCGTCAGGCAACTCCGGCATCTCCTTGCGTACCTTGTCGATGAATTCCGGCTCGATAACCACCGGCAACAAATCCGGATCAGGGAAATAGCGATAATCGTTGGCCTCCTCCTTCGAACGCATGGAGCGGGTTTCATTCCGGTCCGGGTCATAGAGACGAGTCTCCTGCACCACAGTGCCACCCTCTTCGATCAGATCTATCTGCCGCTCCACCTCGTAATTGATGGCGCGCTCGACGAAGCGGAAGGAGTTGATATTCTTGATCTCGGCACGGGTACCGAATTCCTCCTGCCCTTTCGGTCGCACGGAGACATTGGCATCACAGCGGAAGGAACCTTCCTGCATGTTGCCATCACAAATTCCGAGGTACTGCACGATCGAATGAATCTTGCGCATATAGGCCACAGCTTCCTTCGCCGAGCGCATATCCGGTTCGGAGACGATCTCCAGCAACGGGGTACCGGCACGATTGAGATCAATTCCGGTCATCCCGGCAAAATCCTCATGCAAAGACTTCCCGGCATCCTCTTCCAGATGGGCACGAGTGACACCGACAACCTTGGTACTGCCATCTTCCAGCGTAATGGTCAGCGTTCCCGCCTTGACGATCGGCAACTCGAACTGGCTGATCTGATAACCTTTGGGCAGATCGGGGTAGAAGTAATTCTTGCGCGCAAACACCGAGCGCTGCGCCACTTCGGCACCAATGGCCAGTCCAAACTTAGTAGCCATATGAACGACTTCCCTGTTCAGTACCGGCAATACGCCGGGCAGACCAAGATCGACCGCACAGGCCTGAGTGTTGGGTTCAGCGCCATAAGCCGTTGATGCCCCGGAAAATATCTTGCTGCTTGTCCTGAGTTGGGCGTGAATCTCAAGACCAATAACCACTTCCCATTCCATTATTTGAACGCCTCCGGAATCTGTGTGTGCCAGTCGGTTTCCATCTGGAAACGGTGCGCTATATTCAGCAACCTGGCTTCCGACCAGTAATTGCCGACCAGATGCAGACCAACCGGCAATCCATTCACCTGCCCTGCCGGTAGCGACATGCCCGGCAACCCGGCCAGGTTGACGGCGATGGTATAGATATCAGACAGATACATACTGATCGGATCATCGGACTTCTCCCCCAACCTGAACGCTGCCGATGGCGCAGTCGGCCCCATGATGACATCCACCTGCCGGAAGGCCTCGGTAAAATCATTGCTGATCAGGCGGCTGATCTGCTGCGCCTTGAGATAGTAGGCATCGTAGTAACCAGCCGACAACGCATAGGCACCCACCATGATGCGGCGCTTGACCTCATCACCGAAACCTTCGCCACGAGAACGGCAATACATATCGGTCAGATCCTTGGGATTATCACAGCGATGGCCAAAACGCACGCCATCGAAGCGCGACAGGTTGGACGAGCATTCCGCAGGCGCTACCACATAGTAGGCGGGGGCGGACAAGTGGCTGTTGGGCAGGGAAATCTCGACCAGCTCAGCGCCCAGCGATTCATAGACCTTGAGCGCCTCCCTGACTGCCTGCTCAACACCGGCATCCAGTCCTTCGGCAAAATACTCCCTGGGCAGGCCGATCTTCAGCCCTTCCAGGCGCTCCTCCAGCCCAACCGAATAGTCATCGATCGGCCGATCCATGCAGGTGGAGTCCCTCACATCGAAACTGGCCATGACCTGCAGCATCAGCGCGCAATCTTCTGCAGTGGCCGCCATGGGTCCTGCCTGATCCAGGCTGGAAGCAAAGGCGATCATGCCCCAACGTGATACCCGGCCATAGGTAGGTTTGAGCCCGGTAATGCCGCACAATGCCGCAGGCTGGCGAATCGAGCCGCCAGTATCCGTTCCCGTGGCGCCCGGGGCCAGCCGAGCTGCCACGGCCGCCGCGGAACCACCCGATGAGCCACCGGGTACCCGCTCGGTATCCCAGGGATTTCTGACCGGGCCATAGAAACTCGTTTCATTGGACGAACCCATCGCGAACTCATCCATATTGGTCTTGCCCAGCATCACGACGCCGGCGTCCCGATAATTCTCGATCACCGCAGCATCGTAGGGTGCAATATAGTTATCCAGCATCCGCGAGCCGCAACTGGTGCGCACCCCCTTTGTATTGAAGATATCCTTTTGTGCCAGCGGGATACCCGTCAGCGGTTGTGCGTTTCCAGCAGCGCGCTGCGCATCGGCTGTCACTGCCGCTGCCATGGCCTTCTCATCGGTGACCGTAACGAAACTGTTCAGATTACCGTCATACTGGCTGATGCGGTCGAGGAAATATCGGGTCAGCTCGGCGCTGGAATACTCACCAGCAGCCAGCCCACGTGAAAGCTGCGCTATCGTTTTTGTATGCATGCTCGGTCACTCAATCACTTTGGGAACCAGATACAGCCCCGCTTCGGTTGCTGGTGCAATCTGCTGGAACTCGTCACGCTGATTGCCTTCGGTCACGATATCCTCGCGCAAACGTTGGGCGACATCCTGAGGATGCGCCATCGGCTCGATCCCGGTGGTATCCACCGCGCTCATCTGCTCGACAAAATCAAGAATATCAGAGAGATTTCTCGCGTATTCGGGGATCGCTTCTTCGTTGATTTCCAGCCGTGCCAGATAAGCGATTCTGGCGACCTGTTCGGCATCCAATGACATAGTGACCTGTTCCGGATAAATGCAGGCGAACGAAGATACCATATTCTCCCTTGATGTCCACGTCAGCACCCCATTGCAGACTGACGTTTGCATCCCTCGGAGTACGGGTACGAAACCGGGGAGGGCCACAGCCTGCCACCCTGCTTCAACAAAACACTTGAGACCTCGCCAGACACTCCCGATAATAGCGGGCTACGTAGTGTCATACGTATAGTTAACTGACTGAATCAATATTATCAATAAACGGAATGCCTGATGCTCAGATCTCTTTTTGGACTCTTCTCCAACGATTTATCCATCGACCTGGGTACCGCCAATACGCTTGTCTACATGCGCGGCAAAGGCATCGTGCTGGATGAACCTTCCGTCGTCTCCATCCGCATGGATCGCGGCCCCGGTGGCCCACGATCCATCGAGGCCGTAGGCACCGAAGCCAAGCAGATGCTGGGCCGGACACCAGAGAACATCAAGGCCATCCGCCCCCTCAAGGACGGCGTCATTGCCGACTTCACCACCACGGAAAAGATGCTGCAGCACTTTATTCGCAAGGTGCACAAGACCAGCTTCCTGCGACCCAGCCCACGGGTACTGGTCTGCGTTCCCTGTGGCGCCACCCAGGTGGAGCGTCGCGCCATACGCGAATCGGCCGCCGGGGCCGGCGCACGCAAGGTCTACCTGATAGAAGAACCGATGGCCGCAGCCATCGGCGCAGGTGTCCCCATCAACGAGGCGATTGGCTCGATGGTACTGGATATCGGCGGCGGCACCTCGGAAGTGGCAGTCATGTCGCTCAACGGCATTGTCTACTCCGATTCCGTCAGAATCGGTGGCGACCGCTTCGACGAGGCCATCATCAACTATATCCGCCGCAATTACGGCATCCTGATTGGTGAGGCAACGGCTGAGCGCATCAAGCATGAAATCGGCTCTGCCTATCCCGGCAAGGAGTTGCTGGAGATCGAGGTACGCGGTCGCAACCTCTCCGAAGGCGTGCCACGCACCTTCACCATCAACAGCAATGAAGTACTGGAATCGCTGCAGGAATCGCTCTATGGCATTGTCAGTGCAGTACGTTCTGCGCTGGAGAGAACCCCGCCGGAGCTGGCCTCCGATATTGCCGATCGCGGGATCGTGCTGACCGGGGGTGGCGCACTACTGCGCGATCTGGACAAGCTGATCGCTGAGGAAACCGGCATTCACGTCTTTGTCGCCGAAGATCCATTGACCTGTGTAGTGCGCGGCGGTGGTCGCGTGCTGGAGATGATCGATGAAAAGGGGGACAGCTTTCTCGCCTACGAATAAGCTGCCGTGAGAAAACCGCTATTCCTGCCCAGCAGCAACCCGATCCTCCGTCTGCTGCTCTATCTGACGCTTTCAGTCACGCTGATCTATCTGGATCAGCGCACACACCAGCTGGATAATGCCCGCTCGGTACTCAACACCCTCATCTACCCGCTCCAGGTCGTGGTCGACTTCCCTGCCCGGGCGGGGAGCTGGTTCAACGAAACGCTGGTCAATCGCAGCAAACTGATTGAGCAAAACACTCTGTTGCGAGCCGAGAATCTGCAACTCTCGTCCAGGCTCAGATCCCTGGATTCATTGAAATACGAAAACCGGGAACTCCAGACCCTGCTGAATACGGCAAGGCAGCTGGAATACCACTATACGCTGGGACGCATTCTGGCTGTCAGCATGAACAAGGTGCAGCAACGAGTGATTATCGACAAGGGCAGCAAGGATGGCATACAGAATGGCATTCCGCTGCTGGATGGATTGGGGTTGATGGGCGAAATCACGCGCGTCTACCCCTATCATGCCGAGGCGATACTCATATCGGACACCAGCGAAGCAATTCCCGTCCGCATCTTGCGCAATGGCATTCGCGGCATCCTCACCGGCACCGATACCCCCACAACCCTGGATGTACTCTATTTTCCAGTCAATGCCGACATCAGAGTTGGCGACATGCTGGTCACCTCAGGACTGGGTGGCCGCTTTCCACCCGACCTGCCCGTTGCCAATATCTCGCAAGTATCGAGCGATTCCGGTTCCCCCTTTGTCAAGGCAGAGGCCACACCACTGGCCGCACTCAACCAGAGCCGTAGCGTACTGATGATTTCACCCGCTACCAAAGCGCCGGCAAACACCCAAACGGAAGCCATCCAGTGATTACGGCTCACCGTCCACTCCTGATCTATGTGAGTATTGTTTTCGCCCTGATGCTGGAAATCGTGCCTCTGCCCGAGTTTGCCACCCCGTTCAGGCCGCTCTGGCTGGCCATGACCGTACTGTTCTGGAATATCACACTGCCAAGCCAATTCAATATCGGATCAAGCTGGATCGCTGGCCTCTGCCTGGATCTCATTAGCGGTGCCACACTTGGGCAACACGCGCTGGCCATGATACTGATGAGTTATATCGGTATTCGCCTGTACAAGGAATATCGACTGTTTTCGGTGCTGCAACAACTACTGCTGGTGTTCAGCGTACTTGTCGTCTATCTGGGAATAGTCAACTGGATATGGGGAATTGGCGGCGACAGGCCACCAGGCTTGTCTGCATGGGCACCCCTGCTTGGAAGCACCTTGCTATGGCCCTGGTACCACGCCCTGCTGACGCGGCTGAACCATCATTATCGCGGCTCGACTACTGCAACGAGACACTAATCGGCAGGCACCGACTTGCCATCGGCGCTATCGCCATTGCCCCGAATCCCGGCACTCCATCAGATCAGGTCTGATGGAGTGCCGGCTTTGAAACGGAGATGAATGGTGCAAGAGATTGGTTTTACAGTGGTTTGAAAATTCCTGCTTTCAACCACGGGTCAGCGGGTATTCTTGAGCCGCTGTGGAATCACGAGTTTGCACCAAACTCCGCATTCAAGCCTCGGATTCAGGATTGTGCTTACCACCCCCTGATGGGTCGGTAAAACGATCATTGAGCGATTGCACAAAGTTGTCGGCAGCCTCCCGAATGCTTGCCAGACGCTTGCGGCTGGAAGCAGTCCAGCCGGCTGGCCGGGTAGTGAGTACGGAGCGGGAGAAATGCGTGTTCTTCCTGAAGGCCCGAATCACCTCTTCAGCGGTGCCCGAACGATGCAGTGAGCGCAAAATACTCTTTGCATGCCAGCGCCTGATCCGAAAATGCCCCCAGACAATCGCCACCAGCGCTGCCACAACGACACCACCAAACAGCCAGGCAGGCATCCCCAGAGCGGCCGCCATACCCGACAAGGTCAAATCCGAAAACAGACCTGCCGTCAGCCCAAAGCCAGCCAGAACAGCCAGCAACGTACCAAAAACGATCAGATCAGTAATCAGCACGCGTCTGCGCCACCTCTTCAATAGGGATTCAACCTTGGGAATCCAGTGCTGCTCGATCTGGTTTGCGGTATTCTCCAGTGCCCCGATAATCCGGTAGGCGCGCTCGACACCCACCTTGTCAATGCGCGCGCGAATCTCACCCAGATCCCTGTCACGGCGGCGCTCATAGCGCTCACGAACCGTTTCATCCTCGATCGGTACGGCAGCTGATTCATTGTAAGTGCAATAGAACGTCCCTGCCGTCATGCCCGTCTGCACAATCGCCTTCTGCCATGCGGCGACCACCTCTTCGAGGTTGTCCTCCTTGGCAGTGGTATCGATCTGGTTCAGGACAAAGACAAACTTATTGGCATCATTGCGCTCGATGGTGCCACGTACCAGATGATCCAGCGTGTCCTGCATGGCCCCTGGTTCCGGGTGACGCGCGTCAAAGAAGACCAGCACCAGATCGGACAGATCCACGATATGATCGGTGATCCGCAGAATCGTATTGCGCTGTTCATCCGCATCAAATCCGGGGGAGTCGATGATGATCCGTCCCTTGAGATTGTCCGAATGGCAAGTCTTCAACTGCAGGTAACTGTCAATCCGGCCACCTTCCCCGGACGAGACCGCTTCGATCTCCTCGCTGATCTGATAGAACGGAAACCGGGGGTCTGCATCGAGTGCAAGCCCCGGCAGAACCCGGACTTCATCGTCCCCGGAAAACGTCATGACGGTGAACTTGTCGTCAACCGCCTGATTACCGGTGCGTTGCAACGGTAGACCGACATAGTTGTTGATAAAGGTCGATTTCCCTGCCGAGAACGTCCCCAACACCGACACCAGTGGCCACCACGAAATATGGTTGGCAAATGATTCCGTCTTGTCGAGTACGCCGGTCCTGTAGCCCACCTGATCCAGCAGTTCGAAAAAACCTACGGTTTCCACAAGCAGTGGGTTCTCTCGCTCAAGATGTGTCTTGAGCTTTGCAATTCTTTGCGCTAATGCTTTAGCTGGCTTTGCCATATCGAATATCCAATCCTGATCGTTAAACCGGTATCTGTACAATCCATTGCAGCCTCTCTGGGAGCCTGTCGGACTTGATGCCATTTGCCTGCGCCCGCAGGAAGTGCCCTTGGGGTGCAAATCCCTGGATGATGATTTACTCAGCTTATCCTGCTCGTCAAATAGCTCGGCTATTCTCCTCACACGATAAACCGATGTAATTCATCCCCGGGGATTTTCGCTTTAAACGGTTAAGTCCGACAGGCTCTCAGACTTGCCGGACTGCCAACTCCCTATTCCGGCAGGGTACCGAATATCCCTGCTGAACGAAAACAGGGAGCATAGGCTCCCTGTTTGACCACCACTACAGAGCGCTACCCCTGCCAATAAGGAATCGTGGCGGTACCTTCAAATCCACCGCTAGCGGCGAGGCATTTTCTCGACCAGCTTCATTGCCTTGGCACGATCATAGTTGCCAATAAAACGAATGAGTGGGCCGACTTCATTAAAACGACCCTGGTCGATCAGCAGGTCTGCCGCTGTTTCATAAGACTTGATGCCTTCGATCAGATTGCCGCTCTGAATCAGCATATTGCCATATTCACCATGGAGATCGGGGTTCTTGGCATCCTTGGCGATCAAGGCCTTGTACATCGTGGTTGCTCCGGCAAAATCCTTACTCCAGAAAGCTTGACGCGCCAGCGTAATCGTCACCTCGGTTTCGACTACCGGGGCAACAGCTGCAGCCGGAGCTTCAGGCTCACCTTCTGCAGTGGCAGCGCCTGTATCAGCAGCAGGTTCTTCGGCCGCTGGAGATCCTGCAGCCTTCTCTTCACTGGCATCTGCGGCATCTTTCGACTTGGACCGCTTAAAGAAACTGAAGAGTGATCCCTTCTTTTCTTCCTCGGCTGGTGCTGCTGCAGCAGGTGCCTCAGCTTCAGCCTTTACTTCAGCTGCGGGCGTCTCTGCTTCGGTCTTGCCTTCTGCCGCAGGTGCTTCTGCCGCAGGTGCTTCTGCCGCAGGTGCTTCTGCCGCAGGTGCTTCTGCCGCAGGTGCTTCTGCCGCAGTTGCTTCTGCCGCAGTTGCTTCTGCCGCAGTTGCTTCTGCCGCAGTTGCTTCTGCCGCAGTTGCTTCTGCCGCAGGTGCTTCTGCTACAGGTGCTTCCGCCGCAGGTGCTTCTGCTACAGGCGCCTCCGCTTCAACCTGGGCTTCTGCTGTAGGAGCCTCAGCTTCGACCGCACCCTCTGGAGCGCTTTCAGCCTGCTTGTCTTTCTTGAAGAACCCCAGAACAGAGCCCTTGGCTTCCTTTGCCGTCTCGACAACGGCTTCTGCCGCGCCGGCAGCTGCACTGCCTGCCGCATCAACAGCTGCAACAGGTGCAGATGGTTTGCCATCAAACAATCGCTTGAACAGTCCGCCTGCTTTCTTCTCCTCACCGGCTGCAGCCGTTTCCCCTTCCTTGGCAGGGGCTGCAGCAGCTTCTTCAGCCTTGGCTGGCTCAGTGGCTGCGGCAGGAGCTTTGGCAGTTTTTCCTGCCTCTGCTTCTACCGATGCAGCAGGTGCTTCGGCAGCTGCCTTAGGCGCAGCAGTTTCCGCGTCGGCCGGTGCAGCATGACCTTCGTCAGCAGCTGCGGGCGCCGCCTCTGCAGCAGCTTCCTTGGCACCGGCAACTGCATGTGCCGGTGCTCCCGCAGTCGCGGCTTCATGCCCGGCCTCCGTCGCCGTGACTTCATGACTGGCAGCAGGCTTTTCCTGCCCCAGCCATTGCCCCAGGTTGCTCACATTGACCAACCCATATACTACGGTAATCACCAACAGGGACAGAATAGGATGCCCTGTTATCCAACGAAGGTATTTCATGTTGTCACCTCTACATTCAAATCAATTAATACACCCGCCACGGATAGTTATCAGTCAACACAGGTTCTGTCATCAAATCGGACAACCCCCATGTTCCGGCAGGCCTAAACCACCAAGCTACTCGATAAAGAGAGCGGAAAACAAAACTGTTGCCAATGCATTCATCTCCAGAGCCGCCTTGCTGCGAGGCTCAAGTTCAAACACGGCCAGCCCCTCACTGAAGGATCGCCGAAACCCGGTACGCAACCCCAGTCGCGCAATGACGACCTTGATCCCCTCCAGCATCTTCAGGGCATCCTGAGTCTCGCGGGTCTCGCGAATGGCCGGGTTGGTATCGGACTTGTTGACAAAGGCATACAAGGCCGGGGGTTTCCGGCCTTCCGATTCTTCCTTGACGATATCGAGGAAACGCTGCGTTGACCAGACATCGGCCTGACTGGGAGGAACCGGCATGATGATTCTGTCGGCTTTGCGTATCGCCGTACGCATGTCGTTCATCTTGGCAGTACCAACATCGACAATCGTCTGGATACCGGGTTTGGGCTTTAACTGGGATACATCGGTGTAGACGGGAAAGATGGGTTCGTGTCCATCTTCTTCACGGATATCGGTTACATCCACCAGTGTTTGCTGAAGGTCAAGATCAAAGACCTCCACATTGAAGCCATTGGTAGCGAGCCACACTGCAAGATTAAAACTGAGCGTGCTTTTTCCAGTGCCACCCTTGAGAGTTCCAACAACTGTGATCATAAATGTTAGTGGGTATGTTATTACCTGAATCCAAGGCTTGAACGGGGCGTCTGACACAAGCTCCTGATTTCACAGCGGATCAAAAAACGCCCGCTTGACCTGTGTATGGGTGAAGCCAGGATTTCCTTAAACCACTGTGAAACCAGCATCCTGTTCCACTCATCCTCGTTCAACCTCGGTTTCAGGTTATTAGTTAAAAATCACTGTGGGCAATTCTAGCAGCCTTTTCCCCCATAAGCAGGTTTATTACCCTACCAGAAACCGGCTCCTGTACCTTGACTATTGTTAAACGGGTAGAAATAACCCGGCAGGTACTCTGCGCCCGAGTTGTACAGCCCCGGAAAATAGTTATTCATTCCCGGAACCACGGACGGTGCGTAAAAGGAACCCGGCACAGGGCTTTGCAGTGGAGCCTGCAATGGTGTTGCCGGAGCAACAACAGGAGCCTGCGGATAGACTGGTGCCACGACAGGAGCCCGCGGATAGACCGGCGCGACAACAGCAGGGGCAGGAGCAAACAGCCGCTGCCCGGGGAAGCGACTCTCCGGCAGATAGGGATTATAGCTCTCCGGCGCGAACTCCTCGTCGTCAGAAGGATCAACTGTCTCGATTGCATCCCCATAGTATTCGGCTGCAGAGGCACCATTGGCCAACAGGACTGCACTGACCACCGGCAGACAAACCAGGATCATCGCAAGTGCTCTGATCCTCGAATAACAGTTGAAGGGCTCCACTCAGCTAACCTTTCTTCAATCTGATGCCCCTGCGCCCGGTCTTGCGCTTGGGCTTGACCGGCTCCGATGAATCCGATTTCCTGGCTGGAGGCGTGTCGGGTGCGACCTTTTTCTTGGCCACAGCCTTCTTCCGCGTAGTTGCCTTCTTCTTGGGTGCCGCCTTCTTCCGAGCAACAGCCTTTTTCTTGACTGGCTCAGGCTTCTTGGCTGCGGCCTTCTCTGCTTCGGCTTTCTCTGCTTCGGCCTTCTCTGCTGCGGCCTTCTCTGCTGCGGCCTTCTCTGCTGCGGCTTTCTCTGCTGCGGCCTTCTCTGCTGCGGCCTTCTCTGCTGCGGCCTTCTCTGCTGCGGCCTTCTCTGCTGCGGCCTTCTCTGCTGCGGCCT
>CAYTPO010000267.1:0-11231 GCA_964439815.1 uncultured Thiotrichales bacterium
CTTGGGAGCTTGCTCCTGCTCGGATGCTTGCTCCTGCTCGGATGCTTGCTCCTGCTCGGATGCTTGCTCCTGCTTGGGCGCTTGCTCCTGCTTGGGCGCTTGCTCTTGCTTGGGAGTTTGCTCTTGCTTGGGTGCTTGCTCTTGCTTGGGAGTTTGCTCTTGCTTGGGAGTTTGCTCTTGCTTGGGAGCTTGCTCTTGCCTGGGCGCTTGCTCCCGCCTTGATGGCCGCCTCTTCTTCCCGGAAGGATGCCAGATGCCAAACGCCTTGCCGGCGGATTTCAGTTTGCCGGATCTGAGTTCGGTCTGTTGCATGACATGGCCGGAAAAATTGCTGAGCTGTTGCAATGCAGCATAGCGCTTGTCACTGGGCATCTTCTGGTCCGCCATCAGATAACCAATCAACGCAGCCAGATACTGGATCGTCAGCGCATCGTTGCCCGCACGTTTGTCGTGAGCTATCAACGCTGCTTTCACACTGGCCACCAACTGATCATTCAGCTCCAACTCATCTTTCATTCTCAAGATCCATTAGTCCAAAAGCGCGTATGTTACCGCAGTCACAAAAACGGCGCTGACAATTCAGCAAGGATTTTTCACCCCCAATAATACCCGAAACCAGGATCCAAACGGGGATAAAGGCTGCAAGACATTGGTTTCACGGTAGTTTAGCAAAATCCTGTCTTCACCCACGGGTTAGGCAGGTATTGTCCGAGCCGTAGTGAAATCAAGGGCTTGTGCCAGGCACAAGCCCGCCATCAAATTAGGTTTGATGGCGTTACCGGGCTGAATCCTCGGATTCAGGCAACAAAAAAGCCGGAGCAAATGCTCCGGCTTTTCCGATCATCCACGCTGTTTCGGTTACTCGTCGACAACCTCTGCCTTGACGGTCCGCGAGAAGGTCATGCGACCATCCTGCCAACCCACCTCGATCACATCCCCGGGCATGAACTCTCCTGCCAGGATGGATTGTGCGAGCGGATTCTCGATCTCGTGCTGGATCGCCCGCTTCAGCGGCCTTGCACCATACACTGGATCAAAGCCTTCCTCGGCCAGCTTGTCGAGTGCCTCATCGGTGAACTCGATTTCAAGATCACGCTCGGCCAACCGATCACGCAAGTGCTGCAGCTGGATGCTGGCGATCTTGCGAATCTCTTCCTTGCCCAATGGATGGAACACCACCGTCTCATCGATCCGGTTGATGAACTCCGGCCGGAAGTGCTGTCCCACGATCTCCATGACGGCCGTTTTCATCGCCTCATAGTCATGGGTATGCGCCATTTCCTGAATCAGGTGTGATCCCAGGTTCGACGTCATGACAATGACGGTGTTGCGAAAATCAACGGTACGTCCCTGCCCATCGGTCAGTCGACCGTCATCGAGTACCTGCAACAGCACATTGAATACATCCGGGTGCGCCTTCTCCACTTCATCCATCAGGATGACGGAATAGGGCTTGCGGCGCACGGCCTCGGTCAGATATCCGCCTTCCTCATAGCCGACATAACCCGGGGGCGCGCCGATCAGCCGTGCCACGGAATGCTTCTCCATGAACTCGGACATATCGATGCGTACCATCGCATCCTCGGTATCGAAGAGGAACGACGCCAGTGCCTTGGTCAGCTCGGTCTTGCCCACTCCAGTGGGTCCCAGGAACAGAAATGAACCGTTAGGACGGTTGGGATCGGACAAACCCGCACGCGAACGACGGATCGCATTGGACACGGCCATGACCGCCTCATCCTGACCGACGACCCGCGACTTCAGCTCATCATCCATACGCAGCAGTTTGTCACGCTCGCCTTCGAGCATCTTGGAGACGGGAATACCGGTCCAGCTGGAAACGACTTCAGCTATCTCCTCTTCGGTAACCGAGTTGCGCAGTAGTTGGGTCTCCTGCTGCTCGGCCATCGCTGCCTCTTCCAGCCGCCGCTCCAACTCGGGAATCCGGCCATATTGCAACTCTGACATTCTTGCCAGATCACCAGCGCGCTGAGCCGTCTCCAGCTCTATCCGCGCGCGCTCCAGCTCTTCCTTGATATGGGCAGAACCTTCCAGGGCAGCCTTTTCCGCTTTCCAGATCTCTTCCAGATCGCTATATTCCTTCTCCAGATCACTGATCTGCGCTTCCAGATCTTCCAGACGCTTCTTGGATGCTTCATCTTCCTCTTTCTTCAGCGCCTCACGTTCGATCTTGAGCTGAATCAGACGCCGCTCCAGACGATCCATTGATTCCGGCTTGGAATCGATCTCCATGCGAATGCGTGAAGCCGCCTCATCGATCAGGTCGATCGCCTTGTCCGGCAACTGCCGGTCAGTGATGTAGCGATGCGACAAGGTCGCTGCCGCGACGATCGCCGGGTCGGTGATATCGACGCCGTGATGGACTTCATAGCGCTCCTTCAGACCACGCAGGATGGCGACTGTATCTTCCACACTCGGCTCATCGACAATGACCTTCTGGAAGCGACGCTCCAGTGCCGCATCCTTCTCGATGTACTTGCGATACTCATCCAGCGTCGTGGCACCAATACAGTGCAGCTCACCACGCGCCAGGGCGGGCTTGAGCATGTTGCTGGCATCCATCGAACCTTCCGATGCACCCGCGCCTACCATGGTGTGCAGCTCGTCGATGAAGAGGATGATATTCCCCTCCTGCTTGGCCACATCGTTGAGAACGGCCTTCAGCCGCTCCTCGAACTCACCACGAAATTTGGCACCCGCCACCAGCGCGCCCATATCCAGCGCCAGTACACGTTTGTTCTTCAAACCCTCCGGCACCTCACCATTAACGATCCGCTGCGCCAGACCTTCAACGATGGCGGTCTTGCCCACACCAGGCTCCCCAATGATGACCGGGTTGTTCTTGGTGCGACGCTGCAATACCTGTATCGCACGGCGAATCTCGTCGTCCCGTCCAATGACCGGATCCAGCTTGCCCTGTTCGGCGCGCTCGGTCAGGTCGATCGAGTATTTCTCCAACGCCTGACGCTGCTCTTCGGCATTGGGGTCATCCACGGTTTCCCCACCCCGCAGATCATCGATGGTCTTTTCCAGCGCTTCCTTCGATACGCCGGCATTGCGCAACAATTCCCCTACGGCACCCTTATCCTCCAGACAGGCGAGGACGAACAGCTCCGAGGAGATATAGGCATCCTTGCGCTGTTGGGCGATCTTGTCGGTAACATTCAGCAGTTTGCCGAGATCGTTGGAGATATGGACCTCGCCGGGCGTACCTTCCACCTGCGGCAGTCGATCCAGCGCCTCGCCCAACTGTGAGCGCAGCTGATTGATATTCGCACCCGTCTTTGCCAGCAGCGGGCGCACGGTCCCGCCATCCTGGTCGAGCAATGCCGCCAACAGATGCAGCGGCTCGATCATCTGGTGATCACGCCCCACCGCCAGCGACTGAGCTTCCTGCAACGCCAGCTGGAATTTGCTTGTCAGTTTATCCATTCTCATGATGGTTGATCCTGTATTTTGAATTAATGAATTACCGTAGATATTGGGCTGTTGAATCAGGATTCAAGGGATTTTGAAAAAGATTGTTCACAATGCCGCTCCAAATCACGGCACCACCCTTCAGGTCGTCTTGCACGATCGCTCATGCTCTTCATGACTGGCCTCGTGCAGCGAGCGCGAGTATTGACACTCACTGAAGCGCAACACCAGCCCGGATAACGTCAGAATCAGGATCGCAGCAGACAGCGTGATGATTTCCCAGATATCGAGCCCCTTGAGATCAATGGCCAGATAGCGGGTCAGTGCCGTGATGGCAATGAGTATCAGGAAGATTACCGGCAGCTTGTGCGTGCGAAAAAAGACCCCGGTCATGGCGCCCAGCTCCAGATAGATGAACAGCAGCAGAATGTCATCCAACCCGGCAACGCCATTTTTCATGATCTGCAAATATTCGTGTGCCGCGCTCCAGATAATCGTGCCACCAATGACGAAAAGTCCCACCAGATGGAACAGCTCCACAAGGAAATCACCTGTCTTTTCGATTGATTTGAAGAGATTCATTGTTGTATCCAGATCAGACTGGCCATCCGGCCGGTTACCCCATCACGACGATAGGAAAAGAAACGCCGGGAATCAGTATAGGTACATTCATTTCCACCGCCTATACGGGTTACCCCTGCCCTGGTCAGCCTGAGCCGCGCCAGGCGATAAATATCGGCCAACCAGTGTCCCGGACGATTGGCAACAAAGGCGCTTTCACTCTCGGGATCATCTGCCAGAAAGACCTCGCGCACTTCATCGCCAACCTCGAAAGCCGTCGGCCCGATCGCCGGCCCCAGCCAGGCCATGATGTCAGGGTTGTCGGTCAGCATCCGGGACAGCGTCGATTCGAGCACACCCGCGGCAAGGCCGCGCCAGCCGGCATGGGCCGCCGCCACTTCATCACCCCGATGTGAACAGAACAGCACGGGTAGACAATCCGCGGTCATCACGACGCAGACGCCGCCGGGTGCATGACTGACGCTGGCGTCGGCATCACAGCCGGCTGCCGACGCCACATCGACCACCCCGTCACCATGTACCTGATTGAGCCAGAGTGGTTCGGCATCCAGCGCCAGCATGGTCATCAACTTCTGCCGGTTGGCTGTTACCGCAGCAGGATCGTCACCAACATGCGCTCCCAGGTTCAGGCTGGCATAAGGCATGCTGCTGACACCACCCAGTCGGGTCGTCACGCAGGCTCGAACAATCGCTGGCGCATCCCAGTCCGGCAGTATCAGGGATTCCTGCATCAGGCCTTCCACGGCTCCAGCTGATCGAGCAATGCCTGCATGTCGTCATGAACCGGCGCCTCCCAGGCCATCTCCTCTCCGGTCATCGGGTGCTGCAGCCCCAGTCGACGGGCATGCAGTGCCTGGCGAGGGAATCGCGCCAGCACCGCAATCGTCTCCTCATCCAGCCCCTTGGGAATCCGCTTGCGTCCGGCATAGACCGGGTCACCCACGATAGGATGGCGGATATGCGCCATATGTACCCGGATCTGGTGCGTGCGCCCGGTTTCCAGTTTCACATCCAGCAGCGTGTGTGCCAGGTAGCGCTGCCTGATGCGGTAGTGCGTCAGCGCATGTTTGCCATTGCGTACCACGGCCATTTTCTTACGATCGACCGGATGCCGACCAATCGGTTCATCTACCATCCCACCAGAGACAAAACGCCCCTCGACCAACGCCAGATATTTTCGGGAAATCTCGCGGCGTTGCAGACTGTCCACCAGAAAGCAGTGGGCTTCCAGCGTTTTAGCCACCACCATCAGCCCACTCGTCTCCTTGTCGAGCCGATGCACGATGCCAGCCCGTGGCACATCGGCAATCTGCGGATAACGATGCAGCAGGCCATTCATCAGCGTCCCTGACCAGTTACCCACGGCCGGATGCACAACCAGCCCGGCCGGCTTGTCGATCACCAGCAGGGTTTCATCCTCATACACCACATTCAGATCTACCGGCTCGGGCACAAAGCTTTCAATCTGCTGCTCTTCCGGCCGGGTCAAAACCACGCTTTCACCACCCCGCGTCTTGTCCCGTGCACGCGCCGACTGGGCATCCACAACGATTGCACCCTCTTTCAGCCAGCGCTGCAAACGCCCACGCGAAAACTCGGGAAACAGCTCGCTCAACGCCTTGTCAAGGCGCAAGCCGGCCAACTCATCTGGCATGACTCTGGTAATGATCTCGGAACTCACAAACTGACCTGCTACTGCTGAAGTAGCCGAATTGTACCGTATTGCGCCAGCGCTGTTCCCGCAAATGAACAACGAGCAACCCGGCAGACGGTGACGTGAATTATTGCATCCCCCGCCACCGGCTGCGCTACAATGGCGCCACCGCAAACTAGCAAAATACCAAACTCGATGAAAAAACTGATCCCGATCCTGTTGCTGACCCTGTTCATTGCCGCCTGTGCCAGCACCGGTGACAAGTCCGACAGCAAGGCTGCAACCGATGCCGATGCAGAGAAGTTGTACGAGCGCGCCAAGAAGCAGCTGGACAAGCGCAACTACGAACTGGCCATCGATGAATATGAAAAGCTGGAAAGCGCCTATCCATTTGGCGAGTACGCCCAAAAGGCGCAGATGGACATTGCCTACGCGCACTACAAGATGCACGAACCCGATGCGGCCATTGCTGCTGCCGATCAGTTCATCAAGCTGAATCCCTTGCATGAAAACGTGGATTACGCCTATTACATCAAGGGATTGGCCAATGCGACCCGCTATGAAGGTTTTTTCGATCGCTTCGTGACAAAGGATCTGGGCGATCTCGACCCCAACCCGCTCAAGCAGGCCTTCCTCGATTTCAAGTTACTGGTACGACGCTTCCCCGACAGCCGCTATGCCGAGGATGCACGGCAACGCATGGTGTTCCTGCGGAATGCACTGGCCCGGCATGAATACAACGTCGCTGATTTCTACTACCGTCGCGGCGCACCCGTGGCGGTGATCAATCGCTGTGGCGGCATTATCAAGGATTATGATGGCGCCGATATCATGCCAGAGACGCTGGCGCTGATGGCACGCGCCTACAAGTCACTGGATCTGCAGGACGACTACAGGGATACCGTCAAACTGTTCGAGACCAACTTTCCGGATCGCATGGATCTGCTGCAAGAGGGGTTCAAGCTGTTTTCCGGACTGTAGACCGGCAGAAGGCAATGCTACTCAGCGAGTAGTTCACGCAAGCAGTAGCTGCTCGGATTTCAGGGGTGAGCTGAGTAGTCACCGTTGCATCAGAAAAACCGCTTGCTGTAACCCGAGGTAATGGGATAGCGACGATCCTTGCCAAATCCGCGGCGAGTGATCCGCACCCCCGGTGGCGCCGGACGACGCTTGTATTCGTTCAGCAATACCATACGGGCAATGCGCCGCACCATGGCATCGTCGAATCCCGCTTCGATGATCTGCTCCACCGACTGATCCAGCTCGATAAACCGCTCCAGCACCGGATCGAGAATCTCGTAGGGCGGCAGACTGTCGCTATCCTGCTGCCCTGCGGACAACTCGGCGGAAGGTGGACGCGTGATAACTCGCTCCGGGATGACTCGTGACAGGCTGTTACGATAACGCGCCAGCTCGAATACCAGCGTCTTGGCGCAGTCGATCAACGGTGCATAGCCTCCCGCCATATCCCCATACAGCGTGGCATAACCCACCGACATCTCACTCTTGTTGCCGGTGGTCAGCAGCATCCGCCCGGTCTTGTTCGACAGCGCCATCAGGATGACACCACGGCTGCGGGCCTGCAGATTCTCCTCGGTGGTGTCAGCTGGCAGGCCGCCAAATACCGGCTCCAGCATGTCGAGAAAGGTTCTGAAGGCGGGTTCGATGGAGAGGGTCTGATACTCGACACCCAGTATTTTCGCCTCTGCAGCGGCATCATCCAGACTCATCTGCGATGTGAAGCGTGAAGGCATCATGACAGCGTTGACATTCTCGGCGCCCAGCGCATCAACGGCAATGGCCAGCGTCAGCGCTGAATCGATACCCCCGGACAGTCCCAGCAACGCACCGGGAAATCCGTTCTTGGTCACGTAATCGCGTACCCCCATGACCAGCGCAGCGTAGATATCCGCGACCGGATCAACCTCATCAACCGCTCTGGCGGCCGGCAGCGGCCAGCTGACCGATTCCAGTGATTCGGCAAATGCCGCACTTTGCAAGCCGATTTCCTGCTGCGCATTGAGCACCAGAGAGCGGCCATCGAAGACCAGCTCATCCTGCCCACCCACCGCATTGACATAGACTATGGGCAAACCGGTCTCGGCGATCCGGTAACGCAGGTTCTCCAGTCGTCCGGCATGCTTGTCACGATGGAACGGCGATGCGTTCAGGTTGATCAGCAGCTCCGCCCCAGCATCCCTGGCAGCCCGGGCCGGCTCGGGATGCCAGATATCCTCACAGATCGTCAACCCGATCTGCCTGCCTTTGCACTCGATGACGCAGGTATCGTGGCCCGGTCTAAAATAGCGTTTCTCATCGAATACTGCGTAGTTGGGCAGGCGCTGCTTGAAGTAGCGCGCCAGAATCCTGCCATCACGCAATACCAGCGCTGCATTGTGCAATCCCTGTTGGTCCTTCCAGGGCAGCCCCACGATGACATCGATGCCGCTCACGCGGGGCATGATCTGGAACAGCTGCTGCTCGCACCACTCAATCAGGCTGGGCCGGAACAGCAGATCCTCGGGGGGATAACCGGTCAGTGTCAGCTCCGGAAACACCACCAGATCGGCCTTCATCTCATCCCTCGCACGGGTCGCAAATGCCACGACCTTGTCGGCATTTTGCGCAACATCTCCCACCATCATATTGATCTGGGCCAGTGCGATTTTAAGATTGTCAGCCATGGATCTCACTCTGTTTTCTGCTATCGGGTGGCAAGCCGGACGTTGCCCGATACGGTATAGTGCCGGCATTGTCATACATCCCAAGTGAATATGCTATTACCCGACAAGGATAGAGCGGACCCACAGTTGATCCATGCCCGCGGCGCACATCGCAGCGAACGTGACTCATGGAATTCGCTGAAACTTTTCCTGCTGTACCGGTTGGGTATCTCACTGGTACTGCTCCTGCTGCACTCCTTTGGTGCACTACCAATAGGCTTTAACCACACCGATCAGACCCTCTTCCTGATGACGGCACAATCACTGTTCGTCATCAACTGCCTGCTGATTCCGGTGGTATTTCTCGCCCCGATTCCATTTCGGCATCTGGTCAGTGGCCAGGTATTCATCGACATCATCGCCTTTGCGCTAATGATGTATTCCAGCAGCGGCCTGGAAAGTGGTATCGGGCTACTGGTCGTCCCCAGTATTGCTGGTGCAAGCCTGTTGCTACCGGGCAATATGGCACCATTCTACGCCGCCTTCGCCACCCTCGCAGTCTTTGTTCAGGCGGGCCTCAGCATCCTCCACGGCAAGCACGAAATGTATACGCTGACGCAGGCCGGGATACAGGGCTCCATCTTTTTTGCCGTCGCCATTCTCGCCACCAAGATGGCACGCAAGGCGCTGGCCAGCGAGGAGCTGGCCTACCGCCGTGGCCAGGACTTTGCCGACCTGGCCCAGCTCAACCGTCATATCGTCGAGCAGATGGATACCGGCGTGATTGTCGTTGGCGATGACGACAGGGTGCGCCTGATCAACAAAGCTGCATGGACCCTGCTGGGCGAGAGCAACCTGAAACAACCACTCAAGGTAGCGGAGCTGAGCCCGATATTGCACGCCGGGTTGTCCCACTGGCTGGTCAAACGGCAAGCTGACAACCAGTACTTCAAGGCGACAGCCCGGAACGGACGGGAATTTCAGGCGCAGTTCGTCCCGATCGGCAGTGGCAAGCAGCGCGCTACCCTGATCTACCTGCAGGATCTGACTGAACGCAGTCGCCAACTCCACGAGGTCAAGCTGGCGGCATTGGGGCGACTGACGGCCAGTATCGCCCACGAAATTCGCAACCCGCTGGGCGCCATCAGCCACGCCTCCCAGCTACTGCAGGAATCCGATGACCTGAGTGACCCCGACAAGCGGCTGACGCATATCATTCAGTCCAATACCCAGAGAATGAACCAGCTGATTGAGAACGTGCTGAATCTGTCCCGCCGCAAGACACCCGACATTCACCCGATAGCGTTACACAGCTGGCTGTCTGATACCGTCGATGAATATCGGCGCCAGCACGACCTGCGTCGCAATGAACTGACTCTGAAGCTCAAACGCGATATCACCATCGAAGGCGATGCGGGGCAACTGCATCAGGTGCTGTGGAATCTGCTGAGGAATGCGCAGATTCATGCTACAGGGCAGCAGACTACTACCATTCGCATCGAGGCCGATTGCCTGCCAGGCGATACCCGGGCCACCATTGACATCATCAATGGTGGCGACCTGATCAGGGAAGCGCTGCGCGAGCGGCTGTTCGAGCCCTTTTTTTCCACGGCCGGGAAAGGCACGGGACTGGGGCTCTACCTCGCAAGAGAGCTGTGCGAAGCCAACCGGGGCACGCTCGAATACATCGCCCTCCCCGGCATTGGCAATTGCTTCAGGGTCAAAATACCATTGGCAGCGAAATAAACAGAGAGCACCCATCAAGCCATGACCATCAAGAACGTCCTGATCATCGATGACGAACCCGATATCTGCGAATTGCTGGAGATCACACTGGCGCGAATGGGGCTGGAATCCACCAGCGCCATGACGATCGCAGATGCACTGGCCGCACTCAATGCCAGGGCCTTCGACCTCTGCCTGACAGACATGCGTCTGCCGGATGGTGATGGCCTGGAAATCGTCAACTATATCCAGCAGCGCTTTCCGCATATCCCGGTTGCCGTGATCACGGCACATGGCAATGTCGAAGCCGCTGTTCAGGCGCTGAAAACGGGGGCCTTCGACTTTGTCTCCAAGCCCGTTGACCTGAATATGCTGCGTGGACTGATCGAATCGGCACTCAAGCTCAAGGCGGTCGAAAACACCTCGCAACCCGCGAACGATGCCCAACCGGCGCTGCTGGGTGACTCCGAGGTCATGCACAAGCTACGCAACATGATCACCAAGCTGGCACGTAGCCAGGCACCGGTCTTCATTCAGGGAGAGTCGGGCACCGGCAAGGAACTGGTAGCTCGCGAGATACACAACACCGGGCCACGCAGGGACAAACCTTTCATTGCCGTCAACTGCGGTGCCATTCCCGGCGAGCTGATGGAAAGTGAATTCTTCGGCCACAGGAAGGGCAGCTTCACAGGTGCAGTGGCCGACAAGCAAGGACTGTTTGCCGCTGCCGAGGGCGGTACCCTGTTTCTCGACGAAGTGGCCGACCTGCCGCTGAACATGCAGGTCAAGCTGCTGCGCGCCATTCAGGAGCGTGCCATCAAACCCATCGGCGAACAACATGAGCAACCCGTCGACATTCGCATTCTCTCCGCCAGTCACAAGGATCTGCTGGCCGAAGTCGGGCGCGGCCACTTTCGCCAGGATCTGTTCTACCGCCTCAACGTCATCGAGTTGAGCGTTCCACCACTGCGGGAACGCAAGGAAGATATCGGCATCCTCGCCTCGCACTTCCTTCAGCGTATCGCTTCACAATGGGACCTGCCCCCGGCAACCCTTACCGAAGATGGCCTGGCCAAACTGCAAGACTATGATTTTCCAGGTAATGTTCGCGAGCTGGAAAACATGCTGGAGCGTGCCTGTACATTATCGGAATCCAGAACCATCAGCGC
>CAYTPO010000268.1:0-19878 GCA_964439815.1 uncultured Thiotrichales bacterium
TTCGTGGAGGATGCTGGAGCGATCCACCATGAAATAGCTGGAAGAAAGGCGCTTGATGGCCTTGACGACACTTTCATCATCGGGCCGCGGAATCGGTTCAGGTTCTGGCAGTGTTTCATCCGGAGCCTCGCCGTACTTGTCGAGCAGAAACTCGGCATAGTCGAGCAGCGCCTGCTTTCCTTCGGCAGACAACTGTCCAAAGCGCTCCTGCAGGATGTCGGCATCACTGCATTTCTTGCGTCCCGGACTAAGCACGATCCTGCTTGCAGTATTCGTGGGCAAAATCGAGCAGCTTTTCAGTAGCCGTCTGGCGGAACTTCTGGCGCTGCCGAACAAAGGAGAACGGACGCTCCAGCGGAGGATCGAGGGGGATGCCAACCAGCGTACCCAACGCCAGCTCCTTGGATATCGTCACCTTGGAGAGTATCGCGATACCCATGCCGGCCTCGACGGCCCCCTTGATGGATTCCGGGCTGCCAAGTTCCAGGCAGACATTGAGGCAATCGGAGCTGATATCATGCAGCGCCATGTAATCCTTGATGACATCACGCGTGCCAGAACCCTCTTCGCGACAGATATAGGGATACTGGATTAACTGCGCGGCGCTGACGCCCTTGAAGCCGGCCACCTCATGATCAGGATGGGCAACCACCACCAGCGCATCGGTATCGCAGACCTCGACCAGCAGATGCTTGTTGTTGACGGGTGCTTCGACCACCGCCAGGTCGATCACATTGTCCTCAACCATCGCCACCACGTTCTCGGTGTTGGAAACCTTCAGACTCAGCCGGATATCGGGAAATACCGCCTTGAACTTGCCCAGCAGTGACGGCAGCATGTATTCCGCCACCGTGGTACTGGCACCAATCGTTAATACACCGCTCACCTCACCGGTGATCTCGCGAACGCTATTCTCCATCTCATCGTATTGATCGAAAATGCGCCGGGCATAGGTATATACCGTCTCGCCAGCACGGGTCAGCGTCACCCGGTTGTGCGTTCGGTCAAACAGGCGCGTATTGAAATGCTCCTCAAGCTGTCGAACCTGAAAGGTTACCGCCGGTTGGGTCATGTGCAACACCTCGGCAGCCTTGGTAAAACTCAGTAATTTGGCCACCGTATGAAACACCTGGAGTCGTCGATCAGCCATACGCCCACCATTCCCTTAACATAAAATAAATTTATTCACCTAGGAGCCTGTCGGACTTAGCGCTGCTTGGCTGCGCCAGCAGGAAGTGCCCTTGGGGTGCAAATCTCTGGATGGCGATTAATTCAGCTTATCGTGTTCGTCAAATAGCACTGCTATTCTCCTCACACGATAAACTGACTTAATTCACCCCCAGTGATTTTCGCTTCAAACGGTTAAGTGCGACAGACTCCTAGGATCGCTACCTTATATAAACATTCCCTAACATTCAATTACCAACGAGGGGTATAAAGGGAAGTAATCACCCTCGGGCGGGGGGAAACTTACGAACACAGGAGTGAAGAATGGCGGCGGAGGTTATCCTGAATCCGCGGTTCAAGCGGGGATAGCTGGTGCATGATACTGCTTTCACGGCTATTTCAAAATAGCCTGGCTTGCCCTGCAGGTTATGTAGGTAATCTCTTAATATCTTTGCAATCAACAGCTTGTGCCATCCCCTGCATTTCAACCCCGGATTCAGGCCATGGATTGAGCGGGTAGTAATTGGTGAGTGCACTATGCCTTGCCCATGCACCCACCCAGACTCCTTCCAGCTGCCCCCTCTTCCACCCATGGTGGTCGAGGGGGACAATTGCCTCACTTCTCCAGGATCAGTTTGTCCACTTGCTTGTAGGCATAGGCGTAGTAGAGCACCGGTATCACCAGCAGCGTCAGAACGGTGGAGACCAGCAGGCCGAAGATGAGGGCGATGGCAAGACCACTGAAGATCGGATCATTGATGATGAACAGTGCGCCGATCATGGCTGCCAGGCCGGTCAGGACGATGGGTTTGGCCCGCACGGCACCCGCAGTGATGACGGCTTGCTGAAAGTCCATCCCGCCCTTGACCTGGTCATTGATGAAATCCACCAGCAGGATCGAGTTACGCACGATGATGCCCGCCAGCGCGATCATGCCGATCATCGACGTGGCGGTGAACTTGGCGCCCAGCAGCGCATGTCCGGGCATGACACCAATAATGGTCAGCGGAATCGGCGCCATAATCACCAGTGGCACGGCATAGGAGCGAAACTGCGCCACCACCAGCAGGTAGATCATAATCATGCCCACCGCATAGGCAATCCCCATATCACGGAAGGTCTCATAGGTCACGGTCCACTCCCCATCCCACTTGATGCCATAGGTGTACGGATTGGCCGGCTGGTTGATGAAGAACTGTTCGATGATGCCCTCTTCCCCCAGCGGCTTGTCGTTGAGGCCGAAGGAGATCTCGAACATGCCATACAGCGGACTGTCCAGATCACCAACCATATCACCCAGCAGATAGACAACCGGCAGCAGATCCTTGTGATGGATGGCGTGTTCACGGGTTGAATCCTCGATAGTCACGATCTCGGACATCGGCACCAACCGCCCCGATTTGCTGCGAATCTGCAGATCAAGCAACGACTGGATATCCGCCTTGTCGCTATTGGAGAACTCCAGGCGGATAGGCGTCGCATACTTCACATTATCCCCATGCAGAAAGGTTGCATTATCCCCACCCAGCGCCGTGCTGACTGCAGTAGCCACCTGCTGCTGATGCAGCCCAAGAATCGCGGCCTTCTCGCGATCGACCCGCAGCACATAGCGTTTTTGCGGATACTCCACGCTATCATCGATATCCACGATGTCTGGCGTAGCGGTAAATACCTTGGCCAATTCCCTGGCGACCCCGATCTGGCCATCATAATCAAGCCCGTAGATTTCAGCGACAATGGGTGCCAGAACCGGCGGCCCCGGCGGCACTTCGGCCAGTTTCAGATTGGCATTGTATTTGGCAGCGATCTTCTTCAGCGGCGCACGCACCGACAACGCCACTTCATGGCTCTTGCGCTTGCGGTGATGCTTGTCCACCAGATTGACCTGGATATCCCCCAGGTAGGCTCCCTTGCGCAGGTAATACTGTCGTACCAGGCCATTGAAATTGATTGGGGCAGCCGTACCGGCATAGACCTGAAGATCACTCACCTCCGGTACTGTTTCCAGATACTGGGCAACCTCATCCAGCACCCGCTTGGTCTGTTCCAGACTGGTACCTTCCGGCATATCCAGCACCACCTGAAATTCGGACTTGTTGTCGAACGGCAGCATCTTCAATACCACGACCTTGAAGACGGCCAGCGAAACCGACAGCAGAATCAGCACCATGATGGTGACAAACAGCGCACGACGCTTGCCCTTGCCACGATCCCCATTGAGGAACATGCCAACCCCGTTGCTGAACAGCCGGTTCAGCCAGCCCGGTACCGCCTCGCCACCATGTTTGCTGAAATCGACATTGCGCAGCACCTTGTAGGTCAGCCAGGGAGTGACCACGTAGGCCACCACCAGCGAAATCAGCATGCCCATGCTGGCATTGATCGGAATCGGACTCATGTACGGCCCCATCAGGCCGGTTACAAAAGCCATCGGCATCAGTGCGGCAATGACGGTAAAGGTTGCCAGAATGGTCGGCCCACCCACCTCATCGACGGCCAAGGGAATAGCTTCGAGGATCTTCCTGCCACCCATGCTCAGGTGCCGGTGAATATTCTCCACCACCACGATCGCATCATCCACCAGAATACCAATGGAGAAGATCAGCGCGAACAGCGATACCCGATTGAGCGTAAAACCATAGGCCCAGGAGGCAAACAGCGTGATCATCAGCGTGATGATGACGGCAACACCCACGATACCCGCCTCACGCCAACCCATGGTCAGCCACACCAGCAGCACCACGGAGGCGGTGGCAAACAGCAGCTTGTGAATCAGCTTGTCCGCCTTGTCCTTGGCCGTGGCACCATAGTTGCGGGTGATTTCCACATTGATCCCTTCCGGGATGAAGATACCGTCGAGCTGCTCGAACCGCTGGATCACCTTGTTGGCGATATCCACCGCATTGGTACCCGGCTGCTTGGCAATCGCCACCGTGACCGCCGGCGTATTGCTGATGCGCCCTTTCTCGGTATAGGAGACATACTGGCGCGGACGATCCGGCCCCTTGCGAACCTCGGCCACATCTTCGAGAAACACCGGTTTGCCACTAAACACACCGACTACCAACCCGGCCACTTCATCGATCGTCGTTATGAAGGTACCCGCCTGAACCTGAATCTCTTCGTTGTTGTTGACCATGGTAACGGCATCGCGGGAGCCGTTGGCCGCACGCAAAGAGGACGCCAGATCGTCGATGGACAGACCGTAGCCCGCCAGTTTCTGCGGGTCCAGCGTGACCGAGACCACTTGCGGCGCACCTCCGATACTGTAGATGTCACGCGTACCCGGCACCCGCTTGATCTCGGTCTCGATCGCATGGGCCACCTGCAGCAACTCAAACGCCCCCTTGGTTTCATCCTCGGTCCACAGAGTTGCGGTAACAATGGGGACATCATCGATGCCCTTGGGCTTGATGATCGGCTGCAAAACGCCCAGTCCGGGCGGCAGCCAGTCGAGATTGGATGCAATCTTGTTGTAGAGCCGCACCAGCGCATCAGTACGGTTTTCTCCCACCTTGAACTGCACCGTCAGTACCGACTTGCCCGGATAGGACGACGAATAGACATGCTTGATGCCACTTAGCTCCGACAGTACCTGCTCGGCAGGGCCACTCACCAGCTGCTCCACTTCCGAGGCTGTTGCACCCGGAAAGGGAATGAACACATTGGCAAACGTCACATTGATCTGGGGTTCTTCCTCACGTGGCGTGATCATGACCGCAAACATCCCCAGCAACAGTCCCACCAGCGCCAGCAGCGGCGTAATGGCGTTGTTCTGGAAATTTGCCGCAATTCGGCCGGAGATACCCATTGCTGAATCAGTCATGCTTGCCTGCTCCGGCGGCAGCTGCCCGCTGCTTCTTCAGATAGACTGCGGCCTTCACATGATCGAGCGCCACCTTCTCGCCGGCACTCAAACCAGCCAGAATCACAACCTTGCCGTCGGCTGTCGTCTTGCCGAGACGTACCTGGCGAAACACGATAGTGCCTGCCTCATCGACCACGTAGACACCGGTCACTTCGCTGCGATAGACCACCGCCTGTGCCGGCACCACCAGCTGCTCCTTCTCGCCGGTAACAAACGCCACCTTGACGAACATGCCGGGGAACAGACCCTCCACCCCCTCGGCAAGATTGGCGCGAACCTTGAACGTATTGGAAACAGGATCGGCATAGGGAAAGAAAGTGAGATCCTTGACCGGAATACTCTTGGCGTTCCTGCCATCCAGCAGCACACGCGCCTTCTTGTGTGTACGAATCTGATTGATAAGGCGCTGCGGCACATCGACATTGACGCGCAGTTTCTCCAACGAAACGCCGGTCATCAGCTTCTGTCCGACATTGACGAACTCACCCAGCTCAACGTGGCGAATCTTCACGATACCACTGTAAGGTGCACGCACCACGGTATTCTCCGCCTGCTCTGTCGCCTTGGAGCGAGCGGCCAGCGCCGCTTCCAGCCGAGCTTCGGCCGCACGCAGGCTGGCCGTGGCCTTGTCCAGCTTCGATTTGGAAACCAGCTGCCGCTCGAACACATCCTTCACCCGAGCATACTCCTGGCGAGCTTCACTCAGGCGCGCACGCGCTTCAGCCACATTGGCATTGGCAGCCTTGAGGCCGGCTTTCTGCCGGACCGCCTTGAGCCGCAGGATGATATCGCCCTGTTTGACGAAGTCATCGACATCATAATGAATGGCAGACACGGTACCGGAAGTCTCCGCAGATACCGTCGTCTGATTGACCGCATCGACGGTGCCATTGAGCACCCGTTCATAAGCCACTTTCTGCACCTCGACCGGCGCCGTTTCGAATGGCAGGGAACGCTCCCCGGATGCGACCTCGGTGTCTGCGGCAGTGGCGGCAGCCATCGGGCCAACCAACAACCCCAGACACAAAATCAAGTATTTACGCATAGCTCCCTCTTTCATCCCAAAAAAATGTGGCGGATCATATCAGGCTATATTAACAACTGCTAATATTCGTCTCGTTCCAGTAGTGTTACTGCCTGCAGCGCTTCCGGGGATGCTGGATAATCCTGAAAACCCCGGAATTCATCGACTTTTAATAGAAATTCGACTACGTAGTACATAGCATGGTGGATAGTACTGACTTATCCCCTGCGGCGCGCGATGCGATACAAGGGTTTTCCACTATTCAAACCGGCAAATGCCATGTCCAGTAATCAAATGATGAAAACTGTTGTCCTGTCACTGCTTCTGGCGGTGCTATCCGGTCCGGGGATGGCCAAATCCTACAAATGGGTGGATAGCAAGGGCGGGGTTCATTACACCCAGCTCCCACCGGTCAACCACAAGGCCGATATCGTCGATACTCACAGCGGCCCGAAAGATAAACCCGTGGAAGCGCAAACCACACCGCAGGCAGTACCCGAAGCAGCAGACACCAACTATAACGCACTGGTTCAGGAACCACCCGATGAGGCCATGAAGCAGGCCGAAGCACTACAGCGCAAGCAGACTGAAGAAGCCTGCAAGACACTGCGCAGCAACCTGAAGATACTGCAGCAGAACGCCCATATCCGCATCCGCAGCAACAAGAACGAGGAACCACGGGTGCTGACACCCGAAGAACGTAGTCAACGGATCAAACAGTATCGTGAGAATCTTGATAAAATGTGCAAATAGCGTCCCGGCCCACACCTGAAAACCCTGCTGCCGGGTAGCACCTTCACAACCTTCCAGCAGAGATCGCACCATGCCACTACTTACCCTCGAAACCAACATCCAGTCTGACGACATCAGCACCTGCCTGGCCGAGCTATCCGGCATGACAGCCAAAATGCTTGGCAAGCCGGAAAACTTTGTCATGGTAACCAGGCGCTACAACCCCGATATGCTGTTTGCCGGCAGCAACCAACCCCTCGCCTTCCTGCAGCTCAAGAGCCTCGACCTGCCGGAAGACCGCACCGCAGAATTTTCCGACGCCCTTTGCGAGCTGGTACGCAAGCACCTCGGCATCCAGCCCAGCCGTGTCTATATAGAGTTCATCAGCCCGGACCGCCATATGTGGGGGTGGAATTCCGCCACCTTCTGATACAGAATTACGCTCCAAATTCATCCGGAGCAGTAATTCCATGCGTGTTTCCCAATTCCCTCTCTCCACCCTGAAAGAAACACCTGCCGACGCCGAAATCGTCAGTCACAAACTCATGCTCCGAGCCGGACTGATCCGACGTCTGGCGGGCGGCCTCTACATCTGGAAGCCACTGGGACTCAAGGTGCTGCGCAATGTCGAGCGCATCGTACGTGAAGAGATGGACAACAGCGGCGCTGTCGAATTGCTGATGCCCACCGTGCAACCCGCCGAACTCTGGCAGGAATCCGGCCGCTGGGAAAAATACGGCCCCGAACTGCTGCGCATGCGCGACCGCCATGATCGCGAATACTGCCTGGGGCCCACCCACGAAGAGGTCATCACCGACTACGCGCGCAAGGAAATCCGCAGCTACAAGCAGCTACCGGTCAACTACTATCAGATCCAGACCAAGTTCCGCGACGAGATCCGCCCCCGCTTCGGCGTCATGCGCTCACGCGAATTCATCATGAAGGACGCCTACTCCTTTCACATGAACAAGGATTCCCTGCAGGCCACCTATGAGGTGATGTACCAGACCTACAGCAACATCTTCTCCCGCATGGGACTGGAGTTTCGCGCCGTCAATGCCGATACCGGCTCGATCGGCGGTAATGCCTCTCACGAGTTTCATGTACTGGCCGAGTCCGGTGAAGATGCCATCGCCTTCTCAGACGGCAGCGACTATGCCGCCAATGTGGAGCTGGCCGAGACACTACCTGTCGAACCCGCCACCGCCCCCACACAGGAGCTGGAAAAGGTCGCCACCCCCGCTGCCGAAACGATCGAAGAGGTCAGCAAGTTCTTCAGTGTCGGCGCGGACAGGATCGTCAAGACACTGCTGGTCAAGGGAGATGAGGAGACACCCGTCATTGCGCTGCTGCTGCGGGGTGATCATGAGCTCAATACCATCAAGGCCGAAAAACTGCCCGGGGTACTGCACCCCCTGGAATTCGCCAGCGACGCCGAAGTGCTGGCCGCCACCGGCAGCAAACCGGGCTCCATCGGTCCCATCGGGCTGAATCTCCCCATCTTCGCCGATCACGCAGTGCTCGGTTTGAGTGATTTCATCTGTGGTGCCAACCAAGAGGGCTTTCACCATACCGGCGTCAACTTCGAACGCGACCTGCCCACCCCGCAGGCCGTGGACATCCGCAACATCCAGGCCGGCGACCCCAGCCCCGATGGACAGGGCCGCATCGACATCGTGCGAGGCATCGAAGTGGGCCATATCTTTCAGCTCGGCACCACCTACAGCGAAGCCATGGATGTGAAGGTGCTGGACGAAAACGGCAAGGCAGCCGTGCTGGAAATGGGCTGCTACGGCATCGGCATCACCCGCATCGTCGCTGCCGCCATCGAACAGAACCACGACAAATTCGGCATCATCTGGCCCGAAGCCATCGCCCCGTTTACCGTCGCACTGGCACCCATCAACCTGCACAAATCCCACCGCCTGCGCGAAGCTGCCGAGAAACTCTACGAAGAGATGAAGGCCGCCGGCATCAATGTATTGTTCGACGACCGCAAGATCCGCCCCGGCGTCATGTTTGCCGACCTGGAACTCATCGGCATACCCCACCGCATCGTCTTCAGCGAACGCGGCCTCGATGAAGGCGTGGTCGAATACAAATCACGCCGCAATGCCGACGATGCACAGAACGTCGCCATCGATGACATCATCGGTTTTCTGCAGGAGCGGTTGCAATAACACAGGGGCTTATTCCGGCCTGTGAAACAAAGCAGAGGCAGGAGGAACATCGATCATCAGGTACAGAAACAGAGCGGGGACAGACACCCGCCGGATTGCAGACTACAGCTGCCCAACGGCTTCATTGATTTTCCGCACCAGTGTTTCAATCTCCACCTCTGCGGCATGTGTTGCCATTTGCTCCAGCTCTTTGCTGCTGGCCGACAAATCACCATAACCAAAATAGCCGGTCAGGCCGTTGATCTGGTGAGCGGTTGATTTGATCTCTGCACGCTGCATGGCCGCCAGGGCCTGATTGAGTTTTTCTACCTGCGCCTGTAGCGCCCGCCTGAACGCATCATCCTCGGCGATACGCTCCCGTTTTGGTCTTGCAAGACTCGCCGGCAGTTTCCGCGAACAGCACTCCGGCAGCAGTTCCTTGAGCGTGAGTATCAGCTTGTCCCGGGTAACCGGTTTGTACAGTGTTGTGGTGATCATTGGCACCTCTCCCTGGCGACGCCCGGCAACAAAGAGATCTGCGGTGACCGCCACGATTGGCGTCTTCGTGTTGAGGGAGTTTTCACGAATTGCCCGGCTGACGGTGAGTCCATCGAGATCAGGCATGTGAACATCCAGAAAGATGATATCAAACGACTCACTGGTCGCCTGCTGGATCGCTTCATAGCCATCGGCAACTTCGACAACGGTAATATCCGCCTTCGTCAGATAGGTGCCCAACAGTTTCCTGCTGAATTCGTTGTCATCCCCCACCAGTGCCTTGATCTGCGTTGCGTTGCAATCATCCGCTGTTGCCGGTCCCGGCGGGCTGCTTGCAACCCGCTCTTTCCTGCCCTGCAACAACGACATGAGATTGTCATACAACCGCTGTCGTCTGACCGGTTTGGTGGAAACCGATATCCCGTTCAGGCCTCGCAGTTTCTCCTGGAAGCTGCCGACCACCAGTTCATCACTGACCAATATCAGAATACGAACCCGATATACATTGCCGATACGCTCCAGCAGGGCACGTTCAAGCTCGGCCAACTCCCCCGCCCTGCAGCCAATCACCACGACCTCGAAGGGTTGCCCGCTTTCTTCTGCCTGCTGCAGCAACTCGGGAAATTCCCGCTCATGCGGCTTGAGGAAAACCTTCATGCCAAAGTAGAGCAGTGCATTCTTGATAGCTCTTCGCGATACAGCATGACTGTCGGCAACCAGTACCTTGCGCCCCTTGAGTCCCACCCTGGTTTCTGGCGCAATATCCTGCATCATCTGCGCTACGGGCAGCAGCACACAAAACCGGCTGCCCTGCACGGTACTGTCGAGCAATCGGATCTCACCCTGCATCTGTTTCATCAGCGTACGTGAAATCGCCAGCCCCAGCCCGGTGCCGCCATAGCGTTTCTGAATAGAGCTGTCACCCTGGGTAAAGGGTTCGAACAGCGAATCCCTGATGTCTTCGCTGATGCCGATTCCACTGTCCTCGACAACCACCCGCAACCAGCGGTTGCCCTGCTCATCTTGCATCGAATCCGACGTCACCACGATTTCGCCCGACTCGGTAAACTTGACGGCGTTGTTCAGCAGGTTGGTCAACACCTGGCCAAATCGCACAGGGTCTCCCATGACCCGACGAGGCGTATCCCGATGAATCAGCAGAACCAGCTCAAGCCCCTTGCGATGCGCCTCCCGGCTCAGCAGCGATACCACATCCTCCAGCACGGTTTCGGGATTGAAGTACTCAATAGCAATCTTCAGCTTGCCGGCACGCAGTTCGGAAAAGCTCAGGACATCATTGATGACGGCCAGCAACTGCTGGCTGGCATTGTTGATAATCTGTACATATTCGGTCTGCTCCTGATCCTGCGAGGTATTTTCCAGCAACTCGGCGAAACCCACGATGGCATTGAGCGGGGTACGCAACTCATGGCTCACATGCGCCAGAAAGCGCTCCTTGGCCTGATTGGCTTCAACGGCTTCGAGGCGTGACTCCTCCAGCGCGATATTCTTCTGCTGCAATGCCGCGACCGTATCCTGCAGCTTGCCGGTTGCCGATTCGACGCGGGATTCCAGCTCCTTCTGCGAGCCTTCGATGGTCTTGACCATACGATTGATACCCTGCTCCAGCTCACCAAACTCTGCCCCACTCTTGCGTGCCAGACGCGAGGAGAGGTCTCCCCTTTGCACACGACCCACCAGGTTGATGATCCGCTGAATCGGCATCAGCAGCTCCCGCGCCATCAGAATGGCAAACAGCGAACTGATCAACAGCCCCGACAGAATGAACAGCACGCTGCGCAAAAGGATTTCCCAGGCACGCTCCCTGAACTGATCGCGGGAAATATAGACGACAACCCGTCCCAGCCTTTCATTGTCCCGCGGGCCACTGAGTTCCTCACTCTCACCGCCTGCCAGCGGCGTCGAGTAGACATCGGCACTGAAGGCCTGTACATGCCGGGAAGATCGATCGAAGTCCTTGCCACCCCCCTTCACGTGAATATTTTCCGCCAGCACCACCCCCTGTGCATCATAGATAATGATCGCAATGACTTCGGGACGAAAATGCGCCCGCTGCACCAGCTTGTCGAGTCTGGCCCGGTCATCGATCACCAGACTGAACTCACTGGCCAATGCCAGATTTCTGGCGATCATCGAGCCATGATCCTCCAGCGACTGGCGCATATAGGACAAATGCGCCCAGGTAAGATAAAAGCCGATGGTGATCGATACCAGGAACATCGGAATGACTGCGAGAAACAGCACCCGTTGCCTGATCCCCCAGCGATGTTGCAATGGTCGATACCGCATTACTCACCTCCCTGACGCAAGAACGTTTCATCAGGGCATACCGTTTCAAGATGAAAGTAGTTCATGACGGAGATATTGCAGCTCACCTGGAAATGCGCCGGATAGACGGGGTCTGGCAGCTCGTCAAAACCCTGCTCCAGCATTTGCAGCAGGGTTTCGGCCGCTTGCCGACCAATCTGGCTACTCTCGGAATAAACCGCCGCCAGCGCGCCCGCCTTGACCATGGCCCGGGAATAGCCAATCACCGGGAGACGGTGATTGTAGGAAAGATAGAGGATCTGCTTGGCCGACTTCCGGCTGATGATATCGGGGTCGAAAACCGTCAGCAGAAAATCGATTTTCCGGTAGGCACGGCTCAGGGAGGAAACGATCTGGCGGCTGCCCGCCGGGCTGATTCTGACAATCTTCAGCTTCAGCATCCTGCTGGTCTCATCCAGCTCCCTGTCGAGAAACCGGGTATTCTCCCCCAGCAGAATACCGGCCCTGGTGAATTCCGGATTCAGTAGTTTGGCCAGGCGCATTTGCCGTTCAATCGGCTGATCCAGAAAAAGCGCCGTTATTTTTCGCGCTGCATCCGGTGGGGAATCCGCCTGACTTGCCCGCAGGATTTTTTCATAGGAGAGCCGTGGAACAAACACGGCATAGAGCGGGGAACGTGCAGGCAAATCGATCATGGCCTTCAGCGCCTTGATGCCCACCGGTATCACGGCAGCCACCTCGGCATGGGTGAGCAAACCCCTGTCGCTGGCTTCAAGCCTGTTGTGGACAACGACACGAAACCGCTTGTCGCTGAAGGAAGACGCCTGCACACCCTTGATGATCTGCTCGCTGATCTGGCGATATTCCCGGGTATCGTTGCTCAGCACGATCACGATATCGGCATCCGCAGCAAAACCGGCAACGGGCATCACCAGTAGCAGGACAATCAGCCGGGCAGCAAAAACCCAGTAACCGCGAATTCGGCTCAGGTCGAGCCACGGGCTGTTTTCCCGATCCCCGCCGATATGATTATGGAAGCCTCTTGTCACGGCATCAGGCTAGAAGTGTAATCCGGCTTTGACATAGTACCTTGTTTCAAACGTCGTCCTGCCCAGTTCCTCCCTGATGTATTCCTGATAGCGCTGCCCCACATTCTGCGCCACCAGCTCGAGCTGGCCATCCCAATGGTCACCTTCGAACATTCTGGCCAGTCTGATATCAATTCGATCATGGCCTTCGATGGTGTCACCATCACCCAGCCATTTGATTTCAGACATGTGGTAGTAGCCCAGCACCGCACTGAAACCATTCTGGAAGTGGTGCGAAAAGAGCAGGCTTGCCGTGCTTTCCGGGGTCGCATTGTGGTCAATCTTGATCGGTTCGACCGGCCCCCCCCGGTTCAATTCCCGGCGGCTCCGGGCCAGGGAATACTGTAGTACCAGCAGATCACGTTCGTTGGCCTGCCACTTGATGGCACCTTCCAGGCCACTGATACGGTACTTGTCCGTATTGACGATGACTTCCGCCCCATCGTGAATATAAGCTTCGGGAAAATCCGCTGTGCGGATATTGGAGACCAGCTCGCTTGCGCTTTCATGAAAGACCTTGGCATCAAACAGCATCCCGCCATCACGCGATAGAAAGGTATAACCCAGCTCGATGGCTGTCAGCCGTTCCGGCTTGAGATCACCCGCCGACCACAGCACCTGATGCAGCTGTGTACCGTCATCAAATTCGATCGAATAATCCCAGTTCTCTTCGATGATCGAGGGGCTGCGCTGGGTTTCGGAGACGCTGGCACGCAAACTGTGATCACGCGCCAGGCGGTAGTTTGCAGCCAGCCGTGCCGAGCCAAACAGACCAATCAGGTCATTGTGTTCCAGCATGGCACCCAGATTCAGTGAAGTCCGCGAGGATACGTCCCACTCCATGTTGCCGAAAACACGCGCACTGGGATTGTCGATGAAGCCGGGCCGATTCAGATGACCTTCACTTTTCAATCGATCCAGACGCAACCCGGCTCCCCACACCGACCGCTGCTGACCAACAGGCGCCAGGCGGTGCTGAAACTCCAGGTCATAGCGTTCGGACGTACCGTCGCTATAATAGAACTTAACGCTCTGGTCGGGGCGGCCATCAAATCCCAGCGGAATCAGTGCAGGCGCTACCCCGAGAACTTCGGAAAGCGGACCATAGTCGAAACGGTCATCCTGGCGGGTGTAGTTGTGGTAGAGCTGCAGATAAATTTCTTCGTTATTCTGCAGGTCACGTGTCCAGCGCAGTTGCTGATAACTGGCATCGATATCGGCATCGTGATTGCTGAACTCCCGTTCGGTACCCGGATACAGAGTGGCACCTTCGCCGCCAGTAAAGCCCCAGTGAATGTCGATATCATCCTGCAGCGAGGGCGCCCAGGAGCCTCGAAACGACACCATCCCCAGTCGCGAACTGTCAAAATCGGTACCATGATCAGGGTCGGAGTCAAAACCGTCATCCTGCTGCCAACCCAGGCTGATGCGATAATCCAGCTTCCCTGCCGCATCGGAGTAGCGCAGCAGATACTCCCGCGTATCCAGCGAACCGGCGGTGGCTCGCAGCCAGGTTCCCTGCTCTGCATAGGGCTGACGGGTAATGATATTGACGGTCGCCACCATGGCATTGGCGCCAAAGACCGGCGCGTTGGGGCCACGAATCACCTCGATCTTTTCGATATCCTCCAGCGCAATGCCCAGCGTATTCCACTGCACGCTGGACAGAATATTGCCGTAGACGGAACGGCCGTCGATCAGCACCTCCAGCCGCGAAGCCAGCGTGAACTCCTGACCATGATAGGCAACCACAAAGTGTCCACCGGTGGCATGGGCCACCTGGAATCCCGGAACCAGGCGGAAGATATCGGCAATTTCATTGAATCCCGAAGCCTCGATCAGATCACGGGTAATGACCGTGGTGGATACCGGGGACGAGAGCAGCGGCTGTGGCAGCCGGGTGGCCGACATCACAACCGGTATTTCGGCCAGAAACGCCTCCTCCCCCGCCATCGGGTCAGTGTCAGGCGGCGCAGCCGGCGCGGAGGTCGCCACAGGGAACACTGCGGCAAACAGCCAGTGGCGTAGCCGTCCAGGGGGGAATTTCCGGGCAGCGATATGCCTGCCAGTCACATTTTGTATTGCAGTTGGGTGGCTGAAGCAATCCAATGTCAATCGTTCTCCATTTGGTCGTGGCATCACTATGATGCACAACTATAATGGCAGATTCGACGACAGGATTCCTGCGGGGACAGGCTCCTTGCGAATTCAGGTGCCAAGTCATCCGGGAAGGCGGTATGAGGGGAGGTACACTCTCGAGAGGGGCATAGGCGAATCCCGGATTGCGTGTTTCAGCCGTGAACCGACTTGCAGAGCTGAAACCGGTCAGCCAGTCTGGTGGCCTGGGTTCGGTTATCGACATGCAGTGCCTTCAGAATCGCAGCCACATGAATCTTGACGGTATGGTGCGAAATCCCCAGCTCGCGGGCGATCTCCTTGTTGGCAAGACCTTCGCACATCAGACACAGCACTTCGATCTGTCGCTGGGTTAGCGGATCCGGCTCCGGAGCAGTATCGGCGGGTGGAGTCACTACCTCGTCATTACCACCACTGCCATGCCCGCGATACAGGGTTTCCGGCAGATAGACGCCCCCCGACATCACCAGCCGGATGGCACTCATCATGACATTCATGGCCATGGACTTGGGAATATAGCCCGCCGCACCATTGTCGATGGCCTTTTCAATGACTGAACGCTGCTCGGACGCCGACACGACAATGACCGGCATTTCCGGAAACTGGTTACAGAGACGTGACAACAGCGTCATGCCGTCGCCCCCCGGCATGGCCAGATCCAACAGCAGCAGATCCACTGCGCCGTTTCTGGTGACCTCACTCATTACCTCATCAAAGGCGGCCGCTTCAACCACCTGCGCATCAGGCTCCAGCTGTTGCAGCTGCAATCTGAGGCTTTCGCGGATCAGTTCATGATCATCAGCAACCAGAAATTTCAATCTTTGTCCTTGTTCTTGACTTGGCAGTAAACAATTCAGCTGCCTAACTTAACATACCTCAAGGACTTTTCTCATCCTGAACCCTCCAACAGAGCTAGCTCTTTGGAGCTAGCTCAGACAAAAACAGGCCTTCACGGCAAGATCAGCCGGATACCCGACAGGAAATCAGTCGGTTACAGACAAAAAATACCTTGTTACCAGAACCAACCCACGCCGGTTTTCTAGCTGTCATGGGCTAATGTATCCATCAGGACACTTTGTTACATTAAACCCAGCCATAGATGTTGGGTCATCTATCTTGTGGCGATGAGGGGACCGCATCATCCGGTTTCCTTTTTACCGGGCAGAAAAGTTTACCGTAACAACAAGAATCGGCAGTTCGTGGGGTCATCTGCAGCAATTCGGGCAGACGATCAAAGCACCACCAATGGCGATGCTTACTGAGATTACTGGTAACAACCGATCCTGATAGCAAACCCATCAGCTGGACGGTGACAACGGGGGTTGGTCACCAGAGGGCTGGAATAATGCAACCCGATGTCATTTTGTGGCATCCACGGGTAAACAATGGATCTTTCGCCCGGTCTTGTTAATTCCAGTGGGGGCTGGTCTTGGGCTGACGCTTAGGCGTCAGCTTTATTTTTTGGATCTCTTGAAACCCTGCCCGATACCCCTAATCTCTTTCCACCAGCGCGCACCCGTGCCATCCTCATGACGATACTGTTTCATGGATGGAAACCAGTTTAGGCAATCACATCAGCAATATCTGATATAGTGCCGCTTTTATCGCTGCGCCGATGTTGCTGAAACAATCAGCAACCAGACCGGAAAGAAACCCATGACGTCTCCGCAGCCCTGACCATTACACTGTGGCTACCCCAAAAACCAATTTTCTCGTCTATCTGTTCGTTGCGTTGCTGACCATTGCAGCCTGGGCCTGGTTCAACCGCCCAATCTCCGAACCTGCTTGGCCGCATGTCATCAACGGGCTCTCGTTTTCCCCATTGCATGCCGAACACGATCCTGCCAAGAACCGCTATCCATCCACCTCCCAGATCGATGCAGACCTGGCCCTGCTGTCAGGGGATGTCAGAAATATCCGCACCTATACGGTAACGGGTGATCTCTATGAAATCCCCCGACTGGCACAGGCCCATGATCTCAAGGTCACGCTGGGCGCCAACCTGAATGGTGACATCAACCATGATGCGGAGGAGCTGAAACGGCTGATCACCGTCGCCAGGGAAAACTGGCGAACCGTGGAGCGGGTCATTGTCGGCAACGAGGTGTTGCTGACCGAAACCCTGCCGCTGGATCAGCTCGCGCGCTACCTGGATCGGGTACGACGCTCACTGCCGATGCCCATCAGCGTTGCCGAACCCTGGCATATCTGGCTGCAACATCCCGAGCTGGTCGAGCGGGTGG
Source organism: uncultured Thiotrichales bacterium (assembly GCA_964439815.1). GTDB lineage: Bacteria > Pseudomonadota > Gammaproteobacteria > UWMA-0217 > UWMA-0217 > JALSHZ01. The sequence goes on from CAYTPO010000268.1 coordinate 17,205, forward strand.
ATTTCATTGCCGTCCACCTGCTCCCCTACTGGGAAGGCCTGCCGGTGGATGCCGCCGTGGCCTATGTACTCAAACGCTACCGCGAGCTGCAGGCAACCTACCCCGACAAACCCATTGTCATTGGCGAGGTCGGCTGGCCCAGCAATGGACGGCAGCGTGGCGGTGCCGTGCCCTCACTCAGCAATCAGGCAAAATTTCTCAAGCGCTTCATGGCACTGGCGGATCAGGAGGGGTGGGATTACTTTCTGATCGAGGCCTTTGACCAGCCGTGGAAAGCCGAGACCGAGGGTGGCGTCGGTGCCTACTGGGGGTTGTACGATGTCGAGCGCAATCCCAAGTTTTCCTTCACCCAGCCGGTTCTCGACATCCCGCAGTGGAAGCTGTTGGCCGGTCTCTCGGTGGTCTTTGCCATTCTGCTGCTGGGTCCATTGCTACGCGGTGACAATATCCTGAGTTCCGTTGGCCGCACCTTCCTTGCGCTGGTGACCTTTGGTGCCGTGACGGCCGTGGTCTGGCTGATCTACTCCTACACCAAGCAGTATCTCACCTGGAGTTCGATCATACTGGGGATGATCATGCTGCTGGGGATTCTGGGCCTGATCATGGTACTGCTGGCCGAAGCCCACGAATGGGCCGAGGCACTATGGATCAAACAACCCCGCCGTACCTGGAAACCCCAGCCAATGGCCGACAGCCAGCTCCCGTTCGTCTCTATCCACATCCCGGCCTACAGTGAGCCACCGGACATGCTGAAGGAGACCCTGGATGCACTGGCCGCAATGGATTACCCTCATTACGAAGTCCTGGTCATCGACAACAACACGCAGGACCCGGCGCTATGGAAGCCGGTCAAGGCACACTGCAAGGCACTGGGCGAACGCTTCCGTTTCTTCCACTTCGACAAGCTTGCCGGTTTCAAGGCAGGTGCGATGAACGTGGCGCTACGCGAAACCAGCCCGCTAGCTGAAATCATCGCCGCCATCGACAGCGACTACATCGTCGAGCCCAACTGGCTGCGGGATCTGACACCGGCATTCAGCGACCCACAGCTGGGCATCATGCAGGCACCGCAGGACTACCGCGATGGCAATGAAAACCTCTTCAAGGCGATGTGCAATGCGGAATACCGGGGCTTCTTCCAGATCGGCATGGTGACGCGCAACGAGCGCAACGCCATTATTCAGCACGGCACCATGACGATGATCCGCAAGTCGGTACTGGAGGAGGTGGGTGGCTGGAGCGAATGGTGCATCACCGAAGATGCCGAACTGGGTCTGCGCGTCTTCGAACAGGGTTATACCGCGCAGTATGTCCCGGTCAGCTATGGCCGTGGGCTGATTCCCGATAATTTCCTCGATTTCAAGAAGCAGCGCTTTCGCTGGGCCTACGGCGCCGTGATGATCATGCGCCGCCATTTCGCCGAGCTGATGGGGTTCAAGCCAACACACTTGACGCGCGGGCAGCGTTACCACTTTATCGCCGGCTGGCTGCCGTGGATCTCCGATGGCCTGAGCCTGATCATCAATCTGGCCGCGCTGGTATGGACAGTCGGCATGGTCGTATCCCCAGAGCGATTCGACCCACCGCTGTTGATGTTTGCGCTCTTTCCGCTGGCGCTGTTTGCCTTCAAGATCATCAAGCTGTCATTTCTCTACCACCTGCGGGTCAAGGCCAGCCTGCGTCAGAGTTTGGGTGCAGCCATCGCCGGGCTGGCACTGGCACACGCCATTTCCCGCGCCATTGTCAGCGGCTTCACCAACAGTAATATCGGCTTTTTTCGTACGCCCAAGATGGCCCGCCACTCCGCCTTTCTGCAGGCGTTTCACCATGCGCGTGAAGAGTTTCTGATCATGGTGGCACTCTGGCTGGGTGCCTGGGCCGTCTGGCAGGTACATGGCCATGAGCTGCTGGACATCAATGTCTGGGTCACAATGCTGCTGGTGCAGTCGATCCCTTACAGCGCAGCGGTGCTCATGAGCCTGATCAGCGCCCTGCCCCGGCTGCCGGCCAGTCTGATCGGATCACTCCAGCGGCTGGGTGAAAGCAGTCAATCGGAATCATCACCCACGGCGTGAGCCATGATGCGCCGGTACTCGCGCTGCAACTGTGATGGGTTGCGAGGCTCACAGGTTGGCGTTTCACAGAACGGTTTGCCCAGCAACAACCGATAGACCAGCGCCGGCACGTCATAATGGTGCATCCCGGTCAGATCCAGCAGCTTGCCACGATCGAATACCTGCAGCAGGGTGCGCTTCCTGGCATTGTCCATGCCGCCGAGATAGCCCACCTCCGTGTACAGACCGTACCCTCCCGGCATTGGTGGCAGATGGTCGGCCAGCATGACGATAATGGCCTCCGGATCACCTGCGATCAGTGCATTGACATAGTCTGCTATCGCCTTGCTGCGATAGTAAACCTGGTTGACCACCTGCATCAGCTCACCATTGATGGTCTGGCCCGCCGCCGCCTCGATAATCGGGGGGCGAACCGTTTCGTCCAGCACAAAGGGAATATGGCCGTAGATGGTCAGCACATAGTTCAGGATGGGTGTGCTGTCCGCTTTACGGCGCTGGGCGATGAAGTCCAGATTCTGCTGCAACAGCGTGGCATCGAACATGTACTGCTCCACCTTGACATCACCGGTGGAGAGATAGGTCTTGTCCGCCGGTGCGTA
>CAYTPO010000269.1:0-6400 GCA_964439815.1 uncultured Thiotrichales bacterium
TGAAGAAATGGAAAAAATAGGGTTGATCATCACTGGCCGGATGCAGGTTGAATTTGTAGTCTTGCAGAAAAGCCTCGGCGTTATTGCCCGTCAGTGCGATGGCTGCCTGGTAGAACCAGGGCTGGCTCAATTGGTTGTAGCGGTTGGCTTCGCTCTCGGGCATGCCGGGTCGCCAGGCAATATCAAAGGCGCGTGCCTTGCAGAATTGTTGCAGCGCCGTAATTTCCTTGCTTGTAATCGATCCGTTCTTGACCAGCAGAGTGCTGACTTGCCAGCTTCTGATCAATATCAGTTGTTGCTCTGGTGCCTTGATGCCGCTGTCGCGCAATGCCTGCAGCGCAGTGGCAAACAATTTGGGTGCGTCACGCGGCGGTAGCCTGATCCAGCGGCTGATGCTCAGGTAGCCTCCCGGGCTGAGATGGGAAAGGTAGGTCTGGAAGGCTTCAGCGGTATAAAGGTAATTCTCGTTGAGCGCATAGAGACCTGCGCCTGAAGCGCCAAAGGCATCCATGGGGGGGATCTGGATCAGGTCATACCCGGTATTCGATCGACTGATAAACCCACGGGCTTCGTCGATATGAATCTCTACGCCTGGTTGGTCATAGAGATTTCCTGAAAACTGGCCATAGCGGTTTTTCACCAGGTCCACCAATTGAGGGTTCAGCTCGACGGCGGTGATTCGTTGAACGTCGTGGTAGCGTGCCTGTTGCACCGCAGCTCCGCCGCCGGCGCCGAGTATCAGGGCGTGTGCTGGTCGGGTCAGATGATAGGGGAGGGCGGAGGGCATTTCGTCGAGATAGGCAAAGGTACGGCGATTGTCGGTGTCCTTGGTGATTACCGTCATATTGTCGCCATCGGTAAAGACTGCGACCTGTGCGGGTGGCTCACTACTGGCCATCAGGCTCAGCCCGGGAGCATGGCGCAGCGGAATATCGTGGCTCTCCACCACGCTCAGTAGCCCCAGCGGGCTGGAGCGCTGTGCCACGACCTCGGTGCCGGAAATGCGCAGGGTTTGCGACAACCCCTTGTAGGGAGAGAGGATCAGGTGGTCATCGAGTGTCGCGTGGACGGCAAACAATCCGGGTAGCAGCAGTATTGCCAGCGCCCACCAACCCGCTCGGGTACGCAGCGTCATGGCGGCGGAGAGGGCGCCCAGCAATGCGACCAGCGCCACCGACGCCAGTACCTGCATGGGTAGTGCCAGAAAAAGCAGCGCAATGACGAACAGGCCACCAAGACCTGCGCCCAGCAGGTCAAAGGCGTAGAGTCTGCCAATATCCTGGCTGAAGCGGCTCAGTGCCAGTGCAATTGCGCTGGCGGAAAAAAAGAAGGGTACGGCCAGCAGCAGATACATGGCCATCAGCCACAGTGGTTGCAGTGCATCCCAGAGAATTTCCTCGGCGTTGAAAGGCAAGCGCTGTGCCAGCAGAAAGGCGCCGCTGGCGGTTATGCCGAACAAGCTGATGGCGCTGATGAATACGGCGGAGAAATGAGTTTGAAGGCGATCCTGCAGTAGCGTGACGAAAGCGCCACTGGCACCATAACCCAGCAGCGCCAGGCTGATGATCATGTAGGCAAAGTGATGCCACTGGATAATCGAAAACAGCCGCATCAGCAGGATTTCGTAGGCCAACGTTGCTAGCGATATCAGCGCAATCGCCAGCAGCGGTGGTCGTGGCTGTGTCATCAGTGACGGCCGGTGAGGGGCACAAAACGTACCGGTAAAACCTGACGGGTATGAATTTCGCCTTTGCTATCCTTTTCCACCAGCAGCAGTTGCTGCATCATGAAACGTGAGCCGACCGGTACGATCAATCGGCCTCCGGGCTTGAGTTGCCGGATCAGGGGGGGCGGTACGTGGCTGGCGGCGGCAGTGACGATAATCGCATCAAAGGGCGCATGCTCCTCCCAACCGTAATAGCCGTCACCCAACCGCACCTCGATATTGTCATGGCCCAGTCGCTTGAGGCGTTTTCTTGCAGCCTTGCCCAATGGCTCGATGATCTCGATGGTGTAAACCTTGTCCACCAGTTGTGATGCAATGGCCGCCTGATAACCAGAACCCGTTCCCACCTCCAATACCTGATCGCCAGGTTCGAGGTTCATCAGATCCGTCATGATGGCCACAATGTAGGGTTGTGAAATGGTCTGGCCGTGCCCTATCGGCAGTGGTCGGTTTTCGTAGGCATGCTTGCGTTGCGATGGTGGCACAAATTCATGTCGGGGCGTCTCCTGCAGCGCCTTCAGAACCCCTGGTTCCAGCTGCTCACCATCGAGGTGTGAAGCAGTGTTTTCCACCTCTGCAGTGATGGCTGCCATCATCTCCTGGCGTTGCTTCTGGTATTTGTCAGCGGCCATTGCGCTGGATGTGGTGCAAGCCAGCATGAATGTCAGCACGTAATAAATGGTAGCCTTCATTGTCTCCTCCTCAAAAACTCAATGGTGGTGTCGGGTGCAGAAAATGCCTCGTAACTACTCAGCTCACCTCTGAAATCCTGAAAAATGGTCATTTACGTTTGTAAACTCACATTTTTCGCCCTGATCTGAAGGATTTCAAAGGCAATCCGAGCAGCTACTGCTTATGTGAACTACTCGCTAAGTAGTTACAATGCCCCTTTTATAATTATTTATAGACCACCGATATTGAGAAGATTGGGGTTGGTTGGAGGATATCAATGGAGGGTGTGCGGGGTACCAGGAGCGCCTGCAGCTCGTGGTTGAAGGAATATCCGGATTTTGACTACAGGTAACAGCACCCGGGATTTCAACCTATACGTCTGGCGATTCTCCTGCCCCCCCTGGTCTGTGATATTGCGCTTCCCCGATTTGTTCGGCATGTGAAATGGCATAAGTACGCCGCTCCGAGGATTCATAATAGGTTCTTGCCAGCAGCTCTGCGAGTACGCCGGTGGTCAGAAACTGGGCGGCAGCAATAATGAGGACAATGCCGACCAGTAGCAGAGGCCGGGTGCCGATACTTTCTCCAAGCATGAATTTCACCCAGGCAAGGTAGCCGAGAATGAGTGAGCCGAGGCCGCCGCTGGCCAGTCCGATAATGCCGAAGAAATGGCCGGGACGAGCGTGGAAGCGCAGAAAAAACAGCACGGTCAGCAAGTCGATAATGACGCGGAAACTACGGCCGATGCCGTATTTGGACTGGCCGAGTTCGCGGGGATGGTGGTTGACGACAAATTCGCCGATGCGTGCAGGGGAGGTGACCGAGGCCATCCAGGCGGGGATGAAGCGGTGCATCTCTCCGTACAGACGAATGCGCCGAAGTACATCACCGCGAAATACCTTGAGACCACATCCGTAGTCGTGCACGGTCACGCCAGTGACCTTGCGGATCAGCCAGTTGGCGATGCGTGAGGGAATTTTGCGCATGATCAACGGATCCTTGCGGTGCTTGCGCCAACCCGCCAGAAGATCCAGTTGTCGTGTTTCCAGTTCGGCCACCATGGGGGGGATGTCGGCCGGATCGTCCTGCAGGTCGCCGTCGAGCATCACGAGAATCTTGCCACCGGCATGATCGATCCCTGCCTGCAACGCGTCGGTCTTGCCGAAATGACGCATCAGTTCGATGATGCGGACATGTGGCCCCGCGTTTCCAGCCGCTGCGTTTGCCTTTGTCAGGGTATCGTCCTTGCTGCCATCATCCACCAGAATCAGCTCCCAGGGATGGCTGAAATACGCGAGTGCTTCATGAATTCGCTGCAGGAGCAGTTCGATGCTTTCCGACTCGTTGTAGAGCGGGATGATCAGCGACACTGTTGCGGCAGAATTTTCAGTGGCTCCGGTTGGCTCATTGCGGGTGCTGTTTGAAGGCATGGCGACACTTAGTAAGGTTGGGTATGACCGAGGCTGCCTGTTGTGCGCCATGGCGTCAATGCCAGGGCGTGTCCCCGCCATTTTGCTCCGGCATGATAGCGGAGTCCGGTAAAACCGTAGAGTATTTGAGCAATGGAACCGGGGCAGTGCCCATAGCGATCGACAAGCCAGAAGGTCTCCGGTGGACGTTCATTCCGTGCGGGGTGGAAGGTGCGCCAGCGGGCTTCGTCATTGCGCCAGATTCGGAGTTTGCGATTCCGTCGATCGAGGTACAGCAGCCTTGGCATCCTGTCGCCAAGATAGAACCATAGGGGCCGATGCAGCTGATTCTCGCAAAGCAGGACGATATCGCCCGGCCCGGCCTGTTGTTGCAACTGTTGGCTCACATCACGCCAGGCTTCCTTTTGGTAATGGCTGCGCCATGCCCAGGAGGAGAGGGCCAGTACCAGCGCCAGCACTATGCCGGTGGGAATGCGCAAATGAATTGTCTCGATATGGCTGACGGCAAGCGCCAGCCCGGTCATTGCCAGCAGATGGGTTGGCGTGATCGTTCGCAACATGTAGACCGGTTTGACCAGACCCGCCAGCCACAGCGCCAGCAGCGGCAGCAACATCAGACCTGCCAGCAATACGCCTGATACGCGATTGTTTCGCCAGTAGCGGAACAGGCCGGCCAGTGAGACGGCAGCCAGCGTAATACCCGCTGCCAATGCGATGGGTGGCCCACCCAGATGCACGAGACTTTTGGCACCGAACAGGCTGACCCACTCCAGCAATGCCTGTAGCGGAGAGGGTTGTCGCAGCCAGTTGAAACTGGTGGCTGCCGAATCCAGCGCAATATGCAGCCAGGGGAGGAGCGTCAGCACAGCGGCAAGGGTGAGCAATGCCGGGATGAGGAAATAGCGCCATGCAAGCGGCCTGATCAATGCCAGTGCCAGCCAGAAGGCGACTTGTGAAGTGGCCAGGTAGACCAGCCCGACCGGGTGCGCATGTACCATCAATAGTGCGCCAAGTGTTAGCAAGAGCAGATCGGGCAACGGGATTGGCATTTTCGAAGCGGCTTTTTTCAACAGCCGAACCATTGCCAGCATCAGCAGCAGCCAGCCGAGTGCCAGCAGAATGTAATGGCGTGCTTCCTGGCTGTAGTGCAGGTTGATATCGGACAGCAGCACCAACAGCGCGAGCCAGAAGGCAGTGGAGCGTCCCGCCAACTCCCGCCCGAATATCCAGGAAATTGCGACCGTCATCGCACCCAGCAAGGCGGCAGGCATACGCAGCGCGAATTCGCTGTCGCCTGGTGACCAGAAAAGAGCAGTCAGTAAATAGTAGAGTGGGGGCTTGTGCGTGATTGGCTGGGTCCATAACTCCCCAGCGGAAAAGGTGCTGTGCCATGCGGTGGATGCCTCGTCACCCCAAAGCGATTTGGCGTCCAGTCCCCAGAGGTGCAGCAGCAGTGCCACCAGGCCGAAGCCGAGCGGCACCAGGATTTTGTGGGTGCGACTGCCTGGGAGATCACTGAGAGATTTGTTTGCCAATGGTCGCATGACTTGCACTATTGCCATTAACTATTGATCGGTGAATAAATATTGGCATATCAGTGGTAGAGGAGTGAAGTGCCCAACATTTCCGCTACCATCAGGAAATATCCACCTTATCGACCTCTTCAGGTTTGACGCTACTCTGTTCATGTTCTCCCGCAGTTTTCGGGATGGCGATGGCACGAACCTTGAGGTCGCCCTGTGCATTGATGTGACAGCGCAGGAAGTGTTTGTTGTGCGGGTGTGAGAGCGCTGAAAAAGCTTCATTGCGATGGATACCGAGGAAATTGAGGGCGACGGTGAGGTACCAGCCAAAAAAGGTCGCGGTGGCAAACCCTGCAATGACAAAATCGAGGGCTCTTGGCAGATAGACACCAAGAAAGCTGTCAGGTTCCGGCGGTAGCAGGCTGCTGATCCAGTGTCCCAGCTTCCATGATAGAAAGGCGATCAGGAGGAGGCTGAGGCCATGGATTATTCCTGCTGCGGTCTCCTTGCGGCGGGTGGACTTGTCGCTGTTCATGAACCGTGTTTCGGCGTTTGATTTGGGTGCGTCGGCGGTGCTGAAGAGCCAGGTCGCGGTTATGACCGACAGCATCATGACAAAGGGAAAGGGGTGCTGGATCGGGAAGCGGAGAAAATCGACTTCGCTGGTCAGGTGCCAGAGCATCAGCATGAAGAACATGCCGAAAAAGCTTGTCATGGGGAGATGGTCGAGGGCGAAGCGGCGATTCCTTTTGCTGAGTTCTCTGGAGGTTGTGGCATCCGGGTAACGTTGCTTCAGTGCAAAACCACCGGAGCGCTCAGGGTCGCTGGTGAAGGCGTGTGTGGGGTGCAGGAAGGCGCCACCACCACCGGATACCAGCTGGGTTTGCTGGTAGGCGTCTCTGTTTTCCCAGGATTTCTGCTCCGGTAGCCGACTCCGCTCGTAGCGCTGGTAATTGTGCACGTCACCGGCAACTCTCAGGGGCACGCGGGCACCCGATCTCTCGGCAATATATTCCAGCGCCTTGAGTGTGCTGCGCAGCTCGGGATCG
>CAYTPO010000270.1:0-13545 GCA_964439815.1 uncultured Thiotrichales bacterium
CCGTTTCAGTTTGCTGCGGATCGCCCCGAGCCTTTCTGCAAGTTCACTCTCTTTCAGCCCGAATTGTGCTGCAAGTTCACCGGGCTCCATCACCTGCAATGGCAAAACCTCGGCATCTGCATCGTTGTAGCGGTTCATGGCCCAACCAACATTCACCAGATCCATCTCCTCATCCGACAGGTAGCGCCGCAGCTGCTTCTGACTCCACAGGTAGTAGCCGCCTTCGACCCCCGCCTCGTCAACCGCCGACAGGCTGGCAATGAATGCGCCGCCTTTTGCCGTCATTTCTGCCTGCATGAAGTCCAGTGTTTCCAGCGCAATCCTGCGATATTCCGGTTTATCAAATCTTTCTGCTGCCCGAAAATAGAGCAAGGCAAGCAGCGCATTGGTGTACAGCATCTTTTCGTAGTGCGGCGTTTCCCAGTTGGGATCAACGGTATAGCGGAAAAAGCCACCACCCACCACATCATGCAACCCCTGTGAGGCCATGGTATCGAAGGAGAGTTGCAGGAACTCCTCGACCTCCTCGCCATCACCCAGCTCCAGCAAGGCCCAGAGCTGCGGGATGGATGGAAACTTGGCGCGATTGCCAAAGCCTCCCTTGAGCGTATCTGCCGTTTTCATCAATGCTTGAGGCAGTGCTTGCTGCCAGGCCGCCACTGGCTTGTCCTCGAGTATCCGATCCTCCAGCAAACGCTGCCCCGCAAGCACTTCATCCACCTCCCGGGCGGCCTTTTCAAGCGCGTCACGTTCATGCTTCCAGCGCTCCTGAAGGCCTGTAACAATACGTTCGAAACGCCCAGGCGGCGCATAGGTCAGCCCCATGATCGGATAGCCATCCGGCGTCAGGAAGACATTCATCGGCCAGCCACCACGACCGGTTGTCGCCTGGACAAAGGCCATCAGCCGGTTATCCAGCGCGGGATTGAGTTCCCGATCCACCTTGATCGATACAAAGTCCCTGTTGAGGGCTGCGGCAATCCCGGTATCAGAAAACGACTCCCGCTGCATGACATGACACCAGTGGCAGGCATAGTAACCAACCGACACGAAGATCAGCCTGTCTTCCTTGCGCGCCTTCTCCAGTGCGGCCTGATCCCAGTTACGCCAGTCGACCGGGTCATTGCCATGCAGGGCGAGATAGGGGGATGGGCTATGTGCCAGCGTATTGGCGGCATCCACGGGCCTCAGCGGCAAGGTCAGAATCATTGCCAGGATAAAGGTCTGCCATCTCTTCATGGGATCTGCTCCAGTGGTACCGTGCCGAATTTGGCCTACCGGTACCAGATAATTAAGGCGGTATTCATGGTTTGACATTACACTTGCGCCATACCCTGAAACGGTGGGTCGCAAGACAAGCAGAATGCGGCCTCAAGGAGAACGAAATCTTGTACATCACGGAAAAAGCCCCAATGCATCTGTCGGCCATCCTTCTGCTCGGACTGCTGCTGCCAGCCACAGTCCAGGCAGGGCTACCTCCTGCCTTTTCTGCTACCTATACGGTTAGCAAGGCTGGACTGACGCTGGGAAATGTAAAAATATCGTTACGTTATGACAATGGGCGGTATCTCTACCAAAAGGAGACCGTCAGCAAGGGACTCCTGGCATTGTTCAGAAAGGACATCATCACCGAGATCAGCGAAGGCCGGATGGATGACGACGAGCTGACCATGGACAAATACCACTACCTGCATCAGAACGGCCGCAAATCCCGGGAAAACACGATCAGGCTGGTAGCCCCGAACATGGTTGCCGAACACTACAAAGGCAAGGATTTCCGCTACAAGGTACCTGAACACAGCCTGGATCGCGCCTCGGTCGAGATTGCGCTGATGCGTGATGCATCATCAAAGGCGAAAATTCTGCAGTATCCGGTGGTGGAAAAGGGGCGGGTCAAACCTCTTGAATTCGTTTTCCTCGGGGAAACGACCAAGACAACACCCGCAGGCAAATTCGGCTGTATCGAATACCGCGTTGCACATCAGAGTTCAAAGCGCAGCACGACACTCTGCGTTGCTCCCTCGCTGGATTATCTGCCGGTTACCGTCACCCATGTCGAGAAGGGAACTTCCTTCACCATGCATCTCAAGCAGTACAGGATCAAGCCACACGGGCAGCGCTGAACCGCTGCTATGAAACAACCCGTTGCTGCTCCTCAGTCAACACATTCCTGACCATTTGCGAGAGGTGCAGCAATGAGTCCGCATGCATCTTCTCCATCACCCGGGCACGGTGAAACTCGACGGTCTTGATGCTCACCCCCAGCTGGTGTGCAATCTCCTTGTTGGAATTGTCGTGAATCACCAGATCCAGTACCTGTTTTTCCCTGGGTGTCAGATTGGAGACCCTTGCCTCGATGGCATCATAGGCCAGACGTTCATGACGGTATTGCTTGTCCAGCGCAATCCCGGCATTGACGCGCGCCAGGACATCATCGGTATTGAAGGGCTTCTCCAGAAAATCGAAGGCACCGGTCTTGATCGACCGTACGGCCAGAGAGACATCACCATGGCCGGTGATAATGATGATGGGCAGGAAGAACTTTCGTACCGCCAGCTTTTCCAGCAACTTGATACCCCCCATCCCGGGCATTCTGATATCGAGCAGCAGACAACCGACGCGGTAGGGAGAATAGGTCTTGAGGAAGGATTCAGCACTGGAGAATTCTTCCACCTCGAGTTCGGCTGATTCCAGCAGGTAGCGCAGGGAGTCCCGTACGGCGGCATCGTCATCGACGATGAATACGGTTGGATTGATCATTTATTTACCTCTGGCCTGAAGATGGGAAGCGTAAAACTGAATTCCGCCCCACCCTGCTCATGATCATTGGCCATCAACTGGCCGCTGTGAGCTTCTATTATTGATCGGCAGATGGGCAGTCCCATTCCCATGCCTTCCTTTTTTGTCGTGATAAACTGGTTCCAGATATCGAGATCCGAAACTTGGGGTAAACCCGGGCCGTTATCCTTAACGCTGATTTTTACCACAGTCCCGTCGACTTGTTGCGTCGTGATATGAATGACGGGAATTTTTCCCGGCTCATTTCCCTCGGCAATCGACTCCTCTGCATTGCGAATCAGGTTCAGCAGAACCTGCTCGATCTGCACTGCGTTGGCCAGAACCGCCGGCAGACCGGATGCCGTGTCAACATGAAATTCAGTGGTCTGCGAAAGTGACAATGTCTTCCAGAGATTGACGGCGTTGTAGATGATCTCGTTGATATCCTCAGGTGCAATGCGGCTATCGTCCTTGCGAAAGAAATAGCGAACCTCGTTCAGTGTATCGACCGCGCGATGAATCTGGCTTGCCATCCTCTCCAGCACATAGAGGAAATCGCTCTTGTCGCAACTGCTGTTGGCAATCCTGTTCTGACAGCCTTCGATATAGCTCTGAATTGCCGCCAACGGCTGGTTCAGCTCATGCGCCATACCGGATGCCATCTCTCCCAGCGTATTGGTACGCATGACCCGCGCAAGCTCGTTCTGTCGCTGCAGCAGCTGCTCCTGGGCCAGCTTCTGCTCGGTCTGATCTGTCAGGATCGAAAAGAAGCGCTGCTCGCCGTGCTCCTCGCCCGGGAACTTCACCAGCGTCACCTCCAGCCAGCGACGATTACCCCGTAGCGTCCGCAATTCGATCAGTCGTCTCGACTCCCTCGCCTGCTGCAACATGGCTTCGCATTTGATGATCTCCTCACGGCGACCGCTGTACACCATGTCGGGCAAACGCTGACCAATCATTTCATCGACCGAATCAGCCTCCATGATATCGAGGCCAGCCTGGTTCACTTCGATGATCGTGCAATTGTTGTCGCAGACATTGATCCACGCGGAATCTGAATCGAACAATACACGCCAGCGCTTGTCGTAGATTCTGGCAAGATTGCTGTTCAGATGGGTGATGAGCGTCGTTGCGGATTCGGCGGAGACCCCCTCGTCGGTAGCGAGCAGAGCCGCTTCAAGATCCTTTCGGCATCGTTGCAATGCCGCTTCGAGTTCCCGGATGCGTGCCGGGTTGGAGTCTTCCTGATTCGAATCTGCCATAAAACCTCTACCGTGAAAGCTCTCAAGGGGGTGTCGTCAACCCGAGTATCTTCGCTATTGCCATATTCTTCAGACAAGCGCCTCGACCACCGCAGTCCAGGCGGTGGCGATATTGGTGGCGTTGTAGCCTCCTCCACCGGTGACCAGCAGACGACCGCTGGCAAACTCCTCGGCGATTCTCCTGAGGCCTGTCGTGGCATGCTGGTGGGCCTGCCGCGTGAAGGCCAGGTGAGTCAACGGGTCGCCAGCCAGGCAGTCTGCGCCACACTGCAGAATGATGAACTCAGGCTTCATGTGGCGAAGAAACTGCTCCACCTGCTCCCAGGCTCGCAAAAAGTCGGCATCATCGGCTTTCTTGGGCATCGGCAGGTTCAGCTTGGTGCCTTCGGCGCCTGCACGTCCGGTTTCATCTGCATCACCGGTTCCGGGGTAGAGAAACTGCCCATCCTCGTGAATATCGGCAATGATGACACCGGGGTCGAACTCGAAGGCATAGAAGACGCCATCACCATGGTGCGCATCGATATCGACATAGGCGATGCGTTGCAGGCCATACCGTTGCCGCAGCACCTCGATGGCCACACCACAGTCGTTGAGCAGGCAGAATCCGGCTGCGCTACCCCGGCCACCGTGGTGCAAGCCGCCAATCGGCACGAAGGCGCGCTGGTAACGCCGATCCATCAGATCGTCCACCGCCCTGATGACGGTACCGACCACGGTGGAAGCCACCTCATAGGCACCCTGGAACACGGGTGTGTCATTGTCGAAGTGCTCGATACCCTCGATACTGCGTCGCTTGATCTCGTCGAGAAAGTGCTGCTCGTGAAACAGCAGGATGTCATCATCGTTGGCCAGGTAGGCACCCTCTCGCGCCACCTGTGTATCCAGGCCTTCACTGACAAAACGCTCCATGAACGCCTTGTAGCGATAGGGGCCAAACGGATGGTCCGGACCAAAATGATAGTCCGCCAGCCTCTTGCCGGCATAGACTGCCGCTTCTTTCATAGGGGTTTCCTGCTCAGTAAATGGAGATACCGCGCTGTCGAGCGGAAGGCTTCGAGGCGACTGACCTTCAACTCGGCTGCCAGCAGCTCTTCGTAGGAAAACTCGTCACGCCTCTTGGCCGTTATGTAATCATAAAAACAGCGTACACCGCTGTAACACAGGGTCTCGTATTGCCATTGCGAAAACCAGGACAATACCTCCTGCGGATCCTGCGGGTTGGTGGGTGTCAGGCTGTTGCCCCAACCACCCAGATTGTCTGTCATCACCTTGTCGAAGCGGCCACGAATCAGATACAGCATCATCAGGCTGTTGCGATTGTAGAACAGCGTTGAGATTTTGCCGCCGGGCTTGAGCAGTTGCAACAACCCGTTCAGGGTTTCATGAGGTTCTGCCAACCATTCAAGTACCGCATGGCACAAGATCAGGTCGAATGTCCCCAGCGCCTGCGCATCGAGCGCCTGAATGGGCGCATGAATGAATTCAGCATCGGCGAGTGGTGCTTGCAGCCTGTACTGCTCACGCGCCCTTTCCACCATGGTTGCAGAGATGTCACAGTAGACGATCCGGTGGCCCATCGCAGCCAATGTTACCGAAAACTGACCGGCGCCACCGCCTGCATCGAGTACCCGTAGCGGTTGCTTCCCGGGAGTTGGCAGGCCCTCTTCCTGCAGATCCCGCTCCAGTACGGCCAGCCGCAGCCTGCCCTTGATACTGCCATAGATCTTGCTGTCCAGTTTGTCGGCAATATCATCAAAATTTCGATCTTCTGTGGCCGCCATGATTTTTTCCGCTGTCCCGAGGCCGGTTTTCCCGGCATTTGTGCACTATAGCCCTGTTGCCAACCAATATACCGTAGTCTGCTGCCACATTCAGAAAACCCGCTGAAGCCGGGAAGGATTCGGACAATGCCGAAACAGCCATCTACATCCATGTTGAAAAGGGATAAAATAGCGCGCAATTCACACTTTCCGGACAAATCCCGATGGCTACCGAAAAAATTGTCTTCGCATTTTTCATTGTTCTTGCGCTCACGCTGAACTTCGGCTTTCTGATGGGTGATGTCGATAACCCGGCGCATCATAATGTCTACGAGCTGTTTGCCGCGATTGTGGTCAGCTTTATCGCAACTATTCTCAAGTTCGGGGATCGTACCCATATCGGTGCCGTGTTCCTGGCAACCAGTCTGGTGGCCGACCTGCAGCTGATGAGTGCTGCCATTATCTGGGGACTGGCAGAGCACCTTACCGATACCGGCATTTCCGGGGACACCATGGTGGTTGTGGTGTCACTCTCTGGCGGTGCCCTGCTGGCCAACATCACGTCGGTTGTGCTGCTGGTGGCTGAAACCCTGACAGCCCGCAGATAGCCAATAGTATTCCATGCCCAATATCGTCTATCTGCTGTTTCGTCGACTCCGCCTGCCGCTGATTGTTCTGGTGGGCGTCTATGCGATCTCGATCCTGGGTTTTGTTCTCATTCCCGGCGTCGATGACAAAGGCAACGTCTGGCAGATGGATTTCTTCCATGCTTTCTACTTTGTGAGTTTCATGGGATCCACCATCGGTTTTGGTGAAATTCCCTACGCCTTCACCGATCCGCAACGTCTGTGGACGACCGTCTGCATCTATGCAACCGTCATTGCCTGGCTGTTTGGTATCGGTTCCCTGCTGAGCACCATGCAGGATCCGGCCTTTCGCAAACTGATGATGGACAGCGCTTTCAGTCGCAAAGTCAAGAATCTGCGGGAACCCTTCTACCTGATCTGCGGCTATGGTGATACCGGCAAACTGCTGGCCAATGCGCTGGCTCTGGAAGGTATCCGTTCGGTGATCATCGACGCATCGCAGGACAATATCAATTCACTTGAGTTGAGCGATTTCGGCTTCAAGGGATTGGGGTATTGTGCCGACAGCTCACGCCCACAAACACTGATCGACGCAGGATTGAAGCACAAACAATGCAAGGGCGTGGTAGCGTTGACCAACGATGATCAGGTCAATCTGAAAATTGCACTGACCAGCCATCTCATCAAGGCGGAAAAACGGGGACCCATCACGACGATTGTCCGTGCCGAACATGAAGCTGCAGCACGAAATATAGCCTCCTTTGGCAACAATCAGGTCATTGATCCTTTCGACACCTTTGCCGGCAGGCTTGCCCTGGCCTTTCATTCTCCCGGCATGTACCTGTTGTATGAATGGATGACCGGCGTACCCTACGAAAAACTGCGCAGTCCACTGTTCCCGCCAAAGGGGAAATGGATTCTTTGCAGCTATGGCCGGTTTGGCAAGGCTGTCTATGAACGGCTGATCGAGGAGGGCATCATTCCCGTGGTCGTCGAGGCAGAGCTGGATACGGAAGATGCGGACACGCTGGAAAAAACGGTGAAAGGCGATGGCACCGAGGCCAGGACCCTGCTGGAAGCCGGCATCAAGGATGCTGTTGGGATAGTTGCCGGGACGGACAATGATGCCAATAACCTCTCCATACTGATGACCGCCAAGGAGCTGAACCGGAAACTCTTTACCGTTTGCCGCCAGAACCGGCGTCGCAACGACCTGCTGTTTGATGAGGCCAAAATCGATCTGGTCATGCAGCGCGGCTCGGTTATTGCACACAAGATTTTCGCATTGATCCGCAATCCACTGGTCGGCAACTTCCTGCATCGTGCCCGACAGCAGGACAATGATTGGGCAAACCAGCTGATTTCACGTATCAGCGCTATCGTCAACGAGCACGTCCCGCTGATCTGGGAGGTCGATATAACGGTAGAAAACTCACCGGCCTTTCATGAGGCGGCTGCCAATGAACGGCCCCCGCTTACAGTAGAATACGTCTACCGCGATCCCAGAAACCGGGATGACCGCCTCCCCTGTATTCCGCTGCTGGTACGTCGCGGCTATGAGGATATCCTGCTGCCGGCCGATGATTTCAAGATCGAGCGCAAGGACAAACTGCTATTCTGCGGGCGCACGACCGCCCAACGCCAGATGGAGTGGAACGCCCGTAACTACGACGTGTTGATGTACGTGATTACCGGGGAGGAACACCCCAGCGGCTTATTGTGGAAATGGATCAAGCGACGGCAGAAGGCGCGCCAGCAACCCGATCCTCTGCTGTCGCCAGGTGACGAGTGACTCGCGGACCATCAGCCCGGTAAAAACCGGATGGCAAGCGGGGCGAAAAGGCACCGGCCCCGGTTGCCCCAGGACCGATCAGGCCTCCTCGACGCCGGCCTTTTCCGCGCCGGATTTCAGCGCATCGATGGCAGCCTTTCTGTCATCGGCCGTTGCGAACATTGGAGAGGTGCCGATAATCTGCCCGTTTGCTGCCTTGAGATTGAAAAAGTACTTGCCGTTACTCGATTCCTTCAGTTCATAGCGCGCATCATTTCCGCAGTTCTTTTTCACTGATTCAATGCCATTGACCGCGCTGCGCTTCTCCTTGTAGTTTTCACTACGAATGACCGTCTTGCCATCCTTCTGGAATGTCCAGCTGAAGGGCTCTTTGGCTGCGGATTTTTTCATGACAACTTTCATTGGTTCTCCTCCTGGAGCTTTCTTGGGAAAATCATTTCGGAATATCCTGATCACCCCGCAATATTCAGGTTCGATCCGGATTCTCTTTCAATCAGGTGTTGAATAACATAGTACTCTCTCAAACACGATTTGATGGAGTAATAGTAGTCCATCACTGCACAAATGGCACCTGGGCACACTAGGTGGCTGTCGGACTTGACCGTTTTAAGTGAAAATGCGTGGGGGGGCGAATCAAATGAGCTTATCGGCTAAGGAGAATAGTCGCGCTATTTGATGAAGCGGATAGGCTCAGTTGATCGCCATCCACGCATTTGCAGCAAAACAGTGTTAAGTCCGACAGGCTCCTAGGCTAATTCGCTGACAACAACCT
This sequence comes from uncultured Thiotrichales bacterium, assembly GCA_964439815.1. Classification (GTDB taxonomy): domain Bacteria; phylum Pseudomonadota; class Gammaproteobacteria; order UWMA-0217; family UWMA-0217; genus JALSHZ01. The sequence continues at coordinate 8,955 of CAYTPO010000270.1, forward strand.
GGAAAGCCCACTACGCAACAGCTTGATGGCGCTTTTCTTGCCACTGCAATCCGTCGCAGTAACAACTTCTCGCCAACTACGGCCTTGAAGCACCCTCTTGATAATGACTGCCTGCTCCTTCTCATCAGGTATCGTCTGGAATCGGGGATCCTGAACCCACTGGTAAATCCAGCGCTGTATGACATCCATACTGGATTCATAACCCCTGTGTCCTTGCGCTACCGCACCAATCAACCATTGATCCTGATCCGTCAGCATCATCTTGCAGGGTTCCTCCTCCAGCAACGCCAGGATGGTCAACCTGTCCAGATCATTCAGGCAATCCCTCAACTGACAATAGAACTGGGTAACGAAAAAGGCGCGTGCCTGTTGCAGAAAGTTGTGGCCCTCCTGAAGAGATCTTGCAACAATGACCGCATGAGCGCCGCTGACACTGTTTCGGGTCAAGCCAAGATGTATTGGTCGAAAGCCACAGTTTTTCCAGAATTCAATGACCGCACTATCCATGGCAAAACTGGCGCCGATATATTCACAACCAGAAACCTGGCGCTGAATGGTTGTGATCATGTGACGCCCCAGTCCCTGGCGACGATACCGGGGATGAACTGCAATCCGGATAATACGCAGGCATTGCCGGGAAGCGGCAAGGGGATCACAACCCTGCGCCGCGAGAACCTGAGGCAGGACGTGTCCCGATGGTCTACGCTCGCCAGCAAAGACCTGCCGGCTCAGTTCATCGCTGAAACCACCCTCCGTGGCGGTCATGGCGGTCGCCACAACGATACCCCCGGCAATGGCTACCCACAGCCGGATATTGGGTCCATCGAGCAAATGGCGCAGGTCCATTGGCGTCGTCTGGTAATGTGCTTCGACCAGCAGACCGAAAATCTGGCGTAACAGCGATTCATCCAAGGCCAGCTGATCACGATCGATCTCTTTTACCTCACAGGCTTCGATGGAAATGGCACTGGTCGGTTCGGCAGCCTGACTGTCGAGCAATAGTATCTGATTGGTCAACGCCTCCACCGGATCATTTTGAGCCCATCTGATGGGTTGAACCAGCTCCAGCAATTGCCAGCCCGGAGCATTGTTGTCGAGGTAGGGCTGAAACCTGAGTGCGAATCCCCTGCCGTTGCCCTCATAGCCGTGAATCGTCGAAGTGAAAACAATCCGTGGAAATCGCTGCAGCATCCGCTTGAGCAAACTGGTGGGGATGGCTGCTGCCTCATCAACTATAAGCAGGAAAGGCCCATCCTTGATCTGCAATAGTGCATCCGGTGCAATAAAAATCAGCTCGCTATCGTGGTAGCAGATCATTTCCCGCTTGCTGACGGCCAACGGCAGCTCAGCCACCACGTGCCGAAAAACCACCTGACTGTTGGCTTGGCGAGGTGCCGTCATCCATATGCTGCCAACTCCATCCTGCATCAACCGCGCTGCTGCCATACCCAGCGCCGCCGACTTGCCACGGCCACGATCTCCCGTGATCAGAAGTGGCCTGTTTATCTTACCCCGAATGGTTCTGACAATGGCCTCGACAGCTTCGTGTTGATCGGCCGTTCTCTTACCGAAGGGTTCGGAGGCTTCATTTTCATTGGCGTGCAAACGGGCGATTCGTATTCCCTTCTGCGCATAGAGGGAAAGCAGCGGAGAGCGACTGATCAGCGCTGATAATCTGCTTAGATATCTTCCCGGCAGATCATTATCGGGAAATGGGTGGATCGTCACGCGTCGATTGATCGGATCGGCAAAGCCTGGCCAGGCCGGAAGATCGGGAGTCATCAGTACCAGCAAACCTCCAGCTTGAATGGTACCACTGAGGGCGCCAAAGGCAGTGGGATCAAAACCTGAGAAGGCATCATAGACAAGCGATTCAACCTCCAGACCGAGCCGGGACGTGGCCTTATCAGCCGCCAACGTGCGGATTCCCTTTATCTTCTTCGCCGTTACCCAGAGCGCATTGTCTAGTATTCTGGCAGAGTGAATTTTCCCGATACACCAATCATACGAGCCACTAAGTACAATCATGTGCCGGTGTTGCGCAACAAGCGCCTGCTCCCTGAGACGATTGCAGAAAGCGGAAAAGTCGTCATGATCTTTTTTCTGGCGGGTCATTTGGTGGTTGTTATTTTTCGGCCACGTCGTGCATGCTGCCCTTCGACTCCTGAACCAGCACCCACGGTGCCACTACCACAGCCCAAAAAGTCGAATGATGGTCATTCCACCTGCGGGCATCCTCTGTTGTCGCGATAGCGAGCCTGTTTTCCTTTAATCGTTGCGTGATCGACACTGCTTCATCACGCACCATTGATTGTGCAACTTCTATCAGATCCTCAGATTCATTTACCTTGATGACAACACCGCGAGCAAAATGCCTCTGCAGCTCGTCCCAGGCTATCCGTCCCGTTTGAAGGTTGAGTGCCTGCTCAAGATTCCCGGTTGTCATGATACCTGGCCCAGATAAAATAGTTTCAAGGCTTTTATTTTACCTTGTATTTCATCAACAGGGACAGCATTTCTTCCACACTACCCAAGTTGCACAGAAAAGCCCGTAACCCTTGGTTGCCACAGACTGACTCAACAGCCATTGTTCGAAATCGGCAACCCGGCTACGGGCAATCACATCGCATGGTATCGTCTAGCCGAAGACCATCACTGGACCCAATGTGCAAAAGCCAGCGATGCCGATAGGCTCATGCTTGCATGGGTCAAGTCCAACCGCCGTGACCACCAGATTATAGACGTCTCCACAGGCCTTGTTGGTGATGGGCGCCGTATCATCCGCGCCAGGTGTAAACCAATCACCATCGAGATCAAAAGTAACCTCATCCCATTGGTCACTGCAGTTGCCCATTTTCACATTCTTGACATCCTTGTGCTCACCGGCTGTACCAATGCCTTCCGCAGAAACCGAAACACACCATTCACCACAAAGCATACGCTTCATCTGGGCACTGAGCTCGATGTGGACGACAACGCGATAGCGTTGGTCGCGATTGATCACATTGGTAGGTTGGTCGCTTGGTTGCTCAAGAAGATGAACATGCATTTTAGCGCTGAGTTGCTCATTAAAACCATCTGGAAACTGAATGCTACACTGTGCCATAACTATTACCTCTATATTGTATTTTGTTCCAATAAAATCCAGAAAATGCCTTTAATCAATTCCAGATTTCCCGTCAATGCATTCTGTATTGACTGTGGCTAATATAAACAATCAAAATTAGTGTGAACTTACAAAGCAATTAAATAAGAGGGTATTATCCAGGTAACGGATATTTACCCCTTCTTATTCATGGTGGATTGCGGATCCTGGCGCTGGACTGGTGCGTCTGGGCACCGCGCTGGAGTGAAATTTGTAGCAATCGCTACAACTTGAGTGAAGCGCAAGCGCAGGCGTGCCAGAACAAGCCAGAGCCGTGATAGGCTGAAGCCTCTCGCCATTTGGGTGAAACGGGACCGCCAAAGGCTCACCATTGTTTTCATTTACTTATCATAGGCTTTAGCCGCCACCATGAATAAGACGGGGTTACAGTCAAATAGATAACAGACACCGCGTATTTGCCATATTATCACCCCACACGCATTGTAGATAAAATCGTTGCAACTACTCACTGAGTAATAGCAAACCGTTTAAAAAATCAATCCAATCTTCATGCTAGGAGTCTTTTGGACTTAACCGTTTGAAGCGAAAATCACTGGGGGTAAATTAAGTCAGTTTATCGTGTGAGGAGAATAGCAGCGCTATTTGACGAACAGGATAACCTGAGTTGATCGCCATCCAGAGATTTGCACCCCAAGGGCACTTCCTGCGGCGCAGCCAAACAGCGTTAAGTCCGACAGGATCCTAGGAGTCTGCCCGAGATTACAAGTCCGGATCTGCCCGGTTTAGATACTGCTTCCAGTGATAAAATTGATTCAGATTTATGAGGTTACCGACAGGAAGATAAAACGAGGAGTATTTATCGAAAAGATATGACGGCATTTCCAGAATAGATTGGAAGAGGTTTGCTTGAAAGATTCAGGCAAGTATTATAGCTTGAAATTTCCTTGTCATCCTGTTGAGTACTATTTCATCCGGTCGGATAACAATCCACCAGTTACATCACCCCTCTTTTGAAGAGCAAGTGTACCTTCAGGCATACCGTTTACACGACCTGCAACAGCATCTCGGGATGCTGATAACTGAGGATCTCTCCTTCTTCGTCTGGTGTGGAATACAGCATGATACGCAGCCTGAATACTCCAGAGCCTAGATTCATGTAAGGCATTTTCACAACGCCGCTATGTGCCATTGCAACAGAAACTGGCAGAATATTTATTTCCTCGAACTTCGATCCTGAACCCGCTTTATTCAATGTCAGGCTAAGGTAGACCTCCTTGAAACGCACAATAGCCTGCTGCACACCCTTGCCATCCAGTGAAATACTGAATTCAACCCGCACAGGCTCGTATGAATTGACATAGCCGTCAAATACCGATTCCGTAGCGCGGGATAATACAAGGCCTTCTTTGTTCACTATCAATACCTCGTCAACAGAAACAGCACTCTCAGGCTCTCTGTATTGCTTCGCTTCATGTGGTGTCACCT
>CAYTPO010000271.1:0-5714 GCA_964439815.1 uncultured Thiotrichales bacterium
TCCAGAATAAGACAACACTTAACCATGGCTTGGGTGCTCACATCCCTGTGGTCTGGTTACCGGCTTCCCTGCCGGTATGACGGTGATTTGAAGGTTGGATAAAACCTCGTCATTCCTGCCTGGATGCAGGGATCCAGATACCAGGGAGGGGGCTCCACATATGGGTAGCGCTGCCCCACTCCTTCCAGAATAAGACGACACTTAACCATGGCTTGGGTGCTCACATCCCTGTGGTCTGGATACCGGCTTCCCTGCCGGTATGACGGTGATTTGAAGGTTGGATAAAACCTCGTCATTCCTGCCTGGATGCAGGAATCCAGACACCAGGGAGGAGGGCTCCGCTTATGGGTAGTGCTACCCCGCTCCATCCAATAAGGAGCATCCTTTGACCTTGACCCGGGTGCTCACATCCCGGTGGTCTGGTTACCGGCTTCCCTGCCGGCATGACGGTGAAGATGCTACCTCTGCTTTTCCACCAACACCTGAGAAAACGCCTTTACAACCTCGCCGGCAGGTTCAATTTCTTCGATACCCTCCACGCTTTTCCCCGCCTGATAATAATCCTTGTGCGTCATTCCCTGCACCGCTGCCTTTTTCAGCTTCCAGATGGATTGCAGGGAGTAGATGGCTCTCATCCAGTGTTTTGTCTTTCGCCCTTGCAGCATCCGGCGGGCCAGTGGACCAGCATGGGTTCCGATGCGTGCCATATAGGGTGTGTTGATGACCGATACGGGGACACCGGATATCTTTTCGGTGAGGACGATATCCCTGGCGGTGGCCTTCAATATGGCCTGTTTGTAGCGGTCACTGGCGCTGCATTCCCGGGTGGCAATAAATCGCGTGCCGAGCTGGGCGCCGCTATAGCCCATTTTCAGGGCTGCCGAAAACAGGTCCGGTGAGCCTATCCCGCCAGCACAGATCATGGGTTTTCCCAATGGGGCAATATCTTCGATCAATTGCTCCGCCGATAGCTTTCCAGCATGTCCTCCGGCCCGATTATTGACGCAGATGAAGCCATCGACACCGCCACCCAGCGCCTTTTCTGCAAAGCGTTTTTCGGTGACATCGTGGTAGACGGTAACGCCGGAGGATCTGGCACGCTCTACCACCCAACCCGGGTCTCCGAGCGCAGTAACCAGAAAGGGGATTTTTTCTTCCAGCGATATTTCCAGCCATTGACGAACACGCTCCAGGTATTTTCTGGAGCTGCGTTCTATGATCAGATTGACGCCAATGGGCTTGTTGGTGAGGGTGCGGATGTAACGTAGGCCTTCACGAAAATCATGGCCATGCACATAGGTCAGCGACAGCGGCTGCACTATGCCGATCTCTCCTGCGGCGGAAACTGCAGCAACCAGCTCCGGATTGGAACAGGGGTACATTGCGCCACAGATCAGCGGTGTCTCTATCCCCAGTGCCCGGCTGAAATCGGTAATCATGACTGCTTCACCTCCGGGCCGATCAACCAGTTGGCGCGGGCAACCACTGTCACTTCTCCGTCACGATCACGAATTCTTACGGTAAGCCGGTATTCCCTTTCGGCAATACCTTCTGGCACTTCACAGCGACACTCCGCAATCAGCAGCCCTCGCGATTTTTTCTGATAATCGATTTCGAAGCCTTTAAGAATACCGCGCGCACCGGCAGGTAATCCATTCAGCAACGCCAGCCCGGTAACCAGCTCAGCCAGGTTGCAAAGTGCCATGGCGTGTACGCTGTGCAAATGATTTCTCACCCGCCGCCGATCCTTCAGTGATGCAATGCAAACGCCTGGCTCCAGCTTTTGCACTGTGGCATGGAGGCTGCCGCTATAGGGTACTGCAAGGCCAAGCAGACGGCTGAACAGCCATTTACCACCGGGCAGTCGGGAAAAGAATTGCCACTGTCTGCGAAGTGTCGGGCCAATGGATTGTGCCATCAGGAGTATTCCTGTTGCTGTATGCTTTCGATACGATGTTCTTGATACGCTTGCCAAGCCACAAGGGCTGCAGTTCCATCAAATATTGGCAGCAATATCGGGCACATCGTTCCTCCTAGGAGTCTGTCGGACTTAACCGTTTGAAGCGAAAATCACTGGGGGTGAATTAAGTCAGTTTATCGTGTGAGGAGAATAGCCGAGCTATTTGACGAACAGGATAAGCTGGGTTAATTGCCATCCAGTGATTTGCTGCCAAACAGTGTTAAGTCCGACAGTCTCCCAGCTTCAAACAACCCTTTCCGCTCTGCACTGACGATTTTGGCCAACCGCTCCCGCTGTGCAATGGGCACCGCTTCCAGCGACATCACCCGCTCGGCATAGTCTTGCGTAGCATCCAGAGCCTCTTCGATACAGGATCGTATCGCCTTCCTGGTCAGACCAAAACGCTCACCGAGATAGATAAAATACTCACCCCGATCAGCAAACCCGGAAGGGTCGAAAGGAATGGCGCTGACCAGGTTATGGCGCGGCCAGGCACGCATTGGCGCGGGATCATAAATGGGCGTCAAACGGCAGTCTTCCAGACTACCCAATATCGCGATATTATCCAGATGCATGTCACCATTACCGGTCAATAGTGCCATCAGCAGCCGACGGTAGAGCTGTTCTGCCGTATTGCCTGCCAGATTTGCCACCTCACCCAGGCGAGTAACAATGCTACCCAACTCGTCGAGCAGAATATCGGCCGTTTCACGAAAAAGGTGATCACCGGTGGCAATAACGGAAAACAGGGATTCCATTGGAATCGGGCTGCCTTCCCGCCGATCAAAACGATCGACTGCAAGAAACCGAAGATCCTCATGATCAAACCGCCTGAATGCTGGCACCTCGAATCCCGCTTCCCGATGAATTTCCAGGCAGAGCGCTTCCAGATCCAGCAGCCCCGCATATTCGGGCGGCTCAATTTTCAGCACGACATCCTCACATCCCGGCGTTTCCGGTGGGTGGAAACCCGCTCCGCCATCGGCACATAGCGATACCAGCAGCTTGGGAATCATCCCACCCACCGAGGGCGTTGGCCCCAATACCTCCTCGATCAACTGCGGATCAAAATCCACATTCTCGTCCCGGACATCATGCTTCAGCATTCGCCAGAGTTCTGAACGATTACCCGATACGGGAGAGAGCACACCATGACCCTCGGCGGGCCCGGAGCGATACCAGCGCTCAGCCACGATATCATCGGCGAACACATCAACGTGCCCGATGCCACCATGCCCCCCCAACACCAGCAGACTCCACTCGGTATCGATTCCCGGCGATGGTTCCCGCCCCAGTCGGGTACGTAACAGATCCAGGTAGTGGCGGCGTTGCAGGTTGCGCGGGTTGTTGCCGGGAATCAGACTGAGCAAACGCGGCAGCACGGGAATGCGCTCACTGACAGGGTAGCTGACCGTCTCGCGGCCCCATATGCTGCCATCTCCCAACAGACAGAAACCCGGCTGGCCAGAGTGTAGATATTCCGCTGTGTAGGTGAAATCCGCCTGCTCCACGGACAGCACCAGATCACCCATCTTGACGGCACGACCGGAAACTCGTGTCCATATCACTGCATGTTGATTACGCGCCATCAGAACTACACCTCAGGCTCCCGGCCACCCACACCAAAGAATGCCCCGGCCTTGATGGCTTCAGCAGCCCGCTCTGGCTGCCTGTGCGGGCTCAGTGTCAGCTCCAGCCCCACCTCCCTCGCCAACGCAACCAGACTCGACACGCGCAAATCACCACGCTGCTTGGCCTTGCTCAGTCCCACCGCTGTCAACCCGGCGCGAGCCGCCAGCACCTTTTGAGACAATCCCTGGGACTTTGCCGTGGCGATAATCTGGTCGAGGAGTTCTGACGCACAGCCATTCATTATACATCTCTATAATTTATTACTAATACCATGCTTACACTATAGCATAATTAAACATAGCTATATTAAACACCCAAACTTTCACCGTTTGGAATTCTCTACACCTCCCGGCAACATTTTTTACATTCCCCTTACAATAAAATGTGAGCAACCACACACTGCAACCCATATATATTTGCCATCCTCAATGTCAGACCAGTCTGAAAAGAGGGGGAATTCCGATGAAAAAGCTGGCAATTATTGGCACTGCAATGGTGCTTTCTTCGGCAGCACAGGCGCAGGTTTATACACTGGATCTCAGCGGCAGGGACGGGTTGCTCGGTTACACACTGATGCCAGGGCTCGTCGGGGTTGCACAGGGTCAGGCGCTACTCAGCGGCCAAACGGCCATCAGAAGGGGGCAATACTACAGCGCGGTGGCCGCGCAAGGTCAGAAGGCTCGAAAAGATACGGACTATTTTGTCCACATTGCATCAGATCCCGCTCACAGAAGCGGTGGGCAGTTTGATTTCTCGGTGGCAGGGCATCCGGGTTACCAGTTCTACATGGAGCTTTCCTCCATTCCACGCAAGGAAACACCACGCAAGCTGCAATATAATGCCGGCCTGGTTCTCGGCGCCAAAACCGACATCATCAAGCCGTCGCGTGAAACGGACGGCGTTGACCGCTGGTGTTATGTCTACAGAAACTCGGCAGATTATGGAGCAGCAGCTCTCGCACCTGGGTATATTCCCCAGGAAGCACGGTTTTCCGCCTGCAATCGCGCACCCTGCCCTTTTGGTGACCCCAATCAGCACTATCCCGATGGCTCCATCATCATGCCCAATGATCTTGCAATTACCAATATTCGCTATGCCGACCAGGGTGACACCATGCCCATTCCACGGGATATCCCCGAGTGCGGGCAACTTGTCAGGGGCAAGACGGGTGTCGCAACCTTCAATTTCGCCCCGGATTTCACAATCTCGAAGCCCGCCGAAGTCACAAGCGTAGCTGGCAAGGCCGTCGAATTTCCACGCTGGGTAACAGAAGCGCACGATGGCGATGGTGGCACCCACCTGCCCGGTGAGCGTACCAAGTACGTTGACCAGCTCAAATTCGTTACGACAGCCAACTCGAATACCGGCATGTTTACCGAGCAGCCCAAGGTCTCCTGGCCTTCCCACACCCTGCGCTACACAACCCATGCCCAAGCCAACGGCAATGCCCATGTCTGCATGAAAGTAGTCGACAAAGGCGGCAATGGGCTTTCATCCCCACAGAGGTGTTACTGGATTCATATTGATCCAGCACCACCCAAACCTGCTGAAGAGATTGCTTCAACCGGCAGCCCGGATTCCACTGAAGGGGCTACAAGCGGATACAGCCAAAATAATACCAATGGTGCGGCGGCCAATGGTCAAACCACTGTCGCCGGTGATACCTCAGCAAGAGCTGAACCCGCCAGGAGTGGAAAACTGCATACTGGAGGCGGTGGCTCGACTGCCTTTTTCCTGGGCCTGTTGAGTTTGCTGCGAATAGTGAAACGGAAAGGGTAATTCCATTGTGTAACGACTTGCCTGAATCCGAGGTTCAAACAGGATGAGTGTTGATGTCTTTTCAATCAGCGCAACCATTTTTACCACGGTGGGTATGTTGGGTAAATGAATATCCTACACACCGTGGTCAATTTTATTGGGGCAATAATAATCCCAAACTTCCCTCTCTCTCAAAAGAGAAGACCAACTCCGCTCAATAAAAAAGGTGTAATACGCTTCGCTATTACACCCTACAAAGACGAGGCACCGCTACCGTAGGGCGCAATAGCAAAGCGTATTGCGCCAATTGCAGAACAGAGGTAAAAAACCCCAAACTTCCCTCTCCCTCAGAGAAGGAAAGACG
>CAYTPO010000272.1:0-12996 GCA_964439815.1 uncultured Thiotrichales bacterium
GCTTTCATGCCAGAATTATAACCTATGCCATTGATTGAATGGGAAATATCACATGGTTTTTCTGAATCCCGCCGCTTACCCGCATTTAGATTGTCGCTGTCAGCAAGTGATCTTGCCTATTCTCGGACAGCCTCCTAGTACTACTCAACGAGTAGTTACCCCGTCTTATTCATGGTGGCGGGGTTACCAGAAGCTGTAGCTGTTCAGGATCAGCTGCTTTTCACCACCTGATCAAGCCGCTTGACCAGATCGGGCGAAAGCTTCAACGCCTTGGCCAGAGATCCAAGATACAGGCGCTCGGGTGCGTTTTCCATGTCAACGACCATGCGGGAAGCCAGATAGACCTCCACAGCCGCCTCCGGGTCATCGACACCCGCCACCACATCATGAATGTTCAGTGGCTTGTCCACCTCCTGCACAATGAATTCCGCGGCGCCATCGACCAGCCCCATATCAAAAATCTGCTCATCGATACGCAGCTTTTCAGCCTCGTCGATATGCCCATCGGCCTTGGCGGCAGCAATCATGGCACGGATCAACAACCTGCTGCGCTCGTCCAGCGCCCCGCCCTCCAGCTCGTTGACCGGCCGCACCTCAGCCTTCTGGTCACTGCTCTCACCGCTGCTGTTCTGCCAATCCTGGTAGGCCTTGTAAGCCAGGCCACCAACAGCGGCCAGACTGCCCAGCTTCAGGGCAGTTCCACTCACAGCCCGCCCACCCCGCGTACCCAGCAACAATGCCAATGCTCCCGCAGCCAGCGCCCCCTTCTTCATGCCATCCAGCATTGCCTCGCGCTCTTCACCTTCGGCCGGAATATCCAGCTTCTCCTCGGCTATCTCACGCCCCTTTGCAGCCCATTCCTGACCTGACTGCAGTAACTGCTCCAATAATACCTTTGCATCCATTTTTGACTCCTCTCTGGTTCGACGCATTATCGCTATAGTCTACCGCGTATCGCCCTGATTGACATTTTACAAGCCTTCAAGCGACATATTCCGTAAAATACCCGGCTGGCCTTCCACTTCTGACTGATTGATGATTTCTAACCTGTTGAGTCTGCTCCATATCAAACGCACCTGCGGTGAACGCAGTTTTCAGCGCGGAGTTGCCTACTGGAAACAGGGCAACGTGCTGGAAGTCACGGAACAGGAGACCGGCGACAGCAGGGTGGAGATCATCACCTCGACCGTCAAGGGACAGGGCACCAACCTCTACAGCCAGCATATCGAGCTGCGTGAGGATGACAGGGGCGGCATCGAAATCGATGGCGAATGCACCTGCCCCGTCGGCTACGACTGCAAGCATGTTGCTGCCGCCCTGGTCCATCTGCTCAACCATCGCCGCAAGGTCAGCACGCCGGAGCAGGAGGCACAACGCATCGATGCTTGGCTGACCGATTTGAAGAGCGCTTCCAAAGCCGGCCTGCAACTGGTGCAGGAGGAGTACGCCGAAGGCATTCAGAATCGTCTGATCTACATTCTCGAGCCCGATCCCGAAAGCAGCCATGGTCATGGTGTGCAGGTGGCCACCTACAAAGTGCGTTTGCTGAAGAAAGGTGGCTACGGCAAACCCGCCAGCTTTTCGCTCAGCCGTGCCACCGAGGAATACTACGCCAACGACTTCATCCAGCCATCCGACCAGGACATTGCCAAACTGCTGGCCAACAACGCCCAGTTCTATTACTCCAGCTACAGCAGCACCTACCCGCTCAAGCGCGAGCTGGGTGAGCTGGCCCTGCAGAAAATGCTGCTGACTGGCCGCTGCCACTGGCAGGACATCAACACCCCGACCCTCCAGCTTGGCCCAAACCGGGAAATCAACTTCCACTGGGAGAGCACGGAACATGGCCAGCAGCTCATCTATACTCTGCATCCTCCGTGCGAGCAGCTGGTTCGCATCGGTGTGTTCTGGTACATCGATACCGAAAATGGCATTGCCGGCGCAGTCGAGCACCCCGTCATCAGCGCCAACCAGCTGGAAGTATTGCTCGACGCTCCGATCATTCCCAACGAGCATCTGGAAGCCGTCAGCCGCAAACTGCTGCTGGAAACGCCGGAATACGACCTGGAGACGCCGGTAGAGCTGGAGATCGACAAGATCCAGATCAACGACACCGAACCCGATTTCTGCATCACACTACATAGTGTCGACCATCAGGGGCCCGATGGCGCTGCAGAGCATCTGCATTGTGCCAGGTTGAGCTTCCGCTACGGACCGATCCGACTGGAAGGCATTGGCCAACATCGTGTCAGTCAGGTGGTCGAGGGCGATACCCTGTACCGCGTCAGCCGGGATATGGAGGCTGAAGGTCGGGCCATCGAAGCACTCTCCGAGCTGGGCCTGCACCCACTCCAGTCCCCCACCGAAAACCCTCGCCTCGATTGGGTCTTTGCCGGACAGACACCTTCCCACACGGCATTGATGTGGCATGAATTTCTCGAACACGACCTGCCGGAGCTGGAAGCCCAGGGCTGGCAGGTCACGCAGGCCGACTCCTTCAGCCTGACCTTCCAGGAAACCGATGAGTGGGATGCCGAGCTGGAAAGCAGCGGTACCCAGTGGTTCACATTGACGCTTGGCGTGGATGTCGATGGCACGCGCGTCAACCTGCTGCCGGTACTGGTTGATATCCTCGCCAAGGCCGGTAGTCCGGAGGATCTGCGCGACCTGCTCGACAGCCAGCCACACTTCCTGCTGCCGATGGATGACCATCGCTGGTTGAAGATTCCCTCTGACCGGTTACGCCCGATCTTCGAGACACTGGTGGAACTCTACGACCGCGAGCCGCTGGACAAGGATGGCAACCTGCAGCTTTCCCGCTATCAGAGCGTCCAGATCAGCGACCTGCTGAACGATCCACAGCTCCGCTGGCGCGGCGCCGAAGAGCTGCAGGCGCTCAATCGCAAATTGCAGGATTTCAGCGGTATCGCGCATGTCGAACCGCCGGAGAACTTCAATGCCGAGCTGCGCAGCTACCAGCAGCACGGCCTGGACTGGTTGCAGTTTCTGTGCGAATTCAATTTTTCCGGCATTCTGGCGGACGACATGGGGTTGGGCAAAACCGTGCAGACCCTGGCGCACTTGCTGATCGAAAAACAGCGCGGCCGCATGCAGGGACCCTGCCTGGTCATTGCCCCCACCAGCCTGATGGGCAACTGGCGACGGGAAGCGGCCCACTTTGCCCCGGATCTCAAGGTACTGCTGCTCCACGGCCCCGATCGTCATCGTCATTTCCCACTCATCGGGCAGTCGGATATCGTGCTGACGACCTACCCACTGCTGCGCCGTGACAAGAATGCGCTGCTGGAACATGAGTTCCACATCATCGTGCTCGATGAAGCCCAGACCATCAAGAATCCGAAATCCCAGACCACTCAGGTCGTTTTTGAACTCAAGGGGAAACACCACCTCTGCCTGACGGGAACTCCGTTGGAAAACCATCTGGGCGAACTCTGGTCGATGTTCCACTTTCTGATGCCGGGCTTTCTGGGGCCGCTGGAACGCTTCAACCGCATTTATCGCAACCCGATCGAAAAGAGCGGCGACACAATCCGGCGAGAGCAGCTGCGAAAACGCATCATGCCCTTCATGATGCGTCGCACCAAGGCCGATGTGGCTTCCGAGCTGCCGGAAAAGACCGAGATCATCCGTACCGTCACGCTGGAGGGTAAACAGCGCGACCTCTATGAATCCATCCGCCTGGCAATGGACAAGAAGGTACGCGAAGAGATCACCCGCAAGGGGCTGGCCCGCAGCCAGATCATGATTCTCGATGCACTGTTGAAACTGCGCCAGGTCTGTTGCGACCCCCGCCTGCTCTCGCTACCACAGGCCAAGAGCGTGAAGAAGAGCGCCAAGCTCGAACTGCTGATGCAGCTGCTACCGGAAATGATCGAGGAAGGACGCAGAATTCTGCTGTTCTCCCAGTTCACGTCGATGCTGGCACTGATCGAGGAGGAGCTGCAGGCAGCCGATATCGAGTACTGCAAGCTGACCGGCCAGACAAGAAAACGCGAAGAGGTCATCGCACGTTTTCAGGAAGGCAGCGTACCCATCTTCCTGATCAGTCTGAAAGCCGGTGGTGTCGGCCTCAATCTCACGGCGGCTGACACGGTTATCCACTACGACCCCTGGTGGAATCCGGCAGTGGAGAATCAAGCCACCGATCGCGCCCATCGCATCGGCCAGGACAAGGCGGTCTTCGTCTACAAACTCATCACCGAGGACTCGGTCGAGGACAAGATACTGTTGCTGCAGGAGAAGAAACAAGCGCTGGCCGACTCGATCTACTCCTCCGACCAGACCACCACCTCAGCCAGCTCCATCACTGCTGATGACCTGAATGAGTTACTCAAACCGCTGGAACACTGACATGACGCTGTCATCGCAGGAACTGAAAATCAAACGCTTCATGGTGATGCTCATCATTGTCGGCATCATCCTGGCAAGTAGCGGCCTCGGGCTGGCCATCTTTACGCGCATCGCCACGCATCAGGGCGTTACCGGCATTATCGTGATTACCGGGTTGATCGTGGGCGGCCTGTTTCTGTCGGTGCCGGCCAAGCTGTATCTGACGCTGCAACTAATGAGACACAGCGACGAAAAGCTGGCCACCGAGCGCCGCCTGGCCAACCCCCCGGAGAGAGAGTGAAAGAAGAAAAGACCTGGATAACTGCTGCTTATGTGAACTACTCGTACTCGATTAGCGCATGACCGCCCGCATTGCACAATAACTCATAGGCAATCGTGCTGGCTCTTGCCGCCACATAGTCCACCGGCATTCCATTGCCCCATAGCGTTGCCATATCACCCACGGCGACATCGGGAACGTCCCGCAGATCGACAGTGATCATATCCATGGAGACGCGCCCCACCATCTGCACTTCTACGCCATTGACCAGCACCGGTGTACCCGGTGGTGCATGGCGTGGATAGCCATCGGCATAACCGGCCGCGATGACGCCTATCGGCATATCCGCCGGGCAGTGGTAATCACCGCCATACCCAATGGGATCGTGTTTGCGGTGCTGCCGGATGGCAATGATCGGTGCGCGCATCGTCATGACCGGCTGCAACCCCAGGTCCGCCGCAGACTCATCCCGAAACGGGGAGCTGCCATAGAGGACGATTCCGGGTCGAACCCAGTCATAACGCGCCTGCGGAAAGGCAAAGGTTGCGGCAGAATTGGCGGCACTGCAGGGGAGCTGCACGTTCTCCCGTGCCGCCTCGAAGCGCGCCAGCTGAGCATCGTTGGCCGGGTCTTCCGGCATATCGGCACAGGCGAGGTGGGTCATCATTGTCGTGCAGCTGGAGCCGAGCCTATGTGCCAGCTGGCCCGCATCCTGTGGTGGAAACCCCAACCGACCCATGCCGGTATCGAGCTTGAGCCACAGCTCCGGTCGCAGAAACAGGGAATCCGGCAGGTCCTGAATCTGATATTCCTGGTGGACGACCAGCATCAGACCGGCCTTGCTGGCCCAAGCCACTTCCAGCTCATGCCGGGCACCCTCCAGCACCAGAATGGGTTTGTCGATGCCCGCTTCACGCAGCGCTACACCTTCGCTGACAAAGGCCACGCCCAGCGCATCGGCTGCGGCCAGTGCCCCGGCCGCCTCGATCATGCCATGACCGTAGGCGTCGGCCTTGACGATGGCCATGATTTTCTGGTGCCGCGCAACCGAGCGGACGATGGAGAGGTTGTGGGTCAGCGCACTCAGATTGACCTTGACCTGCGCCTGACGCCTGTTCACTGATACCCCTCGCTGGAGTAGACGTCCGGCACATAGCTCTCGAAGCGGGTAAATTCACCGCGAAACGTCAGGTTGATGGTGCCAATGGGACCATTTCGCTGCTTGCCGATAATGACTTCCGCCATTCCCTTTTCGGCGCTGTCCGGGTTGTAGACTTCATCACGATAGATGAACATGATCAGGTCGGCATCCTGCTCGATGGCGCCCGATTCCCGCAAATCCGACATGACCGGACGTTTGTTGGGACGTTGCTCCAGGCTCCGATTGAGCTGCGAAAGCGCAATCACCGGGCATTTCAACTCCTTGGCGAGTCCCTTGAGGTTACGCGAGATCTCAGAAATCTCGGTGGCACGGTTCTCGGTACTGCCGGCCACCTGCATCAGCTGCATGTAGTCGATCATGATCATGCCGAGCTGGCCATGCTCACGCACCAGCCGCCGTGCGCGGGCACGCATCTCGGTGGGTGTCAGCGCCGGCGTGTCATCGATGAACATCGGCACTTCGGCCAGCAGCTCCACGGCGCTGGTCAGACGTGGCCAATCCTCCTCCTTGAGCTTGCCGGTGCGCAGACGCTGCTGATTGATCCGCCCCATCGACGAGAGCATCCGCAGCGCCAACTGCTCGCCCGGCATCTCCATGCTGAACACCGCCACCGGCGCCCCCTGCTTGATAGCAGCGTATTCGCAGATATTCATTGCAAAGGTGGTCTTTCCCATCGAGGGCCGCCCCGCCACGATCACCAGATCACCCGGTTGCAGACCGGAGGTCATGTTGTCCAGGTCGTCATAGCCGGTAGGACAGCCGGTGATACCATCCCCCTTCTCAATCATCTCGTCGATATACTCGACTGCATTCTTCACCAGCGACTTAAGCCCGCGAAAACCCTGCTGCCCACGCATTCCCTGCTCGGCGATCTGGAATACCTTGCGTTCGGCCTCGTCCAGAATATCCTTGCTGTTACGTCCCTGGGGATTGAAGGAGCTGTCGGCAATCTCCCCGGCAATACCAATCAGCTTGCGCAGAATGGCCCTCTCGCGAACAATATCGGCGTAGGCACGAATATTGGCGGCACTGGGAGTATCCTTGGCCAGCATCCCCAGATAACTCAAGCCACCGGCCTGCTCCAGATCGCCCCTCGGCTCCAGCCACTGCGACAGGGTAACGACATCGAAGGGATCATTGCGCTCGGCCAGTGCCTCGATGGCACGAAAGATGACACGATGGTCCTGGCGATAGAAATCGTCCTCGACCACCCGGTCGGCAATCTGATCCCAGGTATTGTTGTCGAGCAGCAAGCCACCCAGCACAGCCTGCTCCGCCTCTACCGAATGCGGGGGAATCTTGAGTCGCTGAATCGACTCTTCACGGCCATCAGGTGGGGGAAATCCGGAGGGTTCTAGCATGGAAGGGCTTTTGCAATCACGTATCGGTTCATCGGTGGGGAGAAGGGGAAAAGTATATCACCAGCCGGGGCGGCAGCGATGGTAAAAAGCAGATCCGGGCGAGATCGGGAAAGCAGGAAGCCGGTCATCACCAGAAGCGGCAATGTGGGACGACAACCGACCAGCAATACCTGAATCAGAGGGCCAGACGGGAACGAATGGTGCACGATATTGATATCGCAGCAATTGCAAAGTGACTGCTCGGCTTACCTATAGGTCGAGCG
Source organism: uncultured Thiotrichales bacterium (assembly GCA_964439815.1). Lineage (GTDB taxonomy): Bacteria > Pseudomonadota > Gammaproteobacteria > UWMA-0217 > UWMA-0217 > JALSHZ01. Next base: position 7,417 of record CAYTPO010000272.1, read on the forward strand.
GGTACTTTCCAATCCACTGTGGAATCAAGCGTTTGGCCAGCCACCACGATTAACCCGTCCTATTCAAGGTGGCGGCTAAAGCCTGTGATTCGGAACCGTCCATCGCACCCGGATGACCGGATGCGATGGCGGCCACCATCAGGTCACTCTTCTTCAGCGATAACAATAACCTTGACCTGGGCATTGATATCCGTGTGCAGATGGATCTGGATATCGAATTCCCCGGTGGAGCGCAACGCACCATCAGGCAGTCGAACCTCCTTCTTGGCCACTTCATTACCCGTTGCGGAGATAGCCGCGGCAATTTCCGTGGTACCCACTGAACCAAACAACTTGCCTTCGTTGCCGGCATGCGCGGGAATCGTGACTTCGAGGTCAGCCAGCTTGTCGGCACGACTCTGAGCCTGGCCCAGAGCCTCTGCCGCTGCCTTTTCAAGCTCGGCACGACGCGTTTCGAATTCGGCAATATTGGCTTCTGTTGCATATTTTGCCTTGCCACCGGGTATCAGATAATTGCGTGCGTAACCGGAACGTACAGTCACCTTGTCACCGAGGTCACCCAAATTTTCAACCTTGTCTAGCAGAATAACTTCCATCGTCTTCACCTAAAATTAAGTACTTACCTGGCGGGACCACTCAGTCGCCGCCGAAAATCTGCAAATGCATCCACGATACCAATACCGGCCATGATGACCACTACAGGGGTCAGCAGTATCACCAGCAGCACATACAAGCCGATGAGGCTGCTTTTGGGCCAACCCATTCGCGCCGCAATACCATGCAGCAGCGCAAAACCCTGAATCAGAAACACCACCATTGCGACCGAAGCCAGCGCATTGGCCCACGAGGTACCAATGAACGTCGCCATGCCGATGAACAGAATGCTCAGCCCTGCAGGCCAGACACCTGTCCGGAGTTCCTCGAACTCCTTTGCAAAACCGCCGGGATTCTCCACTCTGGCCTGCATCGAGCGCGCCATCATCAGCGCCAGCAGCGAGGTCAGAATCAACGCCGATACCAGCATTCCGGTAATCAGTGGAGCGATCGCCTCAAGGTTCAGCGTCGGCGGTTTTCCCTCGGTCCCAGCCTGTTCGAGCACTGGCTGGAGAAAGGCCTGCATTGTCTGCAACCAGAACTGGTCGACTCCGGGGAACAGCGCATAGAGCAGAACCACCGCCAGAACGCCAACCAGAAACACCGACTGCATGACCAGCGACCAGCTACCGGTTCGCCCCAGCAATGCACCCAGTGCCGCCAACGGCAACCACTGCGCCAAACCTGACAGGACACCAACGGCGCCGGGCTGCCCCATGCCGATCACCACAACCGCCAGTAATGCCGAACTGATCAGGCTGACGTAAATCGCTTGCCTGAACCCCACCTTCAGGGCGACCAGTCCGATTGCCGCGCTGCTGACAAAGCCGAGCGGCGGGAGCAGCAAGGACAGAATGGCGAACCCTGCCGCCACGGCAACGGCCTGAGGCAGGCCCTGCAAAATGAATTCAGCCAGCCTCTTCATGAATGTATTGACAGCGTTGTTCTATTGACCGTCCGTATAAGGGATCAGCGCCAGGAAACGTGCGCGCTTGACCGCAGTGGCCAACTGGCGCTGATAACGTGCCTTGGTGCCGGTAATACGGCTGGGTACGATCTTTCCGGTCTCACTGACGTATTGCTTCAGGGTATCCAGATCCTTGTAGTCGATCTCTTTCACGCCTTCGGCAGTGAAACGGCAATATCTCTTGCGTTGAAAAAAACGAGCCATGTTAAAAGTCCTCTAAATTCGTTGGGATCAGGATTTCGCTGCAGCTGCCGGAGCTTCCTTGGCTGCTTCACCACTGGCGGCCGCAGGCTTGGCAGCCGGGGTTTCCGTCTTGGCAGGCGCATCATCGTCCGACTTGGCAAGAAACGAGGTTTCGGTCACCGCTTCATTGCGACGGATGATCAGGTTGCGAATGATGGCATCGTTGAAACGGAAGATGCTGACCAGTTCATCGTGGGTATCCTGATCACACTCGATATTCATCAGCACGTAGTGTGCCTTGTGAATCTTGTTGATGGGATAGGCCAACTGGCGGCGCCCCCAGTCTTCCAGGCGATGAATCTTGCCGTTGCCATCCTGAATCAGTGCGCGATAACGCTCGATCATTGCAGGGACTTGCTCGCTCTGGTCCGGATGAACCAGAAATACTATTTCATAGTGACGCATTGTTACTCCTTTCGGATTGGTCAGTCTCCCGCCAGGCGGTGAGACAAGGAGCCGTCGACAGCATGGATGAACAGCGCAAAATCGCTGTCCGGCCACCGACGGATAAAAGGCGCGTAATGTTACGTGATGCCCTGCACATTAGCAACAACGTCAGCGGCTGCCATCTCCCGATGCCTTGATCAGCGCCCGGTCCAGCAAACCCGCAGGCAGCAACCGGCGCAGCACGGCAAACAGCCAGGTCGGGAAAGTGACATAGTAGCGGATACGTGGCCTGGGACTTTCCAGCGCGTGCACCACCTTGGCCAGCACGGCTTCCGGCGGCAGCGTGAAAGGTGCAGCTGGCCCCTCTTTCAGCAGGCGCTGCTCCATCGCCTCATACTGGCTACGATGAGCACTGTCATCCTTTGCAATGTACTGCTGATACCGCCGAAAGGCATTCTCTCGAAATCGGCTGACTATTGGCCCCGGTTCAATCAGGCTGATATGGATACCACTGCCACGCAGCTCCATCCGCAGCGTATCGGTCATCCCTTCCAGCGCAAACTTGGAAGCGTTGTAGGCGCCTCGATAGGGGAAAGCCACCAGCCCCAGCACAGAGCTGTTCTGGATGATGCGCCCTCCCCCCCGCACCCGCATCAGCCTGATCATGCGATTGGTCAGCTCCATGGTGCCAAACAGATTGGTTTCGAATTGCGCCCGCAGCGCCTCGCGGGAAAGATCCTCGACCGCACCGGGTAAACCCCAGGCACCATTATTGAACAGCCCGTAGATACCCTGAGGTGCCTGCGCGGCAGCCTGTGCCAGCGCCTGCCGGATCGAAGCAGAGTCATCGAGGTCCAGCTGCAGCGCATCAAACCCCTCCTCCCGCAGCCTGGCAACATCTTCCGTGCATCGGGCAGTTGCGATCACCCCATAGCCCCGCTGTTTCAGGCCTTGTGCTACGCAATAGCCTATCCCGCTGGAACAGCCCGTTATCAGAACAGTCTTGTCATTCATAGCAAAAAGGGTTCCCATAATTCCCGACCTGACCATCCGTAATGTGCGGCACATCAGAATACAACTGGCTGGACATGTTACAAGGTATTGTTTTTTTTGTATCCTTGGAGCCTGTCTGACTTAACCGTTTGAAGCGAAAATCACTGGGGGCGATCAACTCCGACAGGCTCCTTGGACCGGCATCGCCACTCAGCCAAGTGCAGGAAGAGAAAATCCGATGCCATTGGATCCGAAGACACTACCAGGTCGTAAGGCCATCAGCGGGATACGGGAACCATGACCCCAAGGCTTGGCCTGATATCCGGCAAACGCAAGGATGCATTAACAGACAACCTATGAAATCGACCAATTTCCTTTATGATGTTTCTTCGGAACTACGAGACAGCTTCGATAAATCCGGGATTCACGACAGCCCTGCCACGCTGGTGCAGGTTTTCACCACCAGCGCCAAACGCCCCTTCATCGAAGGTGTGCTGGCCGAGATCCAGGCATTGCTGCCCAGTGCCACCATCACCGGTGCAACAACGACCTCCGTACTGTTTGAAGGACGCATTCACGACGATGCCACCATCATTTCGATCAGTGAGTTCGAGAGCAGCGATGTCAATATCGCCCAGGCAACCCGGCTCAAAGCCAATACCGATTACCTGACGCTGGGCCACAAGCTGGCCGACGAGTGCGCCCGCTCCGAGACCCGACTGTTACTGTGCTACGCCGCTGGTGATGGGCTCAATGCCGAAGACCTCGCACACGGCATCACCGACAGCTTGCAGGACACGGTACTGGCTGGCTGCCTGGCCACCAGCCCCAGACCCGGCGCAGAAAGCCTGGTATTTGCCAACGACCGGATTCACGATAACGCCGTCATCCTGATCTCCCTCTCTGGCGAAGACCTGCATGCCTACATCCACTTCAGCACCGACTGGATGATGCTCGGTACCGCCATGGAAGTCAGTGAAGCGGAAGGCAATATCGTCCGTCTGATCAATGAAACCCCCGTCCGCGAGATTTACACCCGCTATCTCGGCACCGAAGCGACGGCCGAATTCTCTTCAACCTGCATTCGTTTTCCACTGCTGGTCGAGCGTGATGGCGTCATCATCGCCCGTCTGGGCAAGGAGCTGCTACCGGACGGCAGCATCGAATTATGGGGCAACCTGTACCCCGGCGAGCGAGTGCGCTTTGGCATACCCAGCCCGGTGGTGGCAATGGAGGATTTCAAATTCCTGATCGAATCGCTGCACGAACAACCCTGCGATGCGCTGTTTGTCTACCCCAGCCAGGTTCGCATGCACCTGCTCAAATCATTGACCGAAGATGAGGTATCCCAGTTTCAGGAAGCAGCTCCAACCACCGGCATGTACACCATGGGCCAGTTCTACTACAGCCCCGGGCAGTTCAGCTACCTGCACTACTCGCAGACCGCCCTGTCGATTACCGAAGGCGAGGACAAGGAGCGAACTTCCAGCTCAGCCACGATGACCAACCCGTTCTCCCAGGACACACTGGAAATGCGCGCCGTCTCACGGCTGGTCAACACCACGGCCCGCGAACTGGAAGAAGCCAACCAGTCACTGGAGAAACTGGCCAATACCGACTCGCTGACCAGCATCTACAACCGCCACAAGGGACAGATCCTGCTGGAGCAGGAATTTCTGCGGGCGCGTCGCTACAACCGCCCAATGTCATTGATCATGATCGATATCGACGATTTCAAGCGAATCAATGACAACTATGGACATCAGGCCGGCGATGATGCATTGGTACACGTCGCCCGCACCATCACCCCGCTGATCAGGCAGACCGACTTCTTCATTCGCTGGGGAGGAGAGGAGTTCCTGATCATCTGCCCGGAAACCACAGTGGAAGGCACCGCAGAACTGGCCGACCGGCTACGCGAGGCCGTGGCCGCCAAACCGGCGCCAGGTAGCAGCCGAATCACCCTGAGCATCGGCGTGACAACCTTTCACCCCGAAGATACTCAGGAAAAGCTGATCGGGCGGGCCGACAAGGCGCTGTACATTTCCAAGAAGCAGGGAAAGAACCAAGTCACAACCTGGAACTGAGCCAAGCGACGAGTTGGCCCTGAGTCCGAAGCTCAAACGCGGCGACTGGCCCAAGCCCTGGATTCAGGTGTGGTAGAAAAGCGCGGGAAAGCCCTGCTACTCCTTCTCTTCGGGTTTCTTCTTGGTGCGGCGCTTCTTCGCGGATTTTTTCTTCGCTGACTTCACCTTCTTCTTTGGCTCGGATGCTTGCTCCTGCTCGGATGCTTGCTCCTGCTCGGATGCTTGCTCCTGCTCGGGTGTTTGCTCTTGCTTGGGAGTTTGCTCTTGCTTGGGAGTTTGCTCTTGCTTGGGAGTTTGCTCTTGCTTGGG
>CAYTPO010000273.1:0-2252 GCA_964439815.1 uncultured Thiotrichales bacterium
CACCCGCCTTCCCGTGCAGAAAACCACAAACACTATCCGGTGCCACGCGCACGGCATGGCCGTGCTTCTGAAGGAAGGCATCCAGCCTGCGGTAGCGATCCCGGTTCAGCAGCGCCTCGGCCTCCAAGGCGCGCTCGTTCCAGCGGCCGAGCATTTTGGCTTCACGTAGTTGGGCAACCCTGAGATCATCTGGATGGATATCCACGTTACAGACGATCTTTACTTCTGGGATTTCTTCCAACAGCTCGTTGGCCACCTCGAACAGGGAACTGGTGAAGTAGCCTGCTATGCGCTTGTAGCTACGCGCACCTTTCAAGTGCTCGAGAAGAAAGGAATGATCAAGCCGATGGGTGCGAGACGAGAATCTGCGGATGGTCATCGCTCAAACACCCCAGCGTTCCATGCTATTGCCCCCATTATTGACCAAGCGCGCGCAAGTTCTTCAACCGCCCCCCAAGGACTTCGGCCGCGTCGCGCACCTCGGGTTCTGGCGCCTTGCGCTCGATAAAGGCGAGCATGTCGATCAGCAGCGGTCGGATGTCGAGGAACTGCGGTAGGTCCTCTTGCAACTGTCCGATCACGACCTGGGGTTCGGTTTCTGCCAGCAGTTGTTGCAGGCCGATAATGAGCCTTCCTAGCCAGGTGGGACCGATCTCGGTGCTGTCCGTGAGGTCACGGGACTTGAACTCGGTGATGCGTTTGAGCCGGGCTTTGTTGGCCTTCATGTTGCCCATCACCCTGGCATAGTCCTGCACCCGGAAGGCTTTGGCGAAGTTTTGGTAGTTGTCCAGCTTGCTGGCGCCGGTGGTCTCCATGTCCATCATGCGCAGGTAGAAACGCTGGATGCCGTTGATCTTGGCCCAGGTTTCCGCGCTCAACCCTTCGGGCACCAGCAGGCTGTTGGCGGCTTCGGCAGCCTGTTGCACGATCTCATCCACCACCGTGGTTTCACCTCTTGCGCGTGGGCGCAGCGCAAAGGTGGTGACATCCTCGCCGCCGATGGTGGTGTAGGCCGTGAGCACCTTGAGTGCCGCGGCATATCCGGCCATTTGCAGGTCTGAGTCGTTAAAGACAGGTTCGCCGTGCTTGTCTTTCACCTCGTCGTTGAGGTGCATCATGGTCTCGATCTGACGCTGGACCTCGGCCCGCACCGCGGGCAGGATGCGCTGCTTGAAGCCAGCGCGGGAGCCTTCCGGGCGCTTGCGCAGCATCAGGATTACCGTGCCCTGCACATAGCCGCCTTTTTTCAACTCGGAGGTGGTCTCGGTGGCGATATACCAGGCTGCCACCACTTGCAGGCCCGCCGCCCAGAAGATGCCCACCATGTCGGACCAGACGCCAGTGTCCTGATGGGTAAACATGACGCACTGCATGCCGTTGTCCGGCATATGCTCGGCCATCGCCTTGTAGGCATCCACCATTCCACGCCGGAAGTCGTCGCCGGAGCCCTTGATCGCCAGGGCGCGGCGGGAGTCCCAGGTCCACTCATCGAACGGCTTGGGGGGATTCTTGCGTAGCCATGCGATGAAGAATTCGGTGATTTCGTGGTAGTGGACGGCATCGGCATAAGGAGGATCGGTTATCCATAACTCTGACTCCACATTAATTTCTTCAGCAGGTGCTTCATGTATTAAAAATTTGATATTAGATGAGATCGGCGAACTTTTTGGCCTTAAAATAATATATCCTTCTATATCTAGAAAACCCCGCGAACCCCAGTTGTACAATGTATTAAGAGCTTGATTAGAAAACACATTTTGCAACCCGCCTTTTCTTCCGTCGTTATGCCATGCACACAGTTTGGCTTGCAAATTTAATATCCCAAGATTTGCAAGCCAAGTGTATGTGGATCGACCATGATGAATGATGCTTTTTAGCATCAACAATTGCCGCGCATTGAACAAGTGATGCCAATAGGTCCAGCCGCGCTCGCGAATGGGTTGATCTGTGTTATAGCCCGGCTCGATTTCCATGTCCGGCACCAGACCCTCGATCTGCCAACGGGCGAGGTTTTCTGCCACGATTTCGTCCACCCTCCGCTCCCGTTCCAGGTCGGCCTCGGTGACCGAGGCGAAGAAGGTCTCTTGTCGCGACTTTTCCAGTGTCTCCTTCCTGATCCACTGGATGGCATAGAGCCGTTCCTGGAAGATGTCGTCGGGCCGGGGCTTGAAATCGTGTTTCCCCCAGCGGCGTAGTTTGTTGCCGGTGGTACCGTCGGGTAAACGGTAGTCGCCACGCAGGGTCTTGATGGG
>CAYTPO010000274.1:0-20700 GCA_964439815.1 uncultured Thiotrichales bacterium
ATGTGAACACCATGGTTCGAGTGAGGCACCTCTTCCAGATTCAGCGAGAAACCGCAGTTACCCCGTCTTATTAAAGGTGGCGGCTAAAGCCCATGATAAGTAAACGAAAACAATGACAAACCCTTGAAAGTTCCGTTTCACCCAAATGGTGAGAGGCTTCTGCCTGTCACGGCCTTGGCTTGTTCTGGCGCGCCTGTGCTTGTGCTTCACTCAAGTTGTAGCGATTGCTACAAATTTCCCTCCAGAGCGATGCCCAGACGCACCAGTCCAGCACCAGGATCTGCGATCCACCATGAATGATCCGCCATGAATAAGACGGGGGGTTACTGCCGGGAACGGCAACAAATTCTCCCCAGGGACATTCAGGTGGTATCCAAACTCTATATAATGAGGTAAATACTGGCAGCCTTCTGCCTGGCATATCCCTATGAAAATTCGCCGAATTCCCGCGCTGCTGCTGGCTGTTGCGCTGTTGTGGCAGCCCCAGCTGGCCCAGGCAGATGAAGCCAGCTCGGCCAGGGCGGTAGTCGAAGCGCTGCTTGACTGGAATCTGCCGCTGGCACGAGCACGTCTTTCTGCATGGCGTTCTACTGAACCAAAAGGTCCGGCACTGCCTCTGTATCATGCCATCATGGAAGTGGCAGAGGCCGATTATTCGGTAGTGCTGGATCCGGTAAAATACGACAAGCCACTGGCAGCACTGGAGTCTGTCATTTCCCGCGATCTGGCGTTTCTCGAACACCATCCCGATGATTTCGCCGCGAGGTCTTCGCTGGCCACTGCCCGGGCCATTGCCGGGCGGTTGCTCATGGAGCAGGGGCATTGGTTACAGGCGTACCGCTATGGCAGGTCGTCTCGGATAGCCATGCAGCAGCTGCTGGAGGAACGCCCCGACTTTGAAGAGGGCTATCTGATACTGGGATTGTTCGAGTATTTCACCGGGTCGGTACCGGTATTGTTGCGCTGGCTCACCGTGCTGATCGATTTCTCGGGTGATCGGCAGCAGGGTATCGGCTATCTGGAACGCTGCTTGTCTAAATGTCGTATCGCTGCGCCGCAAGCAGCCGATGCACTACTGCTGGAGGTGGATCATGCGCCGGGAGATGCCTGCCGGTATGTTTCGCTGGCCAGATTGATGAGCCGCCGATTCCCGCACAACCCGCGTTACCCAAAGGCGCAGGCTCGACTGAAACAGCAATGCGCCAGTGAAGAACCTGCGCTTCGACAGATGCCGGGCAAGTTCACTTTGGCAAGGCCTGACCGTTGAAGGATGAGGTCGTATTGACCAGGATGGCAGTGATGTTGTCAGAGCCCCCGCTGGACAATGCCAGTTCTACCAGTTTGTTGACCTTGTCCTGTTCATTGCCGGGTTCCCTCAGCACCTCATTGATGACCGTATCGTCCAGTTCATTGGTCAGGCCATCGCTGCAGAGCAGAAAGACTTCGTTACCATTCAGTGAGCCACTGATCTTCTCGATATTGAGCGGGCGATCGTAGGTAACACCCAGTGTGCGGTTGAGGATATTGGAATAGGGGTGATCCTTGAGCCGCTCAGCCGGTAGGAATCCCTGATCGACCAGTTCCTGTACCACGGTATGGTCACGTGATATCTGTACCAGGTTCTCGCCATTCCACAAATAGGCACGGCTGTCCCCGACCCAGGCGATTTCATAATCGCTGTTGTTGATCTTGAGTGCGACGGCGGTCGTCCCCATCTCCGGCCGTCCGATACCATGGTTGGCTGCTTCAAGAATGGCGGTGTGCGCGGAGCTGATGGCATCTTCGAGATTGGCGCCGAGCCGGACCTTGTTGAGGATCTGCTCCACCGCAATCTGGCTGGCCACATCACCCGCATCATGGCCGCCAAGCCCATCCGCAACGAGCCAGAGTTTCTGCTGCTCGTCCATCCCGTAACTGTCTTCATTGCGCCGGCGTACGAGTCCGATATGGGTTGCGCAGCCAAAATGTAATTGATTCATCGTCTATGCCTGAAGCTGGTAATTGCCTGTTTGCAACTATAGAGACCCTTGGATAAATGTAGTTCGGTTACCCCCTGTTCATACAGACAAAACGTGAGCATTACCAGATTTTAATGGTTCAGGTTGCAAATGGAAATTGACAACACGGGGAATCTGGCATCGTTGACAACAGCGGGAGGCGGTAAACAGATCTGCCGGTGGAATCCGGGATCGAGGGATTCACCAGCCTGCAATATACAGCTCACACTGGCATAATCGCGCCATGTTGAATCGATTGCAGCTGAAACGGTGGTTGGAAAACTGGCATGACCAGTATGTGGCGCGCCTGTCACGGGCGGATGCGCAACTGCAGCCTGCCATACTGGGACTGTTCGTTGGCTTGCTGACCGGCATGGTCATCGTGGCTTTTCGCTGGCTCATCGAGCAATCACAGATTGCCATGCTGCCGGGACAGGATCCCGAAGGCTATGAGGCTCTGGCAACCTTCTGGCGCCTTCTGATACCGGTGGTTTCGGGGCTGCTGATCGGCTTGCTGTTTCAGGCAACCTCCAGAGACAGCTATGTCGTGGGAATCATTCATGTCATGGAACGCCTCGCCTATCATGAAGGGCAAATTCGCTGGAAGAAATTCCTGCTGCAATTTGCCGGCGCCGGCATCGCCATCATCGGTGGACATTCAGTCGGCCGCGAGGGACCCAGCGTGCATCTGGGAGGGGCCACAGGTTCGCTGCTGGGGCAGTATCTTGGCGTCCCCAATAATAATGTCAGGATTCTGGTGGGCTGTGGTACCGCAGCAGCCATAGCCGCATCGTTCAATACACCATTGGCCGGCGTCGTGTTTGCCATGGAAGTGGTAATGCTGGAATACACGATCACCAGCTTCATTCCGGTGATTCTGGCTGCCGTCAGTGCCACCGGGGTTACCGTGGCGGTCTATGGCAACTCCCCGGTCTTCATTATTCCCGAATTGACGTTCAGCTCGCTGCAGGAGCTGCCCTATGTCGTCGTTCTGGGGTTGCTGTGCGGCATGGTGGCGACCCTGTTCATCCGGCTGGTGGCACGGCTCGCAGAGCGTACCAGCGCCTGGCCTTTCGTCGTCAAGACGACTGTCGCTGGTTCCATCGTTGGAATCATTGGCTGCGTCTATCCCGAAGTCATGGGTATTGGTTACGACACTGTCAGCGGGGCAATGATCGGCGAGCTCGGCCTGGTGCTGTTGCTGGGTGTATTGCTTGCCAAAATTGTTGCCACGGCGGCAGCGATCGGGCTGGGGATCCCCGGAGGTGTCGTTGGCCCCTCGCTGTTCATAGGCGCCATGCTTGGCAGTGGTATCGGTTATGTCACTGTCGCCATATCCCCGGAATTCTCCTCGGATATCGGTTTCTATACCGTCCTGGGAATGACGGCAATGATGGCATCCATGCTGCGTGCCCCGCTGGCCGCACTGGTTGCCATACTCGAAATGACCTATACCCCCACGATCATCTTTCCCGGCATGCTGGCCATTGTCATCGCCGAGCTGACCCGTAGTGAGATGTTCCATCAGGTATCCATTTTCAGATCCCTGCTGCAGGCCAGGGGCCTCGACATCAACATGAATCCGATGACGCAGGCATTGCAGCGCATAGGCGTAGCCAGCCAGATGTCCCGCCGCTTCGTGGTGCTGCCCCCCTCCTGCAGTATCGAGGAGGCCAGGACCGCCTTGCAGCAGGAGCCTCACTGGATTCTGCTGCAGGAGGGCGCAGAACCTCATAGTGTCATGCCAGCCATCGACCTGGCCCGGTATCTGGAGGAGGTCAAGCCAGCCGATGGGGTCAATCTTGAAGAAATTCCCGCCAAGCGCAATGCGGTAGCGGGCATTCATAAGCGCGCCTCTCTGCGGGAAGCCGATGACCAGATGCGGGCCATGGGACTGGAGATATTGTACATCTACGACATTCCGGCGCCGGGTCTCAAACGTGTACGAGGCATTATCGAACGTTCGATCATCGAATCCTCCTATCGGCTTTGATCGTCGCTTCCTGTACCGTTTTCCCGCCTCAATTCAACTGTAAAATATTGTAGCGTTGACAATTTTCCAACAGCCAACCTGAACCTTTACCTGAACTTCCTGTCGATTAGGTGTGAGGATCTCTGGATAAGTACCAGAGTTCCCTTCCCGATAACCTAATTGATCTCTTGGTGAGGATACTGCATGTTGACTATGGAACACTTCAATCTTGATGGGGCTGCATTACGACAGATTGCAGGTCGCAATGCCGAGGACTGGGTAGTCAGGGTCTACTGTCACAGCTATCCCTATGCCGTTTGCCATGCCGATATTGTCGATTCTGAGTCCCTGCTGCTGCATTGTGATATGGCCCAGCTCCCCCGACATGTCTTTGTCGAGGTCGAATTTGAACTATTCATCGACGATGAGTTCCAACTCGTCAGATTGCCAGTCTATCTGGATCCCGCGAGCAGTCATGACAAGCGCTCACTCGTCAGATTTTCCTTCAAACCGGAAACAACCATTCTCATGGCACTGGAACAGATGACGGATCACCGTGTTGTCAGTTGTACTGGGTAGGAGACAGTCGGACCTGACTGGTTGAAGAAAAAATCAGGGGGCTGCAAATTGAATTGGTTTATCGTCTGAGGAGAATAGCGGGGCTATTCGTTGAGCAGGATAGACTGAATTCATCATCATCCAGGGATTTACACTCGAAGGACACTTCCTGCGGGCGCTTTCAAACAGTGTTGAGCCCGACAGAATGGTGCAGCGCCTGACTGCTTTCGGACACCCTGGATGTCGTTATTGCCGTGAAATTCCGCGAGTCGTGTGGCGGCGCGAGTGACAAGGAATGCAGCGAGCCACGGATAACACCAATGTGGATTGATGTAATGCAGAGAGATGCAATGAATCCTGCTATTTTTCAATTAATAAAACAAGTAGAAAAACATTGAAAACGATCAAGATTTTTAAACAAGCCACCCCCGTACCCTTTGTCGTACTGGGTGCCATCGAGTATTGCCTTCTGGTCATTGCGGTCTATCTGGCAGCCTATCTGAGGTTCAATGTCTTCAATGGCGGCGAAGCTTGGACCGACGAAATGATTGCCTCTCTGGTGGGGCCGCTTTTTCCGAAGGCGCTGCTCTTTGCCAGCGTTCTTTTCATCAGCATGATCTCCATGGGACTGTATAGTGCCAGATACATGTTGCTGGGTGAGGTAGGCGTGCATCTGCGGCTGATCGTCAGCCATCTTGCCGGTTTTGTGGCATTCGTCTTTATTGCCTATCTGCTGCCATCACTTTTCCTGGGTCGTGGTCTGATGGGATTTTCGGTCGCATTGTCATTACTACTGATCATTCTCAGCAGACGGCTGTTCTTTTCCCTGATGAAATCCACTCAGCTCAATCGCCGCGTACTCATTTATGGCGCGGGCACAAATTCCCGTTATGTCGAGGGAGTATCAGAGCATCTGCAGAAAATGGGAATTACCGTCAGTGGCTATATATCCGGTGAAAATGCCTTTACCACTCTGAGTTCGCCCAAGGTCATCAAATTGAGCCAGCCTCTGGTTGACTATGCGAAGCAACAGCACATCGATGAGATTGTCATCGCCATGGATGATCGTCGGGGCAAGATGCCTATCGACGAGCTGATCGAATGCAAGCTGGCTGGTATCGACATTGTGGACTTGCCCACTTTTTTCGAGACCAGTGCAGCAAAAATCCGCCTGGATCTGATGACACCCAGCTGGTTGATCTTTACCAGTGGATTCGAGCATGGCGCCCTGTCGGATTTCATCAAGCGTGGTATCGATCTGGTGGCCAGCCTGTTGTTACTGGCTGTGACCTGGCCTTTCATGATATTCACGGCCATTGCCATCAAGATCGAGGATGGCATCACCGCACCCGTCATCTACAAGCAGGTGAGGGTAGGCAAGAGCGGCAAGCCATTCAACATCTATAAATTCCGCAGCATGAGGGTAGATGCGGAGTCTGGTAACAAGCCCCAGTGGGCAAGTGCCAATGATTCCAGGATTACCAAAGTGGGCAGTATTATTCGTTTGTTGCGCCTCGATGAGCTTCCCCAGCTGCTGAATGTTGTACTCGGTGATATGAGTTTTGTCGGACCACGCCCGGAGCGTCCCGAATTTGTTGCCTCGTTATCGGAAAAGATCCCCTATTACAACGAACGTCACCGGGTAAAGCCGGGTGTAACTGGCTGGGCGCAACTCAATTATCCGTATGGTGCATCAGACAAGGATTCCATGGAAAAGCTGCAGTTTGATTTGTATTACACCAAGAATCATTCATTGATGCTGGATCTGATGATCCTGTTGCAAACCGTGGAAATTGTGTTATTTGGCAAGGGGGCCCGGTGATGGAAGAAGCAACCTGCCTGAATTCCTCTTTCGCTTCCTCGACCGCCCTGCAACGCAAGCCAAGAGTACTGGAAGTCCTCTATTCCTATCGGATGGGGGGGTCGGAAATCCTTGCTTCTCGTCTGGCTCGGGCATTGCAGCGTAGAAACATGGCGGTTTCCACATGTTCCCTGCACACCGAAAAGGGTGTAATCAGCGACGAGCTGGAAGCTGCAGGCATTCCCTGCAAATCCTTTGATCTGGAGCATCGCAGTCGTTTTTCCAAACTATTTTTCCAGATCCAGCTTTTCTGGTATCTGAAAAAGCACCGATTTGATGTCATGCATGTCCACCATATCTTCGTACTACGTCACTGCTATTATGCGGCTAGGCTGGCTGGTATCAGACATATCGTCGTGACCGAACATTCCGACCACGAATTTCGTGAACATGCAGGTTTGAGAAAGGACGGGAATCGCTTCGGCAATCTTGCCGACAAGGTGACAGTCATTCACGGAGGCATGAAGAAATACTTTGAGCAGGATCTGTCGGTGGATGCCGGGAATATCCAGCTGGTCTACAACAGCGTCGATACACGGATTTTTCATCCCGGCAGCAGCCGGATCGATTTGCGAAAGATGTTGGGTCTCTCTCCTGATCATGTCATTTGTGGTTGGGTAGGACGCTTTCATGCAGCCAAGGATATCGAAACCCTGATGCGTGCCTTCCAGCAAGTTGTGGCTACTGCCGGCAAGCCGGTTGCACTTGTGATGGTGGGTGATGGCGTTGAGCGAGACAAGGCAGTTGCACTGGTCAATCGGCTGGAGATTCAGGACAAGGTACATTTTCTGGGGTCCCGGCAGGACATCCCGGATCTGATGCGCTGTTTCGATCTGTATGTGTCATCCTCGGAAAGGGAAGGCGTGCCCCTGGTGCTTCTGGAAGCCATGGCGACCGGGCTCCCCTGCGTGGCAACGAATGTTGGTGGCGTTGCTGATATTATCGGCAGTGAAACCGGAAGGGTAGTTCCTTCCAAGCATCCCGAATTACTGGCCAATGCGCTTCAGGAGCTGATCGATGACGACGAACTACGGCAACAGCTGGGTGAGCGGGCCGTTATCGAAGTCGAAAGAAAATTTCGCTTTGAAGCAATGGTCGATGAATTCTCCAGGGTGTTGAAGGTGGATGATCCCCTGCAAGTTGTGGCTGATTCAATTCCATGACGAGAGAAGCTTCGGGCTCCAGCTTTTCCCTGGCAAGGAAAGTGCCCGCCATTCTACTCGCACTGGCAGTACTGGCAGGGCTTACGCTGTTGCTGCTCGGTCTGCTGGTCCATTTCAGCAACACGCGAGTGGAACCTGAAAGCAATGGCTCGACCATAAATGACAATGGTTCGACACTCGCCCTGCCTCCAGGCAGTGCCCTGCAGCCTGTGGCGCCTACCCGCATCCGGGCAATCTGGGCCAATGAAGGCGGGGAAAAAATCATGCAGGAAGAAACCCGTCTGCTCAAGCGATCGGGCAGGGTGGTCAATTCGGTCTGGAACGGAAAGCAGGTCTCCCTGTTTGGTGCCGGAAACGAGACGGTTTCCCTGGCCTTGATCATGGAGACGGCAGACAAGGCTGCAACAGATATTGAAGTATCATTTACGCATCTGGAGAATCGGACAGGTAGCCGGATTTCCGGAGATATGTCCAACCCGCGTAATCTCTTTTTCTATCCCGGCAAGAATATCGAACTCTTCCATGTCGGATATCTTGCCATCAAGGGCCTCAGCAAAGGGTTGGCCTATGATACCTATGATGAAAGGCATGTTCCTTCAAAATGCCAGCGTCGCCACAAGGGAGGGGCTGGCATGGGCAGCTTTCTGGATCGCCCTTGCGCCAATCGGCATTTCCCTGATATCGCTACACCGCTGATACTGAAGTCGCCGTTTTCCATTCGACCACATCAGAGCCAGATGATATGGGTTGATATCTATATTCCCGAAAATACGGCTGCAGGCCGTTACACTGGTTCCATTGTTGTCAGTGAAAAAGGCCGCAAGACATGGTCGATACCAGTGGATCTCCAGGTTCGTGGTTTTACCCTGCCAGAAACCCCGTCAGCCAGAACCATGATTGCCCTTACCAATGAAGACATCAATGAGCGTTACCTTGGTGTGGGCTATCCAGAGAGAGGATCTGCCAGATACAAGCGCTCACGGAAAATCATCGACCGCCATTTTCAGCTCGCCCATCGGCACAGGCTCTCACTTGTTGATGGTTATACCCAACCGCAGGAAATGGATGCCAGCTGGTTGAAGCGTCTGGATGGCAGCCTGTTTACCCGGGAACATGGATATGCCGGAACCGGTGAGGGCATTGGCAACAATGTCTATGCCATTGGGCTCTATGGCTCCTGGCCCTGGAAGGGCCAGGGCAGGAAGGCGATGTGGGAAAATACGGACCAATGGGTACAGTGGTTCAAGGATCGCAGGCTCAATGCCTATACCGATTTTTTTCTCTATCTGGATGACGAATCCGAGGATTATGAGGAACTCGAAACCTGGGCCCGCTGGATGGATATCAATCCCGGGACAGGGAGTACGCTGGACTCGATGGCGACAGTGGATTTGACGCAGGCGCTGGTCAAGGCGCCGTCACTCGATATTCCGGCTGCTGCGGCCAATATCGGTATCCGGCAACAGTGGCAGGCCGCTGCCAGCAAGATCCTGCAGTCTGATGACAAGAAACTCTACCTTTACAACGGCCGTCGCCCGGCAACCGGCTCTTTTGCAATCGAGGATGATGGTGTCTCACTTCGGCAGTTGGCATGGGCACAGTACAAGCTGAAGGTCGACCGCTGGTTCTACTGGAATGGAACCTATTACAACAATGTGCAATGCGCAGGTAGCCGCGAGAACGAGACTCGCAGCAATGTCTTTATTCAGGCAAAGACCTTTGGCTGTACCCAGGGAAATGATCGGGAACTGGGAGAAACCGGATTCAACTATTTCAATGGTGATGGGGTGCTGTTCTACCCCGGAACCGACAAGATCTATCCCAAACAGAGCCTGGGGATCGACGGGCCGGTGGCTTCCTTGCGGCTTAAATATTGGCGCCGAGGACTCCAGGACGTGGATTATCTCCATTTGGCTGCGGCTATCGATCCGGTGAAGACAGCCAGGATCGTGAACCGCCTGATTCCCAGAGTAGCGTGGGAATACGGCATACAGTCCAGGCGCGACCCGAGTTGGATCATGAGCGATATCAGCTGGCCGATCGACCCTGATCAATGGGAAGAAGCCCGTCGTGAACTGGCTGATCTTGTGGAGAGCGGACAGGAGCCTGAGAAATAACCAACACAGGGATTTCGTGAACCATCGCTCGTCCGGAGTGTTCCCCCAGTATGCCACCCCCCGGGGGAGAACTTAAACATCTGTAGTGAGTCCTATAAATGAACGCTGCCTTGCCCCATTCTACGGGTGGATGAAGCGAGGCAGCCCGCTCAGCAAACTATCATGATTGACTTATGAACCAGCATTTCGAGTTATTGTTCTACTATCTGAATTCAGTCAAACGTTATCCCTGGACAACGTTTCTCACAGCGGCTGCCGTCATGATCATGGGGTGGAGTGTCGTCGCATGGATGCCGAATTCCTACAAATCCAATTCAACACTCTATGTTGCCAAGGAATCCATCAAGGCTCCCATTCTCAAGGGTTTGGCGGCTGACAGTCGCGTAGCCGATGCCACCGCCACGTTGATGCAGCACACCTTGCTGAGCCGTCCAAACCTTCTGAAGATCCTGAACGAGTCCGATCTGGGCTTCAAGATCAAGAATGAAAAGGGGCGGGAGGCCATTGTTCGTCATCTGATGAAAGAAGTTTCCGTGACGGGTGATCCAAAAACCAACATCTACAAGATTACCTATTTCGACGGTAATCCGGAGAGAGCACGTCGTGTTGTCAAGGCATTGACCGACAAGTTTCTTGAGGAATCCAGCAGTGGCTCCATCAAGGATTCCTCGGCCATCGAGAAATTCCTGCTACGCGAGAAGGAGCGCTACTGGAAGCTGTTGACAGAGGAGCGCAGCAATCTCGAAAACTTCCGCAAGCGTTATCGCAAACTGTTGCCCTCTACCGGTGAGAGCTATTACTCCGAACTCGATTCCTGGAAGGATGAACTTAACCGGGCAGAACTGGAACTGAATGAGTCCACTCGCCGTCTGGAGGCGTTGGAAGCCCAGAAAGCGGCAATGGCATCACGCTCACGAAAACAGCAGGGCGTTACCATCAATGATGAAATCTCCCGGCTGGAACGCAAGCTGGCCAGTATCCAGCTGAAATACACCGAGTATCATCCGGATGCCGTTGCTCTGATGGATGAAATCCGCCTGCTACGGGAACGCAAGGCCAGAAAAGGGGGTAATTTCCTGGTTGAACCCATGCGTGGCAACAAGGGTTTTGCACAGTCGAAATCTCCCCAGAGTTTGGGTGTTGCACTGGCCAAGGCCCGGGGTGATGTGGATGCACTCAAGGTACGGGTGCAGTCCTACAGGGATATTCTCGATGATCTCGAATCGAAGGTATCAGTCGTACCAAAGGTCGAATCCGAACTTGCAATCATTGAACAGCGTTACGAGTCGGTACAACAGACCTATGACGATATCGTTCGGCGCTACGAAGCTGCGCTGATTACCAACCAGGTAGACCGGAATCAGGATATCCAGAATGTAAAGGTTATTGAGGCACCGGCAGTATCTCCACTTCCCGTTGCGCCCAATCGACTCAAGCTGATCGTGTTGGTAACGGTGCTGGGACTTGTGGCAGGCACCGGGATTTCCGTCTTCCGGTCGCGACAAAAGCAGGTGGTGGGTACCCTGAAGGAACTCCGGCGGATGACCGAACTCCCGATTCTCGGCGCAGTATCTTTGTTTGAACGCAAGGAAGTGATGGCCAGAAAGACCATGCAGCGGATCTGGTTGCTTATGGGCTGGGGCACGCTGGGCAGCGCCTTTCTGATACTTGCCTTCATGTTCCGGCATATGAAATGAACCTTTTTCATCCAGTGATATCCATTACCCAAAAAAGCAGAGTGTCCCTATGAGCGTTTTTTCAGAGTTGCTAAAAGGTTCTTCCAGTACAGATACGGTTCAACCCAGGACTGTCGTGCAGAAAAAGAAACCACTGGCCCAGGTACAACATGAAGAACCTGCCGTGGATTGGGAGGAGACGGCCAGGAACTATCATGAGCCAGAGCGTCCACCGGTTATATCCGTGCCTACGCTCAGATTGAATCTCGAACGGCTGGCCCGACTCGGCATGGTCACACCCGGCCTGGAAAATACGCGCGTGGTCGAGGAATACCGCTATATCAAGCGGCCTCTTCTCGTCAGTGCCTTTGAATCAGCACAGGGAATGAAGAATCCGAATGTGCTGGTCGTTACCAGCAGTCATCCCGGCGAAGGAAAAACCTTCAATTCCATCAATCTGGCGTTGAGTATTGCAATGGAGCGAGACCACCGTGTACTGCTGATCGATGGGGATATCGAACGGGCGGGCCTCTCCAAGACCCTGGGCGTCTACAAACGCCCCGGACTGACCAACTATCTGTTGAATGAAGATACAAGCCTGATGAACACCATGTTCAAGGTCAGTGGTGTCGAGCGTTTGCGGGTATTGCCTTCGGGGCCGGTACGGCAGGATGCTGCCGAACTTCTGGCCAGCGTTCGCATGAAGGAATTCATCAATGAAGTATCGACACGCTATGCGGATCGTATGGTCATCATCGACTCGCCTCCGCTGCTCGCCAGTTCCTCAGCAAAGGTACTGGCCGAGCTGTCGGGACAGGTGATCATTATCGTTGCCGCTGATGAAACCTCGATGAGTAGCCTGGATGAATCCATCAAGAATGTGTCGGAAGACAAACCTGTCAGGCTTATTCTGAACAAGACCAGCGCTTCCAGAAAGCATGATGAATATCAGTATGGCTATTTCAAGAAAGGCAGTAGCTGAGGGAGTGTCCGAACCCACGGATACCCCATTTATTCGAGGTACATGACATGGAAATGCTTTTCTGGATTGCCTTTGTGACCGTTTTGTACACGTATGTCGGTTACCCTCTGATCATTGCGCTATGGAGCAGGTTCCACCCTGCCGGTGATAAGGCATCCCTGGACAAAGACCATATGCCGGAGCTTACCGTGGTGATCGCAGCCTATAACGAGGCTGACAATCTGGCCAGGAAGGTTGAATCGATCAATGCATCGGATTATCCGCAGGAGAAGATCGGCATTGTCGTGGTTTCCGATGGATCAACCGATGGAACCGAGGCAGTGCTGAAACCTTTTGCCAATGTAAGATTGCTGTCCCACGGTGAACGCAGAGGAAAGCCTGCCGCCATCAACACCGCAATGGCCGTAGTGGATACCCCCCTGGTCGTTTTTACTGATGCCCGTCAGACGCTGAAGGCGGATGCAATCACCCAACTGGTGACCGCGTTGGCGGATGAAGGGATTGGTGCAGTCAGCGGCGAACTGGTGCAAATGAAGGCCTCTTCCAATGAGGGTGCAAGCGTTGGCCTCTACTGGAAATACGAAAAATGGATCAGAAAGAACGAGTCACAGGTACACTCCGTGCCTGGTGTCAGTGGTGCGCTCTATGCCATCAGAGCCGCAGATTTCGTACCCCTGGCTGAAGATACCATACTGGATGATTTTGAAATTCCAATCAGGATTCTGCAAAAGGGTCGCATGATCAAGTTTCAGAGCGGCGCCATCATGTATGACCGGGTAGAGGAATCCTCCAGCAAGGAAAAGCAGCGCAAGGTCAGGACGCTGCTGGGGAATTACCAGTCCTTTTCAAGAAACTTGTGGCTGTTCAACCCCATGCACAACCCCATCTGGTTCCAGTTCATGTCACACAAGGTGTTGCGACTGATGGTTCCCTACTGGATGGCCATTATGGTCATTGCCCCCCTCTTTCTCGAAGGTGCGGTCTACACCCTTTTCTTCATTGCCGAAAGCGGCTTCTATATTGCAGTAGCCGCAGCAAAGGCTTTTCCGGCAACGAAGCACAACCGCTATATCGGATTCTGTCATGTGTTCTGGGACATGAATATCTCTGCAGTCATCGCATTGAAACGCTATTTGCTGGATGAGGTAAATATCAAGTGGACCAGGACCTGAGAACTGCATGAACAATAACAACTAGATATCATGTTCTATTTACTTGCCGGATTTGCGGTACTTTTTATCATCATATCCCCGTCGATATTGATTGGGATCAATCTGCTGCTAGTCATGGTCCGACCGCAGGAATTCATGCTGGGTTCCGGAGATAGCGGAATCGTGATGCTGATGCTGGGATCCGCGGCCATTGCCTGGATTCTTGGTAAACGGCGGGATCTCTCCTTTCCCCAGATTACCCTGATCACCGCCTTCTTTCTTGCATTGCCATTGAGCGAAATATTCAGCGGGAATGGCGGTGATATGTCCACAGCATTCAGTGAATTCTTCCCGGCATGGCTACTGTTCGTCGTTATCAGCAGCTCGCTGGAAAGCCTGCAGCAGTTGCAGCGATTCATTTATCTTCTGATCATCTGCGCCGTTATCATCGCCTTTCATTCGATAGAGCAGTACTTCAATGACGTTGCCTGGGCGGGTGCGGAAATCCTGATTGAAAACGGTGTTCGAAGGGTCAGGTACCTGGGGATATTTCACGACCCCAATGATCTTGGCATCCTGTTTGTCGCCGCACTGCCATTGACATTGTACTGCGCCCGGGAATCTCAGGGGCCTGTCAGAAAGGGGGTGCTGCTGGTGGCTGCCATTGTCATTCTCTATGCGCTCTACCTGACAAAGTCGCGAGGGGCGCTCCTCTCTCTGGGATTTGTCTCGATGCTTGCAATCTGGCGGCACTTCAATTTTATAAAAGCTTCGCTGATCAGTGGGTTCTTTGCATTGGTGGGTGCCAGTCTGAAAATACGCAGTGAAACCATTGGCGGTGGTGATCAATCATCGCTCGACAGAATCGATGGCTGGCAGCTGGGCATGGAATTGTTCCAGTCCAATCCACTGTTTGGCGTCGGCTACAATCATTACATGGATTTCTATTTTCTGACGGCACACAACTCGCTGGTGCTGGTGTTGGCGGAAACCGGCGCACTTGGCTATGTGCTATGGGTATCGTTTTTTGCCATTCTGATGATACTGCTGTTCAAGAGCAGCCTCGATGGCAAGCAGTTCAATCTGATGGAAGAGGAACCCTATGAAGATCTGGATGCCTACCAGAAGATGACCTGGGTATTTTTCCTGTCACTGAGCGGTTATCTGTTTGGTTCATTCTTTCTCAGCCAGACCTATTCGATATTCCTGTTTCTGCTGGCAGCCTTTGGCACGGGTGCTTACCTGATCAGTTTCAGACACCGGAATCCCGATGAAAAGGAGGCCCTGGAGGGTTGGGATTATTTACCGATGACCCTGCTGTTCTCGTTTGCCAGTATCCTTCTTTTGTGGCTGATCATCAATTTTCTAATCCGGATCTCTTACTAGGTATCACATGAGCGACAAGAAAAGACTGATCGACAATACCTTCTTTTACGGTTTGTCTTCCTACCTCGAATACTTCCTTGGTCTCGTGATTACTACCATCATTGCCCGATCCCTCGGGGCCGAACAGTATGGTATCTACAGCTTCATTCTGTGGCTCTCGGCACTTGGCGTGGCCCTGTTGTCAGACGGGCTTGGTATTACCGCAATACGTTTTCTTGCCGAGCTGCGGGGGGCGGGAAAGGCGGATGAAGTCAGACCTCTGGTACGGTATCTGCTCGGGATATTCGCCATTGCCGCACCGGTCGTCATCCTGATACTGGTTGCGGTCTACTGGGCTACTGCGGATCCGACGCTCCCCGCCTACTACTGGCTGGCCATCTTCGTTATTGCCTCTTTCCTGCCCAAGGCGGTGAATATTTTCTATATCAATGTAGCCAAGGGGATCGAGGAATACAGTACCCAGTTCTATATCAATCTGATCGTCAACCCTTTTAACCTCGTTGCCGTTTCGGTAGTGGCGTTGTTGGGGGGGGGCATCAGGGAATTCGTCTTTGCCTATCTGCTGGTATCCGTGGCCTATGCGCTGATTGCGTGGCGGCTGGTCAATCGCAAGCTGGTGGAGTATCCGGCCGGAACCGATGTCTCGTTCAGTACCCGGAGCGAATCCGATCAGGTCAAGCGAAGCATCAAACTGATGACCATCACACTGTTTCTCGGGTTCATTGTCGAAAAGCAGCTTGAAGTCTTTGTTCTGAACTTCTATTCGATGCCGGTTGAAGCAGGTTATTACAACGCAGCATTCATATTGGGAGTCAGTGCCATTGGTTTGGTGCCCGGTGTGTTGAGCGGCGTGATCCTGCCGGTCATGGCCAGGGCACACAAGGCGGGGAAGGGTGAACAGGTGATCAAGTATCGTGAATCCGCGCGCTATCTGGTCATACTCACTGTACCCCTTGTCTGTTATGGCATCGGCTTCTCGCGTGAAATCATCGAGTTGGTTTTCGGGCAGGAATTTTCAAACTCCGGACTGGCGTTTGCCGTGATACTGGCAGCTTCCGGCATTACCGTCATGGTTCATAGCGCCAATAGCGTGCTGTTGACCAGGGATCTGCAACACAAGATGTTGCGGGGTGTTCTCTATGGTGCAATTATCAACCTGACAATCGATTTTCTCACCATACCCCACTATGGGATGTGGGGGGCGCTGGCTGGATTCGTCACCACTCTGCTGTTTATCTCGGCCTACAATACGCGGATGGCGTCCACGGCGCTTTCAACAACGCTTGAATGGGGATACTACGGTGGCGTCCTGCTGGTTGGCGTGCTGCTGACCATTCCATTTCTGTTGCTCAAGACCCATATACCTGACGTCGCTGCCATTTTTCTGGGTGGTATGGTCTATGTCGGCCTGTTCATTGGCGGGTTATATGTTACAGGTCTGCTAAGGAACCAGGACAGGGAAGTGTTGTCATATCTACTGAACAGAATACCGGGACTCAACAGACTGCTCAGGCCCGCTGAGAGTCTATGACACACTCGACCAATGACAATAATTACACCACGAAACAAACGTGGGAAACCAAAGGTGATAAATGTTGATTTATCTGATCATGTTGCCGGTTGTGCTGATTGTCTTCCTGTTGTATCGGGAAATACGCAGCAAGAACATCCACCAGTGGTTCAAACCCTGGTTGCAGCGAAAGATCGACAGAGCAAATCCTGGTCAGGTAACCCATGTCATGTTTGCATTTACTGACCATTTCGAGCCCCAATGGCAGTCCCCCGATATCGACCTTGAAACAGCAAGAGTCAGCATCTGGGAAAAACGCTATCCGGAAATTGCAAACCGATACGTGGATGCGGACGGGCGCCATCCGGTACACAGCTTCTTTTATCCGGAAGAAGAGTATCGACATGAACATCTGAAACGGATCGAGAAGCTCTGTAATCAGGGACTGGGTGAGATAGAGATTCACCTGCATCACGATGATGATACCGAAGACAACTTTCGCCAGACGATGTCCGGCTTCATCAGGACACTCCATGACAAGCACGGCGCGCTGTCAGTCGATCCCGAGACGGGCCAACCCGTATTTGCCTTTATTCACGGTAACTGGGCGCTGGACAATGCACATCCGGAAGGCCACTACTGCGGTATCAACAATGAAATCACCATTCTCAGGGAGCTTGGCTGCTATGCCGATATGACCTTGCCCTCCGCGCCTGACCCCTGCCAGACAACGACCATCAACAGTATCTACTACGTCAAGGATGATCCGCACCAATGCAAGTCTCATGATAGCGGCAAGCCGGTCACGGTTGGCGGTAAATCATGGGGTGACCTGCTGTGCGTACAGGGACCTCTGGGCTTTAATTTCAGGAACCGCAAACTCGGGCTGCTGCCACGAATCGAGAATGCAGATGTCAGCCTTTCGGCAAAACCGACAAGAGACCGGGTTGATCTGTGGGTAAATACCGCAGTACAGGTAGAAGGAAAACCCGACTGGATATTCATCAAGGTGCATGGTCACTGTGCACAGGATCATGATGCAAAATACCTGCTCGAAGAGGGTGGTCTGGCACAGATGTTCGAATATCTTGATGCTAAATACAATGATGGCGAGAAATACAAGCTGCATTATGTTTCGGCCAGGGAAATGTACAACGTGATCAAGGCCGCCGAGGCAGGGGAAGCGGGAGACCCTGGCGACTACAGGGACTATGTCCTGAAACCACCAGCCAACCTGTTCAGCAAAACCGCAACGATGCAATAACGTGATGGAAAGAGTGCATGTAAAACCCAGGGTGCTGATTCTGATAGACACCTACTATATTGGTGGTGCAGGAAAGGTCCTGCTGCAGTTTGTCGAGAATGCCGACCACTCCCGTTTCTCCTGTTCGCTGGGAAACTTCAGATACAAGAATCCGCCCAGTACCGAATTTATCGATGCGGCCCGCACCAAAGGATTTGATCTCGTGCTCTTCAGCCAGCGCTTCAATCTCGACCCTTCACCATTGTGGGAAGCCTGGAAAGTCATTAGATCAGGCCACTACAATATTATTGAAACACACGGCTACAAGGGACATCTGATTGCCTGGGCATTGTCCCGTTTCCTGCCGATAAAGTGGGTGGGAATGACCCATGGATGGACCGATGAAAATTCGAAGATTCGCTTGTACAACCGACTGGAAAAATGGCTGCTCAAACGCGCAGATCATGTCATTTCCGTATCCCCGCAACTTGCAAAAACCATGCAGGAGCTGCGGGGTCCCCGTGGCAATGTTTCACTGGTACTCAATGCAGTGGATCGCGACAGCATCATGGGGCAGGGAATTCATGGAGCAATCCGGCAACGTTGTGGCGGCAACGGAACCGATGCAATGATTATCGGCAGCTTCGGCAGGCTCAGCCCTGAAAAGGGCCATGCTATTCTCATCAAAGCCTGTCAAGAACTGCTGCAGCAGAAAAAGCTTGCGCTCATCCTGGTTGGTGATGGCCCCGAGATGGAAAACCTCAAGGCGCTGACAAAATCCCTGAAGGTCGAGGATCAGGTTTTTCTGGAAGGTCAACAGGATAATATGGGTGATTACTATCAGGCAATCGATCTGTTCGTATTACCATCGCTGAGTGAAGGGCTGCCGTTTGTCGTGCTTGAAGCCATGGCGATGGGAAAACCCGTATTGGCTACGGATGTCGGGGCCATAAGTGAGGTGATCAAGGATGGCGAAAATGGCTGGATCGTCCCGGCAGGTGATTCCGGTGCCCTGGAAGCGCGGCTGAATGCGTTGATTGAAGACAGGCAACAGCTTGTTGAAACTGGCAGAAAGGCAGAATCCACGCTGTATCCAAGATTCGCACCGAAGCGCCAGTCCGATGAAGTTGTGACAATCTACGAGGAGGTGGTCGGTGCATCATTCTGAACAGCCTGTCGTCTGTATCATGGCGCACAATGAAGAAACCAATATCGCCGCGACATTGCGTGCCATTGTCGAGGGTAACGCTGATACCCGCCCGATCATCAAGGTTTATGCCAACGGTTGTACAGACCGGACCCACGATATCGTTGAACAGTTTTCCCAAGAAAACCCCTGCGTTGAGCTGATCAGGATAACAACGGCCTCGAAGCCCAATGCATGGAATCGGGCGTTCCTGGACAACGACAATGAAATTCTGATCTTTGCAGATGCCGATGTCACGCCATCCACGGGTGCCGTCAAGCGTATTGTTGCTACTTTTGAGAAAAATCCCCAGGCCGAAATAGCCTGCTGTGAATCATGGCCCGATTACCGGGGTAGCAACCTGCAGCAGCGTTTTACCGGATTCATGCAGATTCCGGTCAGGCAGGATTTTCTGATCGGTCATTTCTATGGCATCAGAAAAGCCGCTTTCAAAGATCATTTCAAGCGACTGGATCTGGAAGGGCTACCCATGGGTATTGCAGGAGATGACGCATTCATCGACCATCTGGTGAGGCGTGACAGGTTTATTCTGGTCGATAGCCGGGTTCTCTACCAGCCCCCGGTTCTGGAGGACTACTACAAATACCTCGGAAGGATTAGATGGCAGAACGAACAAATCCAACTGTTTCATGACAAACGAAAGGATGCTCCTGCCATTGCCACCGAAAATGGACTGAAAAAACTGAAGCAGAAAATGGCTCTGGAAAACGGCTTGCCACGCCTGCTGACCGGTAGCCTGGCGACAACCCTGCGACTCGCATTCAAGAAGCTCAAACAGCGCAAAATCGAAAAGGCCTACCGGAAACTGGGGCCGGTCAGTAACGACGGAGCCTGGGTCTTGAGTGAGGCAACGCGGTCTTCTTCAGTAAAGTAGACGATTTCGCCAATTGGTATCCCATTGATCCGGGAAGAGAATCCCTTGCAGCTTCGCCTCGGATACGGGATCATCTCAGCCGCAGAAACCAGACCCGCTGTTCAATGCTGAATAATCTGACTCAGGAACAGCTTGGTGCGGTCTGATTGTGGATTATTGAAGAATTCCTCCGGCTCGTTCTCCTCGATAATCTGTCCGGCGTCCATGAAGATGACGCGGTCTGCAACCCGTTTGGCAAAACCCATTTCATGGGTAACGCAGAGCATCGTCATGCCTTCGTCGGCAAGTTCCACCATGACATCCAGCACCTCCGAGATCATTTCGGGATCGAGCGCCGAGGTGGGCTCGTCAAACAGCATGACCTTGGGATTCATGCAGAGACTGCGGGCGATGGCCACCCGTTGCTGCTGACCACCGGAAAGCTGGCCGGGATATTTACTCGCCTGCTCGGGAATCTTGACCCTTTCCAGATATTTCATGGCGATTTCCTCGGCCTCTTTCTTGGGCATGTTTCGTACCCAGATAGGGGCCAGCGTGAGATTGTCGAGGATGGTCAGGTGAGGGAACAGGTTGAAATGCTGGAAGCACATGCCAACTTCCTTGCGCACCTGCTGGATATGCTTGACGTCGTTGGTGACTTCAAGATTGTCGATAATGATCTGTCCCTTCTGGTGTTCCTCCAGATGATTGATGCAGCGAATAACCGTGGATTTCCCCGAACCGGAGGGGCCACAGATAACGATACGCTCACCTTTTCTTACCTTCAGATTGATGTCCTTGAGCACATGGAACTGTCCATACCATTTGTTCACGTCGTGCATTTCAATGATGTAGTCTGATGGTTGTGTGGTTGTATTCATGGCTGATATTTCAGTTTGATGGAGTCGGATTCTCAGGATCAGTTCTTGTGGCCGGTATCGAGTTTTCTTTCCAGCGCCAGACTGTAGCGGGACATGCCGAAACAGAATATCCAGTAGACCAGTGCCGCGAAGATATAGCCTTC
>CAYTPO010000275.1:0-6590 GCA_964439815.1 uncultured Thiotrichales bacterium
AGGCGCCCGTTTCGTTTTCAGTCCAGGCGGTGATTTCCAGACAGTCGGGCAGGCTGTCCCTTTCGATGACCAGGGAGTGATAGCGGGTAGCCTCATAGGGATTGTCCAGCCCGCTGAAGACGCCCTCGCTGTTATGGTGAATCATCGAGGTTTTACCATGCATGATTTGATGGGCATGGACGATCCTGCCGCCAAATACCTGACCGATACTCTGATGCCCGAGGCAGACGCCCAGGATTGGCACACGTCCTTGCCACTGTTCGATCACCTGCATTGAAACTCCGGCTTCATTCGGTGTGCAGGGACCGGGGGAGATCATGATGTGGTCGGGCTGCATCACCTCGATCTCGTCAAGCGTGATCTCGTCATTGCGCTGCACAACCACATCGGCCCGCAGCTCACCCAGATATTGCACCAGGTTGTAGGTGAAAGAGTCGTAGTTGTCGATCATTAGCAGCATGGTGCCGTTGTCCTTTCAAGTTTGTAACGACTCAGCTCACCTCTGAAATCCGAGCAGTTACTCATGTTATTGGGTCGGAGCAACTCCGGTCACTCCCGTGGTGTGTCATGTCAGTGACCATCCACCCAGTTTTCCACCTGCAGCTCGGGAACCCGTGAGAATTCCCGGATATTGTTGGTAATCAGCGTGAGTTTCAAGGCTTGCGCGTGCGCTGCGATCCAGAGATCGTTGCCATCGATGATGGTGCCTTTGTGTTCCAGCTCACGCCGGATGCTGCCATAGTGTTTGGCGACATGAATCGACATGGGTTGTACCGGCAGGCGCTCGGCCAGTAACCGCAGGTGGGTCAGGGCTGCAGTTGACTCCCGACTCCTGAGTGCGCCATTGTAGAGTTCGCCGAAAGTGATCAATGAGATCACGACTTCCCCGGGGTGCAGTTTGAGAAAGCGTTCCCTGATCTCTGGTGGACGCTGTTTTGTCAAATAGATACAGATATCGGTATCCATCATGTAGCGTGCCTTCATCAATCGAAGTCTCCTTCCTGAGGCGGCGTATCGTCGTGCGCTTCCTTCATGAAATCATCAGGCATGGTGGAGAGGATATCCAGAACATCCCCAAGATCATCCTGCTTTTTGCGGAGTACCAATTCATCACCCCGGCGGAAGATTTCGACTTCGGAAACGTCGAGTTGAAACTTGCGCGGGATGCGTACCGCCTGAGAGTTCCCGCTCTTGAAAACGCGTGTTGTTGCCATTGGGTGGTACCATATATACGTCTATGTCTATACTTTATAGCGTGTCTGATAAGGATAGACAAGTTTTTGCTCGCCTGCTCCTGCGGGATGTTCAGCGGTGTTTCACATCGAGGCCGGCAGCGGCGAGTTCCACGGCCTTGAAGATGGCGCGGCCCTTGTTCATGGTCTCTTTCCACTCCAGATGGGGTTGTGAGTCGTAGACTACCCCTGCTCCCGCCTGGATGTAGAGGCGCTTGTCCTTGATGACGTCGGTGCGGATGGCGATGGCGGTGTCCATATTGCCATTCCATGACAGGTAGCCGATGGCGCCGGCGTAAATGCCCCGCTTGACGGGTTCGAGTTCGTCGATGATTTCCATGGCGCGGATTTTGGGGGCACCGCTGACGGTGCCGGCCGGGAAGGTGGCGCGCAGCACGTCCATGGCTGTCAGGTCCTCCTTCAGCTCGCCAACGACGTTGGAGACAATGTGCATGACATGGGAGTAGCGCTCGACAAACATCTTGCCGGTGAGCTTGACGGTGCCGGTCTTGCTGACGCGGCCGGTGTCGTTGCGGCCCAGGTCGATGAGCATCAGGTGTTCGGCGATTTCCTTGGGATCGCCGAGCAGGTCGGCTTCCATGGCGAGGTCGTCGGCCTCGTCGCGTCCGCGCCGACGTGTTCCGGCAATGGGGCGGACCGTGACCTGGCCGTCTTCGAGATGCACCAGTATTTCGGGGCTGGAGCCGACGATCTGGAAGTCATCCAGATCGAGAAAGTACATGTAGGGTGACGGGTTGAGGCTGCGCAGGGCGCGGTAGAGGTCGAGCGGGGCGGCCTCGTAGGGAATGCTCATGCGCTGGGACAGCACCACTTGCATGATGTCCCCATCGATGATGTATTGCCGCGCGCTTTCTACGGCGGCCTTGAAGCCCTCTTCGGTGAATCCGGAGATGAAATCCGATTCGTCCACCTTGCGGGAGGGAACCACAGGCCGATAGCGGGGTGTGGTGTTGCGCAGCCGGTCTTCCAGTTCATTGAGGCGTTGTTCGCCCGTGGGGATTTCTTCCGGTGCGACATGGACGATGATGTAGAGTTTGCCGGCCAGATTGTCGAAGACGACAACCTCTTCGGAAAGCATCAGCAGGATGTCCGGGGTACCGATGGGATCGGGCTTGGGTGTTTTGGGTTTGAGCCGGGGCTCGATGTAGCCGATGGTGTCATAGCCAAAATAGCCCACCAGTCCGCCGGTAAAGCGCGGGAGGTCGGGATTGATCTCGACATCATACTGCTGCTGATAGGCCTCGATCCAGGCCAATGGGTCGGCCACTTCCTCTTGCGAAATGATCTGTCCGTCGGTGGTGACTTCGACCTGCGACCCCGTAATCTTGATGATGGTCTTGCAGGGCAGGCCGATGATTGAATAACGCCCCCACTTTTCGCCACCCTGTACCGATTCGAACAGGTAGCTGTAGGGGCCGTCGTTGAGCTTGAGATAGGTGCTGAGCGGGGTATCGAGATCGGCCAGCACTTCGCGTACCAGGGGAACGCGCTGGTGGTGCCGGGCGATGGAAGATGGGGTGGTGCCAGAGGTATTCATGATCGGTTTCCGAATTCAGATTTAGATCCGGAGCGTTTGCCCGGTCACAGTGGTGACCGGTGGGCCGGATTCAGACGCTAACACAGCAGGAACATTGCCTGATGCGCCATCGTGTATGCGTCCAGAATTTCTGCAAACGGTTGTTCATGAAGAGTCAGTCTTCCTTGAAGAGTCCGGGCAACTCGGCCATGGAGTCGATCACTGCGTCGGGGTCATAGTTACGGATGTCTTCGCCGTGATTATAGCCATAACTCATGCAGACAATTTTGAACTTGGCTGCGCGGGCGGCCTTGACGTCGCTCTTGGAGTCACCCAGCATCAGGCTGTCCTCCGGCCGCACGCCCAGTTGTTCAGCGGCATGGAGCAGCGGCATGGGGTCGGGCTTTTTCTTTGGCAGCGTGTCGCCGGCTATGATGATCTCGAATAGGTCGTGGATACCCAGATCCTTGAGCAGCGGGATGGTAAAGCGCGAGGCCTTGTTGGTGACGCAGCCGAGCCTGAAATCGGTGCTCAACAGCCAGTCGAGTCCTTCCCTGACGCCGGGGTAGAGTGCCGAACGCCTGGAGGTGTTTTCGGCGTAGAGATCGAGAAAGATCGGATAGGCCTTGTCGTACAGCGCCTTGTCCGGCATGCCGTCCAGGTCGTTGCTGAGTGCACGCTCCACCAGGCGGGGAACACCGTTCCCCACCCAGTTGCGCACGGCGGCTTCGCCACGCTCGGGCATGCCGAGCTGCTTCATCATCTCATCCACGCAGTAGGCCAGATCAGGCACGCTGTCGACCAGGGTGCCATCGACATCGATCAGCACCATCCCGGGTTTTGCAAGCACGGTCATCGGCTCTATTTGGCCTTGGCGAGTTCGTCGCGCATGGCGTTGATGACGGTATCATAGCGGTTGGGATCGCTGTCTTCGGCGGCACCGAAGATGGCGGAACCGGCTACAAACATATCTGCGCCAGCTTCCTTGATCTCGCGGATGTTATTCACCTTGACGCCGCCATCAATCTCCAGACGGATATCAAAGCCACTGTCATCGATGCGCTTGCGGGCTTCACGCAGCTTGTTGAGTGTGGCTGGAATGAAGCTCTGGCCACCAAAACCGGGGTTGACCGACATCAGCAGGATCACGTCGACCTTGTCCATGACGTAGTCGAGGTAGGAGAGTGGCGTTGCGGGGTTGAATACCAGGCCGGATTTACAGCCTTCACCGCGAATCAGCTGCAGCGAGCGATCGATGTGCTCGGAGGCTTCAGGGTGGAAGGTGATGTAGGTGGCTCCGGCCTTGGCGAAATCCGGAATGATGCGATCTACCGGCTTGACCATGAGATGCACGTCGATATCGGCCGTTACGCCATGCTTGCGCAGGGCTTCACAGACCAGTGGGCCGATTGTGAGGTTGGGCACGTAGTGGTTGTCCATCACATCAAAGTGAACCACGTCTGCACCAGACTTGATGACATTGTCCACTTCTTCGCCCAGTTTGGCGAAATCGGCAGAGAGAATGGAAGGAGCTATCAGGTTTTCTTTTGACATACTGCACCTCGAAGTCGGTATTTAATGCGAGAAGATGCGGCACTTTACCCTAAAATGTGCAAATCATGCCAGTAACTACTCAGCTCACCCCCAAAATCCGCCCATATCTGTGTTGGGACAATGGTCATTTGCCGTGCAAACTCGCGTTTCCTGCCTTGATCTGACGGATTTCAGAGGCAATCCGGGCAGTTAGATTTGGCTTTGGCTACTCTAGGAGGCTGTCGGACTTAACGCTGTTTGGCTGCGCCCGCAGGAGGTGCCCTTGGGGTGCAAATCTCTGGATGGTGATTAACTCAGCTTATCCTGTTCGTCAAATAGCGCTGCTATTCTCCTCACGCGATAAACTGACTTAATTCACCCCCAGTGATTTTCGCTTCAAACGGTCAAGTCCGACAGACTCCTAGCCATTACATTTTTCGGTTGGGGAGCTACGGGTTGTCGTGCGTGGTTGAAACCTATTCCGATTCCGACTCGCTGGTCAGAAATCTGTAGCGATGCTTGTCATGCTTGTACTTCTTTTCCAGTTTCTTCCGCTTTGCCAGATTGCGCTCTATCAGCAGTTCGTAGGTGGCGATCTGCTGCTTGTATTCCTTGATATTGTCGCTGATCTGCTTGGGAACCGCGTACTCCCTAGCCTGGTACCATATTCGCTTTTTTTCGGTTTTGGCGAGGAGATCCCGGGTTTTCTCCAGCCTTCTGCGGTTGGATTCGGTATAGGTATCCAGATCCTGCAGCCGGTTGGCATAGAGGGCATCGATATCCTCGGTCGAATTGAAGGTGGTCAGCAGGGCGCGATCGGCAGCAACTTCCTTTTCCCGCAGGCGCTTTTGGCGCAGTTGCTCGATGAGCTGTTGCTGTTCCTGGAGGATCTGCTCCTTGGTCTTGAGGACATTGACTTCGCGGGTAGCTCGTCCATAGTTGTTGAGCTCTGTCCGGGGTTGTTGTGCCTGGGAGGGCGGCACGCGATCGCTGTAGTGGACGCCGCCATTTTCATCGACCCAGCGGTACAGCTCCGACGCCCCGATTATGTGGGTGGTCAGCAACAGGGCTAGCGCCAGCAGGTTTCGTCGATGAAAATACAGATCCATAGTTGCCAACATTAGGACACAGGCGCACCCACTGACGCAACGATCCTGTTCACAGTCTGCGCCAACTGCCGGACAAGTAAATGATTGAACAACTTACACTATTTGCAGTCTCGTTGGTTGCCAACCTCTTCTCCTCCTTTTTTGGGGGTGGTGCAGGCCTGGTGCAGCTGCCCGCCCTGATATTCCTGGGCCTGCCGTTTGCATTGGCGCTGGCAACGCACAAGGTTGCCAGTGTGGCGCTGGGGCTGGGAGCCAGCCTGCGGCATTGGCGCGATGGCCGGCTGGAAAAACCAATGGTCGTGCTGATGCTGCTCAGCGGCTTGCCAGGGGTTGTACTGGGAGCACTTGCCATCGTGCATATCCCCGACCGGGTAGCCGAGGTGCTGCTGGGTGTGCTGACCATTGCCCTTGGCCTCTACTCCATCTTCAAGCAATCACTTGGCCTGCAATACGTCGCAGGTAACCGCCAGGGTCGGGGGCTGGTGATTGGTGGATCGGGCCTGCTGTTCATCGGCTTTCTGAATGGATCGCTGACGTCGGGTACCGGGTTGTTCGTGACGTTGTGGCTGATCCGCTGGTTTGGCATGGACTATCTTTCGGCGGTGGCGCATACCCTGGTGATGGTTGGCATCTTCTGGAATGGTACAGGAGCGTTCACGCTGGGCGTTGTCTCGGAGATCTACTGGGCATGGATTCCCGTGTTACTGCTGGGATCGTTACTGGGGGGGTACATGGGTGCGCATCTTGCCATCAGCTCCGGCAACCGCTGGATCAAGCGGGGCTTCGAGTCGGTCACTCTGCTGATCGGGTTGAAGCTGCTGCTGGGGTAGGGAAGCTCAGCGGGGCAAGGGAGTCTGCATCGGGAACTTGAATTCAACAGGCTTCTAATCAATCACTTCTTCGATGCTCTTTGCAGACAGGATTCTGTCCAGCCACTGGATCAGGGTATCGGAATCTGCCATTGTGATGCGTTGCCGTATTTCTTCGGGTACCTCGCCAAACTTGAGCGTCAATTGGCGAATCAATACCAGAGCCTCGCCCTGTTGCACTCCCTGCTGCATGCCTTGCTTGACGCCCAGCTGAATACCTTCCGCCCTGAATCTCTCAGCAAAGTTGCTCACTTTTTCTGCCTCCTCGGGATACTGGTTTCTGTATAACTGTAGTTCATTATCATCAAGT
>CAYTPO010000276.1:0-6118 GCA_964439815.1 uncultured Thiotrichales bacterium
GCTATTCCGCGCTTCAGTTGATGTGTGAAGGATTTTCCTTGCAAAATCATGGAGCTGTTGTCTAGCTATGTTTGTGGGTAATAGGCAGTCCTAGGAGGCTGTCCGAGAATAGGAGTCGTAGCGAGGGAAAGCCATTTTAGGCCATTTTTTTCACTGATTTGAGGAGAATATTGGCTATATTTGACGAAAATCAGGGGGGAAAAGGGCCAAAATAGCTTTTCCGCAGTAGGCTCCCTATTCTCGGACAGGCTCCTAGCATAGCAAGTTATCGATTGTTTGCACCTGTTCACGGGTGGTTTCGAGATCCTGGCTGTTGTCGATGACGAAGTCGGCAGCGGC
This sequence comes from uncultured Thiotrichales bacterium, assembly GCA_964439815.1. Lineage (GTDB taxonomy): Bacteria > Pseudomonadota > Gammaproteobacteria > UWMA-0217 > UWMA-0217 > JALSHZ01. The sequence goes on from CAYTPO010000276.1 coordinate 340, forward strand.
CAGTCGATCAGTACGGCTCGCCTGGCGGGAGAGGATGTGTTCGACCTGGGCTCTGTCGACGTTATCGCGTTTGATGACACGTTGGATCTGTATTTCTTCCGGTACATCGACGACGATCAGTCGGTCGACCAGATCAAGCATCCCTGATTCGATGATCAGTGGGATGGCGATAATGCAATAGGGGTGGGTTTCGTATGACAGTGCTTCCAGTTGCCGCAGGATTTCCTTCCTGATGCGCGGATGGAGAATCGCTTCCAGCTGTTGCAGCTTGTCCGGGTTTTTGAAGACTTCCTCACGCAGTTTGCGTCGGTCAAGCTTGCTGGTTGCAGTAAAGAAATCATCACCGAAAGCTCGCCGAATGGCGTTGCTGGCCTCGCTATGGTCGCTGGTAATCGAGTGGGCAATCAGGTCGGCATCAATGACGGGAATACCGAGATGGGCGAAAAAATCTGCAACGATGGTTTTGCCCGAGCCAATGCCACCGGTCAGCCCAATCTTCAGCATGAGGGCACCAGCGTCACCCGGTACCGGCAAAGCGAAGATAACCTTCCATCAGATCCTTGCCCCAGAACAGGCTGATCCAGCCGGCTCCGGCCAGGAATGGGCCAAAGGGGATAGGCGTCCCCTGTTGATGGCGCTTGAAAAGAATCATGATGATCCCCGTTATGGCGCCGATCACGGATGACAGAATAATGGTGACAGGCAGGACCTGCCAGCCACACCAGGCGCCAATGGCTGCCAGTAGTTTGAAGTCACCGTAGCCCATCCCCTCCTTGCCGGTTGCCAGCTTGAACAGCTGATAGACCAGCCACAGCGACAGGTAACCTGCGGCAGCACCCCAGACTGCGCTGTTCAGATCGGTAAAACCACTCCCTGAATTGATCAACAAACCGAGCCATAGCAGTGGTAGCGTCAGCGTGTCTGGCAGTAGTTGGGTGTTGTAATCGATCATGGTCAACGCAACCAGTGTCCAGGTGAAGACCAGCGCTGCCAGCAATAGCCAGCCGAAACCCAACTGCCAGGCAACCAGGGCGGAGAGCAATGCAGTAAACAGTTCGACCAGTGGATATTGAGGTGAAATCGGTGCCTTGCAGGAGACACAGCGTCCGCGGAGAAACAGGTAGCTCAGCAGCGGTATGTTTTCCCAGGGTTGAATCTTGTGCTGGCAGTGCGGACAGGTCGAAGCTGGAGTGATCAGGTTGAATCTTGCAATGGTGTCAGCGGTTTCCTGCCCGGTATCGAGTTTCCACTGGTTCTCCATCATCACTGGCAAGCGGTAGATCACTACATTGAGAAAGCTGCCAACCAGCAGCCCGAGTATCGCCGAGGCAATCACCAGGCTTGTTGGTGAGCTGACCAAGAGATCCATCATTGGCTTCTCCTAGATAACTGCGCCAAGCTTGAAGATCGGCAGGTACATGGCAATTACCAGGCCACCGATCAGGACGCCCAGAATGGCCATGATCAGAGGTTCCAGCATGCTGCTGAGGCTGTCCACCATGTTATCCACCTCTTCCTCATAGAAATCGGCAACCTTGCCGAGCATGTGGTCGAGTGAGCCTGATTCCTCTCCAATGGCAACCATCTGGATTACCATATTGGGGAATACCCCCGTGTTGCGGATAGACTGCTGGATCTGCATGCCGGTGGTGGTGTCATCGCGAATCTGCAGGGTTGCCTTGGCATAAACCGAGTTGCCGGTTGCGCCGGCGACTGAATTCAAGGCTTCCACCAGGGGGACGCCAGCGGCGAACATGGTTGAGAGCGTTCTGGCGAAGCGTGCAATGGCGGATTTCTTGACTACAGGACCAAAGATGGGGGCCTTGAGCATGAAGCGATCCACGTTGTGGCGAAAATTTTCCGAACGGCGGTGGACTGCAACAAAGACGTAGATGGCTGCCACGATAATGCCGAAAATTACCCACCACCATGCCTGCATGAACTCGGAGAGATGGATGACAAAGGTGGTGAAGGCCGGCAGATCGGCGCCAAAATCCTTGAATAGATCTTCAAAGGTGGGGACAACAAAGATCAGCAGGATGGCCGAGACGACAAAGGCGATGACCAGAACCGAGAGCGGGTAGAACATTGCTTTCTTGATCTTGGCCTTGATGGCTTCGGTTTTCTCCTTGTAGGTTGCGATCTTGTCCAGCAGGGATTCCAGCGAGCCGGATTGCTCGCCTGCCTCGACCAGGCTAACAAACAGCTCGTCAAAGTGCCGGGGATGCTGTGCCAGAGAATCGGCGAGGCTGTTACCCGCTTCGACATTGCTCTTGATTGCCATCACCAGATCCTGCATGGCGATGTTTTCATGGCCACGGGCGATGATATCCAGTGATTGCACCATGGGTACGCCGGCAGTGATCATTGTTGCGAGTTGACGGGCGAAACCTGCGATATCCGCCCCGGTGATCTTCTTCTTGTTCTGGAACAGGGGCTTGGCTTTTTTCTTGATCTTGACGGTCTTGATGCCCTGACGTCGCAGGTCAGCCTTGACCAGCATTTCGGATATGCCAATGGACTCGCCCTTGATACGCTCCCCGCCAGTATTGATCCCTTCCCAGATGAATGTGGATTTTTCAGCTTTCGTAGCCATCGATCATTCCCTTGTCTAGTCCTTGGTCACGCGGTTGATTTCTTCCAGGCTGGTCAATCCGGCCCGGACTTTATCCAGTCCGGACTGACGCAGATCCTTGACGCCTTCCTTTTGAGCCTGTTTTGCAAGCTCCAGTGCGTTGCCACCTTCCATGATGATCTTGCCCATCTCTTCGGAGATCGGCATGACCTGAAAGATACCGATCCGCCCCTTGTAGCCGCCGGTACACTTGTCGCACCCAACTGCCTTGTAGATGGGGAAGCTGCCTATTTCCTCCTCGGAGAAGCCTTCTTCGAGCAGGACCTCTTTTGGCAGGTCGGCCAATTCCTTGCAGTGGTCGCAAAGTTTCCGGCCCAGCCGCTGGGCAATGATCAATGACACCGAGGAGGCGATGTTATAGGAGGGGACCCCCATATTGGCGAGCCGTGTGAGCGTCTGTGGCGCATCATTGGTGTGTAGTGTCGAGAGCACCAGATGGCCGGTCTGGGCTGCCTTGATGGCGATCTCGGCTGTCTCCAGGTCGCGAATCTCACCTACCATGATGACATCGGGATCCTGACGCAGAAAGGCGCGTAGCGCGTTGGCAAAGGTCAAGCCGACCTTGGCATTCACATTAACCTGATTGACGCCCATCATATTGATTTCGGCTGGATCTTCGGCAGTGGAGATGTTGCGATCCGGTGTATTCAGGATGTTGAGGCCGGTATAGAGTGAAACGGTTTTACCGCTGCCTGTCGGACCGGTGACCAGAATCATCCCGTAAGGCTTGGAGAGTGCATCCAGATACATCTTCTTCTGGGCTTCATCGTAGCCGAGGACATCGATTCCCAGTTTGGCACTGTTGGGATCGAGAATCCGTAGCACGATTTTCTCGCCATAGAGCGTCGGGCAGGTGTTGACCCGAAAATCGATGGCGCGTTTTTCCGAGATCTTGAGCTTGATCCGGCCATCCTGTGGAATCCGGCGCTCGGAAATATCCATTCTTGACATGACCTTGACCCGGGCAATGACCCGCGGTGCCAGGCTGTGTGGCGCCTTGGCTACTTCGTGCAGGATACCGTCCATACGGAAGCGAACCCTGAAAGTCTTTTCGTAGATCTCAAAGTGAATATCGGAGGCGCCACGTCGAATGGCATTGAGTAGCGTGCTGTTGACAAAGCGAACAACTGGCGTGTCATCGATCTCCGTCGTGGCTGCCTGCTGTATCTGGGTTTCATCCAGACCTACCTGGAGATCTTCCAGGTCATCCTCTAGATCATCGGTATTCCAGTTGGCATCGGCCGTATCCAGTGCCTGCTTGATAGTGGCATGCAGCTTGTCGTCCTCGACGATAATGGGTTCAGCTGTCAACCCGGTACTGAATTTCAGCTCATCCAGTGCAGCCTGGTTCATCGGATCGGAGATGGCCACATAGATCCGGTTGTTCCGTCTGATCAATGGCAGTGCATGATGCTTGGTGAGCAGTTCCTCCTTGATCAGCTCCTTGGGTAGTTGGTCGAGATCGAAAGCGGCGAGGTCGAGTACCGGGATACCGAATTCATCTGCGCTGGCGCGTGCGATTTGTAGTGGGGTAGCAATGGACTCATCCAGTAATACCCGCACCAGTGGCTTGCTGGTTTTATCTGCGACTGCCTGGGTTTCAACAGCCTGGGTTTTGGAGATGACGCGTTCTACCAGGAGGCGGCGTAGTAGTCCGTTGAATGTGATGGTGGCTGTAGCTGGATTAGCTGTGTTCATAGTGTTGGAACCACTCCTGTTGAGTTCCAGCGTATAGTGGGTATTGGGAGCTCTTTAAAACCAATCGTTCAGACTTTACTGTATTTGGTTGTGAAAATCTTCCGCGTGTTCAATAACGTATCACAAATTCTAGATATGTGGTGTGAAACGCTGGGAGCCTGTCGGAGTTAGCGCTGTTTGGCTGCAAATCCCTGGATGGCGATCAACTCAGCTTATTGTACTTGTTAAACAGCCCTGGTATTTTCCTCACACGATAAGCTGATTTAATTCGCCCCCAGTGATTTTCGTTTCAAACGGTTAAATCCGACAGGCTCCTAAGCAATAAAAAAAGGCCCCGCAAAGCGGAGCCTTTTCTTGTTTTATGAGAAAGGTTCTCAACTAAATGGTATTAACCGCCAGCGGCAACAGTGCATTGGCTAGGAAGGTATTTTCTCTTGGTGTTAGCTGAAGCCTCGCAATCAAACTTAAGCTCTCCCCCAGCATCACTATAGGTGAATTTCAGTGTTTTGCCATTTACATTACCGTTTATTTTGTCGAGCGTGACGGTAAAAGACGCAGTTGTGTCGGTACGTGCGTATGCCAAAGCGCTTTTATAATCTAGACCATTCATTGTGTTGTAGAAACCTTCAGTGGTAGATCCGGCCTCATCGATTCCATCTGCGGCGCCAACAGCAGCAGGCATTTTTCCCAAATCGCTGTAGCGATCAAACATGGATGACTTGCCGGAAGACGCTGTAGCTACGATGCTGGTGATCTTTGATTTGGCCACATAGTCCTGATATGCAGGCAGTGCAACGGCTGCCAGGATACCAATGATCGCAACAACGATCATCAGTTCGATCAGGGTGAAACCTTGTTGAGCTTTTTTCATAATTCTAGGACTCCGATTAGTGATTTTTCGTAGATTCTAGCTTTGCAGGCTATTTGTTTCGTTTCGATGCCACATGATACACATTCCATGCCAGAAAGCGTATCGCGTCGTGGGATCGGCGGATATCAATGATTTCCTTGAGTCTACTGGATTGAAATACAAGGAAAATTTCCTTGGCCTTGCCAAGTGATGGATTGAGCGTGTTTGGGTTTGTGAGTAGATCCATTACGGAACAGGGGGGGCTGATTGGGACAAATAAATGTCACTTTGTGACAAAATTGTTCGTTCGGGCCAGCAGAATGTCATTCGATGTCGAACTTGCTCAGGCGGTAGCGTAGCTGGCGTAGTGTCATTCCCAGCAGCTTGGCAGCGGCAGTCTTGTTCCAGCGGGTTTTCTCCAGGGCATCAAGGATGGCCACCTTTTCCTGGCTGGCAAGGTTTGCACTGAGTGTGTGGCCTGGCTCGCTCTGTTCGCTGATGTGTGGCTGTGGCAGTTCGATGTCCGCTGCGCTGATGGTTCTGGATTCCGATAATGTACAGGCACGCTCCAGCATGTTTTCCAGCTCGCGAACATT
>CAYTPO010000277.1:0-17702 GCA_964439815.1 uncultured Thiotrichales bacterium
TTGCGTTTGAAATCGGCAATTGTACGACTGGCCGTTTCCGTGGTAATTCCCAGCATTGCCCCCATGTCCTCGCGTCCAAACAGCATGCATTCGCTGCTGTCCTCATCGCGAACCAGGCGCAGAAGCAATCGCGCCACGCGCTGCTTTGCCGAACCGGTGGAAAGCTCCGTAACCCAGGCATCCGCGTCCGTCAGCGCCTTCTGCCAGCGTTTCATCAGATCATGGTGGAGCGTGGGGTTTTCCACGGCGAGTTCATTGACTGCCCGGGAGGGATAACGGCACAGTTCGGTAGTCTGCAGCGCGATGGCGTCGTGCTGATACTTGTCACTCAGCAGCGTTTCGAGCCCTACCACATCAGTCGTCTTCAACAACCGGACGATTCGCTGAGTGCCATCGGGGAGATACTGCACCAACTTGAGCAGGCCGCTGCGAATGGTGTACATATTGGTGCCATGATCACCAGCGCCATAGAGCATTTCACCAGCCTGCAGTGCCAGTTGCTCAACTGGCCGATGTAGTTTGGAGAAATCGTCCTCGGTCAATCCGGCAAACAGCACCGTGTTGCGCAGGGCACACTGCTTGCAATCAGCAACGCCTTCCCATGCTTCCGTGACATCGATATTTATGAGTTTTTTTTCCACCGGTGCGTTCCGACTGGCCTGACAGAACCGTAAGAGTACGTCAGTTTACAGGTGCACTCAAACCCTTAAATCCAGTGGAAAAGGCCCTGCACCGCCTCGTGACAGTACTGGGCTCGATACATCGGCTGGCAACTAATGCTCGTGAGGTGCCGGAGGCGGCAGTTCCTGCCCTTGCAGAAAGGCCTTAACCGCGGCAACCGGATCCGTCTCCGACGTTCGGATTACCCGGATATTGCGACTGGCCATGTTACGGACAAAACCATCACCACAGCCACCGGTAATCAATACATCTGCCACATCGATGGGATGAGATCCACCGGGCCACGCATGGATCGACATCTCCTTGGGCAGATCGAGTCGCTCGACCTCCTCCGGATTACCCGACGCATCCGCTTCGAAGATCATGAAGCGGCGGGTCTTGCCGGCATGGCCGGTTATGGTGCGAAAGTTCTGGCTGGTCACAGCAATTTTCATTGTCGTTTACTCCGGAACACACACTTTCTTCTGCACGATGGCCTGCAGTGTCTTGACGATCAGCAGCGCAACGATCAGGGAAACCAGCGTCAGGAAAAACAGCGCCAAGTACTTGATGACATCGTGCTCGACGTGCTGATACATCACCCAGCTGGCAATAGTGACGGCAGCCAGCGGGAAGGAATAGGCCCACCAGGAGAGGAAAAAAGGCAGCCTGGAGAGGCGCGCTACCTGAGTCAGCAGGAAGAAGCTGAAGAACAGCGCCAGGTAATAGAGAATATGCGCCATGCTATCGATTTCACCCGTCAATTTGACATAGGAGATAAAGCCAACCGCCGGAGGCGCAATCAGGATGAACAGTGTAGGTTCCAGCTTGGTTGGCAGCGGATCATGAAACAGCACGCGGTTGAAGACAATCGTCAACAACATGATCCAGAACAGCATGCCGACACTGAAGAAGAACCAGGAAACCTCGACGTAACCAAGACCGACACCTGCGACAGGCACCAGTACATTACCCACTGCCGGAATGAACCACGCGGGATTCATGTGAATGACCTTGTAGTGGGGATGATTGACCCACGAATTGAGGATGTAGAGCATGAAGCCGAAATGCAGCACCGTTCCCACCTGCCAGAGGATGGCAGCAAAGGCCGGAGCATACTGATGTCCGGCAATAGCCAGCAACAGCAGGCTGATGGAAATGGCGGGGAAGAATGACAGTTTGATCGGATGGCCAAGCTCGCCCCGCACTGCCTTTGGATAACGCAACAGCTTGATTGTATAGATCAGAACCAGGGTCAGGAACACGGCAATGGTGAGCCCCAGCAATACCTGCGGGATCATGCTCTCGAACCCCATCATGGATTGGGTTTTTTCCCAGGCGATCGTCAAGCCGGACAACCCCATGACCATGGCAAAAAAGGAAACGGGAAATTCCTCCAGTCGTGAATGTTCAGACATGACAGTTCCTCAAGAAAAGAATGAATAAGATGCGGTACAGGCTAGCGAACCCCTCTGCCTCAAACAATGCGATTTCGCAACAGGATCAACAGATTGCGAATTGCTGTTTCTGGTACTCACAGGGAGCTGCAGTGGCGTATAATCCCCCGTTTTCCAGAGCATCGATTATCTCTTGACCCACTATCTCATCCTTGCCGGCAGCTGGTTGCTGTTTTATGCAATACACTCTCTGACAGCCTCCAATCGCTTCAAGCGGCGGGTTGCCGATTGTTGCCCGGCCATCAGCGCACGCTACCGGCTGCTCTACAATGCGTTTTCCAGCATTACCATCCTGGTGCCGCTGGCAATCATCCTGTTGCATCCCGGCCCCATGCTGTGGCAATGGGAAGGCATCTCCTGGTGGATAATGAATCTGCTGGCACTACTGGCCGTTGCCGGTTTTCTGGTCAGCAGCCGACACTATGACATGGCTGCCTTCCTCGGTCTGCGTCGGAATCATCACAGCCATATCGGTGAAGCCGGCGAGCCATTCACCCTCTCCCCGTTTCATCGCTATGTCCGCCACCCTTGGTATTTTTTCGGCCTGGTGTTGATCTGGACCCGCGACATGCCGCTGAGCTGGGGTATCACCTGCGTACTGGCCACCCTCTATTTCATCGTTGGCACGAAGTGGGAAGAAGACAAATTGATCAATGAATACGGCGAACGCTACCGACGTTACCAGCAGAAGGTACCGGCACTTGTCCCGCTGCCCTGGAAATACCTGTCGGCGGATGAGGCACAGCAACTGACCAGCGAGCAACAAGCATGAGTTCACGACCCATTGCACGTCTGACCCAATTTAATCTCGACGGCTACAGCGATATCATCGATGTACGTTCACCGGCAGAGTTCGCCGAAGATCATATTCCCGGCGCCATCAACTGTTATGTACTCGACAATGCACAGCGCGCCGAAGTTGGCACACTATACAAGCAGGTCAGCCCGTTTGCCGCCAAGAAACTCGGCGCTGCACTGATATCAGCCAATATCGCTCACTGGCTGCAAACACGCTTTATCGACAAGCCCAAGGACTACCGACCGCTTGTCTACTGCTGGCGCGGTGGCCAGCGCTCTGGCGCACTGGCAACCATCCTGTCACGGATCGGCTGGGAAACGACGCTGGTCGAAGGCGGCTACAAACGCTACCGGCAGTGGGTCAGGGAGAACCTGGAAAATCTGGCACCACAACTGAATCTGATCATTCTTGCCGGACTGACCGGTACCGCAAAGACGGATCTGCTGAAGAAACTGGAACTGGCGGGTGAACAGGTGCTGGATCTGGAAGGCATGGCCAATCATCGGGGTTCCTTACTGGGCGGTGATCCCGATACACCACAGCCTGCGCAAAAGTATTTCGAGTCCCTGTTGAACGCCAGGATCAATGCCTTCGATCCCGACAGGGTGGTATGGGTCGAAGCCGAGAGTATCAAGATCGGGAATATCCACTGCCCTGCCCCGCTATGGCAGCGCATGAAGACATCCAGTGCCATCGAGGTGACCGCACCGGTTGCAGCTCGTGTTGAATATCTGCTGCAGCATTACCGCTATTTCACCGAAAACCCCGATGTGCTACTGAAAAAGCTGGGGTATCTGAAGGAAAGACTGGGAAACGAAACGCTCAACCACTGGGAAAACCTGATCCGCACCGGTCAGTGGCCGGCGTTTGTCGCGCATCTGCTGGAAACGCACTACGATCCGACTTATCGACGCTCGATGCAGCTCAACGAACGCAAGATTGTCAGAACCCTGGCGCTGGAATCACTGCATGACAACGATCTGGACAAGGCCGTAGGGCAGCTCCGAGAAACTGCACACGCAAGAATTGCACAAGACAACCCCGCCGGTGGAGAGGTTGTCTAGGAGCCTGTCCGAGAATAGGGAGCCTACTGCGGAAAAGCTATAAATAGCTTTCCCTCGCTACGACTCCTATTCTCGGACAGGCTCCTAGATGTAACTACCCGGCGAACCGTTACGAAGTCGCTCGGTTCTGGAGCGCCGATTTGCAGTCAGCGAGGCCGAATGCAACTCGGCGATCCGGGGGGGGGTACGGAGAGGGTAAATCCTAGAAGCGAATCCCGACCTTGGCGCTATAGGTGGTGTAATCACCGGTCTTGTCCACCTCGAATACGAGATTGGCGCCGAGGTTGATATTGAGCCCGACATAGACTTTGTTGAGGTCGGGTTCCTCAGTCTTCAGCGAGGCAACATCCCTGGCCTCCGACTTGCTGTAGATCTTGCCCACTCCGGCATAGGGCGTCAGCATGATGAATCCCTTGGAGACCGTCAGTTCCACTCCGGTATTGCTCAAATCGATCTCATCCACACCTTCCATCTTGCTGTAGGTGATCCGGGCAGCCAGCGCGGGGGTTGCAATGCCGCCGGAGATAATGCCGTAGCGCAGTTCTCCGCCCCAGATCCTGATATCGGAATCCGGTACGCCGGTATAGAACGCACCAACATCGAAATTCAGTGGCAGCCCCTTGTGGACATGAAGTTTGGGAACCGGCAGCGTTTCCAGATCCCAACCACCCTGAGAGGCAATATCGAAAATATCCTTGTCGATTTCGGTGCCGCTGAGTTCCAGACCGATATCGAAGCCGATGACGCCCAGGGTTTCCGCCGGAGCGAGTGCCTTGTAGCTGGTAGCGGCCGCCAGATTTTCCGACAACGTGGCAAATTGCTCCTGTGTCAGCAGCGACAGGCTATTGAAATTGTTGTCGGCAACAACGGCTGCCGGGATACCCAGCGCCGCCAGCAATAATGTATTGGTAAGTTTCTTCATGATTCCTTTTCTTTGCATGGTTTCCCTAATCCTCAAGCCCGTGAAATGCGGTAGAGGGTAAATGGTTACGCGACCAGAGTCACTATTGCGCGTCGGATTCTGCGGGCTCCTTAACGCTAAACTCTATTCGCCGGTTTCTGGCCCGTCCAGCCGGCGTGCGGTTGTCGGCCACAGGAGAGGACTCACCATGGCCAATGGCGGTAAACCGGCCAGCCGGGATTCCACGCTCCAGCATGGCCTGTACGACAGCATTTGCCCGCGCCTGACTAAGGGCGAGATTCTGTTCTGCCGGGCCTCTGCTGTCGGTATAGCCGTGAACCAGGAACGCCGTCTCCTCGCAGCTGCGTGAGAGCGCTGCCAGCTCATCCAGGAACAGCGTGCTTTCAGCCTTGATGGTATCAAGCCCCTGCTCGAACCGTAGCGGGCTGGCAAGGGCCAGCGCCCGTACCTTTTCGAGACATGAGAGCGCCACAGTCAGCTGTCCCGACAGACCATATCCCATCGATACCAACGGCTCCAGCGCTTGCCTTGCCGCTGTGTGCATCTCCCTGGACGCGGCTTCGCCATCCAGCCTGACCTGCCGATAAGCGATTTCGAGACTACCTTCCTGCAGTTTTAACAGCGCATTCATTGCCGGAACAATTGCCTGCTCCCAATCCACCGGCTCGCCTTCGGCAAATTTGAGCCTGATCTTGTGTTGCCGACCTTTCAGCATACTCTCCAGCAGCTCGGTCAGGTGCTTCTTGTGCCGGCTCGATGCCACATACCCGCTGATTCGTACCTGCTCAGGGGTCAGCCAGGCGTTGAACGGATAGGGACTCAAGGCGGGTTTTACCGTGATGGCGTTTCTGACCTGCCGATCACCACGATACTGATCGGCGATCAGCGCTGCCTTCTTCCTGAACTCGGCAATTGGTACTTCACCGCCGAGCTGAATCACCTCTCCGTCAAGGCCAAGATCGATCGATCCCAGACCCTGCTGCTGCAAGGCATCCCTGATCTGTAAAAGATCATCTGCCTCTGGCTCCAGGTGGCAGGCATTGGGGGCCACGAGCAACACCGCAGCCACAACCATTGCCATCAGAAACCATCGAAATATCCGCTTGCCCATTGTCTTCATCTGTCCAGCTATTTCAGGATGACCTCGAAATCCAGCCGCTTGGCGCCATCACCGTCACCACGCAGTATTCCAAGTGTTACATGATCACCGGGCTTGCGGTTCCACAGCCCCAGCCTCACATCAGAAAATCGCTCGATTGGTGAGCCATTGATCTCGACCAGCTTGTCCCCCACTCGCAACCCGGCCTCCCTGGCCCGGCTATCATCGGAAAAGGAATTGATCTTCATGCCGTGATCGGCCGGCAACAGAATCACGCCGATCAGTCCGGCGGGCGGCAGTACTTGCTCCTTTGGCAGCAAAATATAATCTGCGGTATCTGCCGCCAGTTCGATACCGCTACCCAGTTGCAGCACGGTTGCCATTGGCAGGTTTGTGCGACGCTGCAACCGCTGCGGGATACCGGTGCCATCCATGATATGCCCGGCACCGGCCAGAATGACCATGGTCTTTTCGGGATGCTCGTGCAGATAGGCTGCAGCCGCTTCTGCCATTCCCTCGTCCCAGATCAGCTGCGCCTCGACAAAATTGTCGATACTGCGTTTCTCCATACCGGGATGCTGACCAAAGACCGATTCGATTCGATCCCGATAGCCGGCCACATTGCGATCGATCGACGTCGGGATCTGCTCGCGCTGTTCCGCCGATAGTGCCTTGATGCCACCCTTGCCGACCGCCTGCGTGATTTCGCGGGAGACGTTCAGGGCCAGCAGCGGGATATGGTGTTGGCGGGCATACAGGAAGATGGGACGATACAGCCGGTAATCGAATTTCCAGCGATCATAGTATTCCGTGTTTCGCAGCATCGTCGTTTCATCGATCCTGCCTGCAATATAGTCATCGAGCGCCTGCTGGAAAGGCTGCTGGATCTGTTCCAGGCCAATCACCAGATCGGGATTGCGCGCGTGCAGCCGCTTGATGATTTCCAGCTGTCCAAGATGGTGGTCATAGCGTTCATGGGATTCACCAATAAAGATGATGCGCTTGTCCGCCAGCGCATCGATGATGTCATCCAGCGTCGGCAGACGGGCAAAATCGATTACCCGCCAGGAGTCTGCCCCGGCAGGATTCCCCGCTTTCTGCAGGCTCTTGTTGGTGTTTGCTGTCGAGGCAGGTAATGTCTGACAGGCTGGTACCAGCAGGATTGACAAAAGCAGCACTGCCATACGCAGAACAACTGAAAATTTTATCTCGGGCATCTCATGCACTCGTTGACTCATACGCTATTGACCATTCTCTTTTCCTGGCTTCTGTTGCTCCCTGGCGTCGCTGCCGCCGGGTTGCCGGTGATTCATCATCAGCTGAACGTGACATTATCGCCACAAACCGGTGAGATCACTGTAACAGACAACGTGACGCTGCCACCACAACAGGCCGGCAGCAAGGTCACTTTCCGGCTGCACCCCGACCTGGAGATCACTCACATCCAGGGAGCGCAGCGCACTCCCCAGGGGAGTGGCCGGCATACTGTACAGCTCGACCCGAAGCAGCGGGAATTCACGCTGCAATACAAGGGTAAGATACGCGATGCACTCAGTGACATATCCGACGCGGCAGGCAAGACACAGCACAGCACCCACGGCTGGATCGGAGCGGAAGGCGTGTTTCTGAACGGTGCCGCACCGTGGTATCCACTCATCCCCGATGCCCATGTCAGCTTTGACCTGTCAGTGACATTGCCAGCCGGCTGGACAGCCATCAGTCAGGGCAGGCGCCTCTCCCGCACCACCAACCACTGGGAGGAAACCCATCCCCAGGACGATATCTATCTGCTCGCCGGAGAATACAATCTGTATGAATCCAAGGTGGCCGGTATCAGCGCCCAGGTCTATCTGCACCAGCCCGACCCTGAACTGGCACAGCGGTATCTCGATGCCACTCACCGCTATATCCAACACTACAATACCTTGCTTGGCCACTACCCCTACCGCAAGTTTGCGCTGGTCGAAAACTTCTGGGAAAGCGGTTACGGCATGCCATCCTTCACGCTGCTGGGCCCCACTGTTATCCGCCTGCCATTTATCATTCACACCTCCTACCCCCACGAAATCCTGCACAACTGGTTTGGCAATGGCGTCTTCGTGGACTACAGCCAGGGCAACTGGAGTGAAGGATTGACCACCTACCTGGCCGACCACCATCTGCGCGAACAGCAAGGCAAGGCAGCCGCCTACCGGCACGACACGCTGCAGAACTTTGCCCATCACGCCACGGCCGACACGGATTTTCCACTGCTACGATTCCGTGGCCGACACGGCGACAGTTCCCAGGCTGTGGGCTATGGCAAGTCCATGATGTTCTTCCACATGCTGAGAAAAAAGCTGGGAGATGAGATCTTTTACAACGGGTTGCGTGAATTCTATCGTCAGAACCTGTTCCGTCAGGCCAGCTATCACGATCTGCGGACCGCATGGGAAGAGGCAGGCAAGACCTCGCTGGAGGAATTCTTCAGGCAGTGGCTCAATCGTACAGGTGCTCCCCGCCTGGCAATCACAAAACCCCGATTGGGCAGGCAGGGGAAACATTTCCTTTTTACCGCCAGACTCAAGCAAACACAGTCGGAACCCGCCTTCCCGATGAGCATCCCGGTCACCTTCCATTTTGCCGATGAGCAAACACCCGTGACACACATGGTCCCTTCCCGGCAACAGGATCAGCCGTTGGCTCTGACACTGCCAGCAAGGCCGGTGAAGGTGACGGTCGATGCCGAATTCGACTGCTTTCGCCAGCTCTATCCGCAGGAAAGCCCGGCAACCCTCTCCGCCATCTTTGGCAGCCGGGAGGTCACCATTATCCTGCCCTCGGCGGCAACACCGGAGCTGCTGCAACACTACCGCAGCCTGACCAGGCAGTGGCTCGGCAAGAGAGAAGGAAGCTGGAAGACAGTACGTGATGACCAGATCAAAGCGTTGCCCAAGGAGCGGGACATCATCCTGCTGGGATGGGAAAACCGCTTCAGAAAGGCATTATTCAACGCCCATCGAACGAGAATTGGGGAAACAGCAGACGAATTGCGGATTCAGGAACGGACAATCAGTAAATCCAGTGACAGTGTGGCACTGGCGTTGGGTAGCGCTGGAGGCAGGACGACGCTCTTTATCGCCACCGGGAATTCAGCGGCCCTGCCCGGTCTGGCAAGAAAGCTCCCGCACTACGGGAAATACGGCCTGCTGGCTTTTGCTGGTGATGCCCCGGACATCAGGATCAAGACGCAGTGGGAAATCACGGATTCCCCACTGCAGATCTGTTTCAACGGGTTGGAGCCCGTTTCATGTATCAATCGACCTTGAGCAACTCGACATCAAAGATCAGGGTTTCCTGAGGTCCGATCGAAGCACCGGCACCACGATGACCGTAGGCGAGTTCGGGTGGAATGAAGAGCTGATAGTGGGCGCCTTCCCGCATTAGCTGCAGCCCCTCGGTCCAACCCTTGATGACGCGGTTGAGGCCAAAGGAGATGGGCTTGTTGCGCTTGTAGGAGCTGTCGAATACTTCGCCGTTGATATGCCGTCCTTCATAGTTGACAGTCACGGTGGACGATGCCGCAGGTTTCTTGCCGCTGCCTTCCTTGATTACCTTGTACTGGAGCCCGCTGGCCGTCTCCTTCACACCCTCGGCCTTGCGATTCTTTTCCAGGAAGGCCGTTCCCGCCTTCGCATTGGTTTCCATCATGCTTTCCGCCTGGGCGGTCGCCATGATCATTATGGCAAACAGCGATACCAGCAGGCTGGTGGTCAGTTTCTTCATGCTTGTGGTTCCTCAATCTCTGAAATTGTTGAATTGCAGGGGCATCCCCAGATCCTGCTCCCTGAGCAGGGCGATCACCTTTTGCAGGTCGTCCCGTTTCTTGCCGGTTACCCGGACCTTGTCACCCTGAATGGCGGCTTGCACCTTCATTTTCCTGTCCTTGATCAGCTTGACGATCTTGCGCGCCAGATCGGAATCAATACCCTGGCGCAACGTCAACAACTGCACAACCGTCTTGCCGCTGGCCTGTGGTTCGCCCACCTCCAGACAGGCTATGTCGATGCCTCGCTTGTGCAGCTTGCTCTGAACGATATCGAGCATCTGCTTCAGCTGAAATTCGGAATCTCCAATTGAAGTAATGGTGTCATCCTTCAGGGTGAAGCTGGCATCGCTGCCGCGAAAATCGAAGCGGGTGGCCAGCTCGCGATTGGCCTGGTCCACGGCATTGCTCGCCTCATGACGTTCGAATTCGGAAACAATATCAAAGCTTGGCATGGTATCTCCCTGGATCTGACCCGAATGGCGCGAAATTCGTAACTGCTCAGTGAGTAGTTCACATAAGCAGTAGCTGAGTGGTTACCGAAATTCTAACCTATTTCTCCCGTGGCCGTATCCGGCACCAAAGTTTTGCTGGTACCTTTTGGCGACCGGGGATACTCTCGCCCCCTTTCCACCGAAGCTCTGGATTCCCATGTTGTCCGAACTCATTTTGCTTGCCATTGCCGGGCTGGTCGCCGGATTTGTCGATGCAATTGCCGGCGGCGGGGGGTTGTTGTCACTACCTGCACTGTTATGGACCGGGATCAGCCCCGTGGAGGCCATCGCCACCAACAAATTGCAGGGCACCATGGGAAGCCTGACCTCGACACTCAACTACCTGCGACACAATCTTGTTTCACCGCGCAAACTCTGGCTGGCCATTCTCTCGGCATTGCTGGGCTCGGCGCTGGGTGCTTCACTGATACAGATCCTGCCCAACCGGATGCTCGAAAACCTGATCCCGGTATTGCTGATCGGGTTTGCGCTCTATTTCCTGTTTTCACCACGCGTCAGTGACCAGCCTCACCCACCCCGCATGGGTGTGAGTGCTTTCGGACTGGTCATCGGCTTTACCGTGGGCTTCTATGACGGCTTCTTCGGGCCTGGTACCGGCTCGTTCTTTACCATCGCCTTCATCTATCTGCTGGGCTATTCCCTGCCAATGGCCACGGGAAATACAAAACTGCTGAATTTCACCAGTAATATCGTTGCCCTGATCGTCTTCATCATCAGCGGAAAGATTCTCTGGATCATGGGGCTGGTCATGGGCTGCGGGCAGATCGCCGGCGCCTGGCTCGGTTCCCATCTTGCGATCCGTCATGGCAGCCGATTGATCAAACCGTTATTGGTAACGATCTCTATCCTGATGTCTCTCAAACTTCTGACAGGAAAATAACAGACCATGCAAATACATGTACTGGACCAGACTCGAATGAAAATGGGTGATTTCGAAACCGAGGGGATGGATATCTCTCTGGAATCGGAGGCGATGTATTTCAGTGCCATGCACATGTTTGTTGCGGCACTTGGACGTTGTACCTTTGCGGTTCTGGAAGACTATTCCATGCGCATCGACGCCGAAACCGAAGACATCACGATCGAGCTGAGCTGGGAATATGCCAGCAAGCCTACCAGAATCAGCCACATCACCATGCTGATCCACTGGTCCGAGCTGCCCGATTCCCGTATCAAGGCGGTGCAGCGGGCTGCCCACCTCTGTACATTGCACAGCACCCTGCACGGCTGCGTCGAGATTGAAACCAAAGTAAGGAACGATCTCGATCTGTAACGCGGCTCAGGCCTCGACAACAACACCCGGCTGTGGTTCGTCTGTGGCCAAGACCGTTCCAATCAGGGCCGCATGAGGGTAATGCTTGCGGAGTTCATCCAGGCATTTCTGCGCATTGGCGGCTGGCACTGTGGCAAGTAGCCCCCCGGCCGTTTGCGGATCGAACAACAGCTCGAACGACGGCCGCTGATGAATCTCTTCGAGGTTCTCGATAATATGCCGGACATTGGCATTATCGGGAAACAGGCTACTGCGAATACCGGCCTGGGACAGCGCCAGCGCACCCTCCAGCAAGGGAATCGACGCCAGCACCAGAGCCACCCTGCAGTGATCGGGTTTCAACATTTCCAGCAGGTGCCCAAGCAGGCCAAAACCGGTGATGTCGGTACAGGCCGTTGCGCCATGGTCATGCAGAATATCTGCGGCAATTCGCGGTGACTGCGTCATCTGTTCGATCGCCTGCTCCAGCCAGCTACCCTTGGTTTTCAGCTGCTGGTGTCCGGCAAACAATACGCCTGTGCCCAGTGGTTGGGTCATCAGCAACCGATCACCCGGCTGCATACCCGATTTGTGCATCAACCTTGCACCATCGGCAAATCCATTCACGCTGAAACCCAGCGACAGATCACTGGCCTCACTGGTATGGCCACCTACGATACAGGCACCTGCCTCCTCGAAAACCGAGACTGCGCCTCGCAGCATCATCCGCAATGTCTCGGCGACGAGCGTGTCGCTACCGGGTGGAATGCTGGCCAGCGTCAAAGCAGAATGCGGCTGCGCCCCCATGGCATAGATGTCACCCAGGGCATGATTGGCAGCGATCCTGCCCAACTGCCATGGATCGTCGACAATCGCGGTGAAATAATCCAGGCTTTGTACCAGCAGCTGCCCGGATGGTACTTCAATAACGGCTGCGTCATCCCGCTGATCCAGCCCTTCCAGCGCCTGACTGCCCAGGCTCTGCCGCAGTTCATCCAGCACAGTCTGCAGAATGTCACCGCCCACTTTGGCACCGCATCCGGCGCAGCGCATTCCCAGGTTTTGCAACAGCTCCCTGTTATCATCGACAAGCCCTCTGGCAAAACGCGGCAATGCCGGTGGCGGCATCTCCGGCAACTGCTGAAACATGCGCATGAACTTGCGGTCGATATGGTCCTTCCAGCGCCAGACCCAGCGACCATGAGCAAAGAATGCCCCCTTGGAGGCAACCGCGTAGCGATCACCACAAGCCAGTATCGCCAGCCACTTGCGTTGCGGGCGATAGGGCTTCAAGGCCTTTTTCTCGATACTTCTGCGTAGATTGACCGCCAGCGGGCCACCATGGCGTACAGCAAAGACCCCGGCTTTTTCCGCGGGTTGCGGCGTGAAATTGGCAATATCCCCCGCAGCAAAGATATTGGGATGGGAACAGGACTGCAGGTATTCATTGACTTCGATGAAGCCGCGCGCATCCACCTTGAGTCCGGCGGCTGCCGGCCACTCCTGCGCCGAGGCGGAGGTCGTCAACATCACCTCATCCAGTGCAACCCGTTCACCCGTTCGCGAAACCACGTCACGCTCCTCGATGGAGGTCACTCTGAAATCGGTATGAACAACCACGTTTTCTGCTGCGAGACGGTGTTTGAAGAACTCCTGCACCTTTTCGTTGTGTGTCGGCAAGATGGTTTCGGTAGTACTGAAGAGATGAAACTCGATCGGGAAATCAGCCGCCTGCCGAGATGACAATGCGTTGCGTTGCTGTTCAAGCCGGAACTTGACCGAAAGCAGCACCTCGACCCCGGCTGCACCAGCACCAATCACGCCAAAACGAAGTGGCCTGTCAGTTGCCACGGCCTTTTTCTCGATCCTGTCCAGCTCCCGCAGGAACGTGGTGATCGGCTTGACCGGAATCAGGCGTTCTGTCATCCCCAGGATGCCGGCACGGTCCGGCGTGGAACCGATATTGATCGACAGCCAGTCGTAGTGGATGGAACCATGCTCGGCGCAAATCACCTCCTGCTTCTCGGTATCGAGGCGCACTACCGAATCAGCCAGGAACGTAGCACCGGCAAAGGCGCAGAGACGTCGCAGATCGATATGAGTTGCTTCGAACGAGTAATGACCTGCGATATAGCCCGGCAGCATCCCGGAATAGCCCGTCATTGTGTCCTTGCTGATCAGCACGACCCGAAGTCCCGGTATCGGCCTCATTGCCAGAGACATCAGTACCTGCAGCTGGCTATGACCGCCGCCAACAAGTACCAGCTGTTTCAGTGAGGGGTTTGATATGACAGAGTCAGATTTCATGATGTTGTGGAGATTAAGCTTGACGCGATAGGAATCGAGCCTGTCTCGCTTGCGCTGAAGCCGATCCTGGCAGAGAAATAAATGGTCGGGACGGTAGGATTTGAACCTACGACCCCTTGCACCCCATGCAAGTGCGCTACCAAACTGCGCCACGCCCCGACAAAGACGTTGATCACCACCCGAGCGGGCAATAATCAGGAGAGCGGAATATAGAGCTTTACTTGAGTAATTTCAACAAGTCTTCGAGTTCGGAGCGAATTTGTTTGACGATCTGATCGCTCTGGATGGTATCTTCCTTGGTATCGTCGCCCGACAGCTTGAGGCGGGCGCCACCAATCGTGTAGCCGTGTTCATACAGGAGGCTGCGAATCTGCCGTATCAGCAGAACGTCCTGACGCTGGTAATAGCGTCGATTGCCACGTCGCTTGACAGGTTTCAGCTGGGGAAATTCCTGTTCCCAATAGCGCAGCACATGAGGTTTGACACCACATAATTCGCTGACTTCTCCAATTGTGAAATAGCGCTTGCCGGGGATGACCGGCAATTCGTTATTGTTCCCCGCTTCCAGCATAATTCTCGACTCTCTGCTTGAGTTTTTGTCCAGGTCGGAAAGTGACGACGCGACGTGCTGAGATGGGTATCTCCTCCCCTGTTTTCGGATTGCGTCCGGGCCGCTGACTCTTGTCGCGCAACACGAAATTGCCATAGCCGGAAAGCTTCACATTAGACCCGTTTTCCAGAGCAACGCGAATCTCTTCAAAAAACAGTTCTACCAGCTCCTTGGCTTCTCGCTTGTTCAAGCCCAGCTCATCGTAGAGCATTTCGGCCATATCTGCTTTTGTTAATGCCATCGTTAGTCTCGCAAGGACGCTCCAACATCCGATTTCAATTTTTCAAGAACGGCAGTCACTGTATGCTCCACGTCCTCATCTCCTAGAGTGCGCGATAAGTCCTGTAAAATCAAGCTTAAAGCGATGCTTTTTAGACCTGATGCTACGCCTTCACCATTATATACATCAAAAATCTGAAACCCGCCAATCAAATCAAGGTTCAATGACTTGATCGCTGCTGCAATTTCGCGATAGCTCACATTTTCATCAACCAGAATCGCCAGATCCCGTCGCAGCGCGGGAAAACGGCTCAGGGATTTGAACGCGGGTAAATCCCGCTGCTGCAGCGCATCGCGGGCAAAATCGAACAGGAATACGTTGTCATCGATATCGAGCGTCTGCTGCAGTTCCGGGTGCAATGCGCCCACCTGACCGATCTCCTCACCATCGAGCATGACGACCGCAGACTGCCCCGGATGCAATGCCGGGTGATTACCGTGAAGCCAGTCGACCTTGTAGTCCAGATGACAGAGTTGCAGCATGTTTTCGACATCACCCTTGATGTCGAAAAAATCCGCTTTCCGATCCGGAACCGCCCATTGCTCGTCATAGGCAGTGGCGGTAATCGCGCCCGCGATCCGTGAAGTCTGTTGCAGCCCCGCCGCACCCGGCAGAAAGACCAGTCCGGTTTCGAATACCCGAACGGCGGGTTGCTGGCGACGCAAGTTGTGGCGCACAACCTGCAACAGCCCACCCCACAGGCTGGTGCGCATGACCGCCAGCTCCGATGAGATGGGGTTGGCCAGCGCCAACGCCTTGATCGCGGGATTGACCAGCGCTTCGGTCTTCTCATCAATGAAGCTGTAGGTAATCACCTCCTGATAACCCAATCCGGTAAGACGCTGCTTGAGGCGTGACAGGGGTACCTGCCGTTCCGGGATCGGCTTGATCTCCGGAGACCAGCTACGGCTATGTGAAGGAATATTGTTGTAACCATAGACACGCGCCAGCTCCTCGATCAGATCTTCCTCGATCCGCAAATCGAAACGCCAGGTAGGGGGAGTTACCCGCCAGCCATCATCACTTGCCTGAACTGCACAGCCCAGGCCGGAGAGTATCTCTGCTACACGCGCGTCGTCCAGCGTCACCCCCAGCATCCGCGCGATACGTTCACGACGCAGCGCTATGGCGGGCAATTCAGGGAGATCGGCATCACTGATGATGTCGGTCACCGGGCCGGGTTCGCCGCCGCAGATGTCCAGTATCAGGGCGGTAGCACGTGCTATCGCTTCAGCCTGCAATGCGAAATCCACGCCTCGCTCGAAACGGTGGGAGGATTCGGTATGCAGCCCATATTTACGCGCCTTGCCGGCAATGTTCTGCGGAACGAAAAAAGCGCTTTCCAGAAAGATATCCTTGCTGGAACCATCTACAGCACTGCTGTTGCCACCCATGACGCCGGCAATGGCCAATGCCTGCGAATGATCCGCAATGACCAAAGTATCGCTGTCGAGTTCGACGACCTTGCCATCGAGCAGCTCCAGCGACTCACCCTGCGCAGCATTTCTTACGCGGATGCCTCCCTGCAACTTGTGCAGATCGAAAGCATGCATGGGTTGCCCCAACTCCAGCATGACGTAATTGGTTACATCAACAACGGGCGTCAGGCTGCGGATGCCACAACGTCGCAGCTTCTCCTGCATCCAGACGGGTGTAGGCACATTGACATCAACGCCTTTGATCACGCAGCCGGCATACCGTGGGCAGATGGAGGCTTCTGCAACATCGACGGGCAAGGTATCAGCGATGGTGGTGTTGACCGCCTCGATTCCCGGCAACGTCAGCGGATCACCCGTGAGGACCGCCAGTTCGCGTGCAACCCCCTTGACCGACAGGCAGTCCGCCCGATTGGGCGTCAGATCGATATCGAATACCACATCGTCCAGATTGAGCCATTGGCGAAAATCGGTGCCTGGTTCGACGTCACCGGGTAACTCCATGATACCGTCGGAGCTATCCGCCAGCCCCAGTTCCGCTGCAGAGCAGAGCATGCCGAACGACTTGACACCACGCAGCTTCGCCTTCCTGATCCTGAAATCACCCGGTAGCACCGCACCCACGGTAGCCATTGCCACAGCCAGCCCCTCGCGCGCATTGGCTGCACCACAAATGACCTGTGTCAGCCCGGACTCTCCCGTATTCACCTGACAAATCCGCAGCTTGTCCGCATCGGGATGCTGCTCGATCGCCTCGATCCTTGCCACGACGACGCCGGAAAACGGCGGTGCTGCCGGTTCCAGCCCGTCCAGCTCCAGCCCCGCCATTGTCAGCAATTCACCGATAGCGGCCGAATCCATAGAGGGATCAACCAGTTCTCTTAACCATGATTCGTTTATTTTCATAGTGTTATGCGCTTAAATTAATCTAGATTATTACATGCAGCTCCGATCAGACCTGCCTGGCTCATGCTGCAATGACTACCGGGGCAACAACGAGAGTCGACTCCCGTATCAGGCAAACTGCCCGAGAAACCGCAGATCATTCTCGAAGAACAATCGCAGATCATTTACCCCGTAGCGCAGCATCGCCAGTCGCTCTACACCCATGCCAAAGGCATAGCCGGTAAAACGGTCGGTATCGATATTGACATGCCTGAAGACCTCGGGATGCACCATGCCGCAACCCATCACTTCCAACCAGCCGGTATGGCTGCAGACGCGGCAACCTTCACCACCACACATCACGCACTGGATATCCACCTCGGCAGAGGGTTCGGTAAAAGGGAAGTACGAGGGTCGAAAGCGGGTTTGCAGCGCTTCGTTTTCAAAGAACGATTTGAGGAACTGATCGACCACCCCTTTCAGATCCGCGAACGTCACATCGGTATCCACCAGCAGACCTTCCACCTGGTGAAACATTGGTGTATGGGTCAGATCGGAGTCGCAACGATAGACCCGCCCTGGCGCGATGACCCGCAGCGGAGGCGCCTGGT
>CAYTPO010000278.1:0-14106 GCA_964439815.1 uncultured Thiotrichales bacterium
ATCCGGGCGCTATGGATGGTGGCTCTGTTGTTTTGTGTTTGGTGCTCACATCCCTGTGGTTTGGATACCGGCTTCCTTGCCGGTATGACGGTGGGTTGAAGGGGATGCGGTCTTTTCTGCTGGGATAGAGGAATCCGGGCGCCATGGATGGTGGCTCTGTTGTTTTGTGTTTGGTGCTCACATCCCTGTGGTTTGGATACCGGCTTCCTTGCCGGTATGACGGGGTTTGGAGGGGATGTGGTCATTTCTGCTGGGGTGGAGGAATCCGGGCGCCATGGAAGGTGGCTCTCTTGTTTCGTGTTTGGTGCTCACATCCCTGTGGGCTGGATACCGGCTTCCTTGCCGGTATGACGGGGTTTGGAGGGGGTGTGGTCATTCCTGCTGTCTGAGGATCTGGTGTGTTTATTTCTGGGTGTCGTCTTGATCCCAGGGTTCGTAGTCTTCACCAAGGTTGACGACTTCCAGTAGCAGATCGCCTCTGGCGATGCCGACGCAGCATAGGCCCATGCCGGCGGCGAGGTCTTCTTCGAACAGTGAGAGGGGTTGGCCGCCGGGGTATTCGATGTTGCCTGACAGGACTTTGCTGATGCAGACGCCGCAGACTCCGGTACGGCATCCGTGGGGTAGTGTGATGTGGTTTCTTGCGGCGGCATCCAGGATGGTTTCGCCGGGTCTTATGTCAAAGCGGGTGTCGCTGTCCTTGAGGGTGATGGTGTAGGTTTCGGGCATTGCGATTATCCCGCCTTATTCATGGTGGGTTGTGGATTCTGGCGCCGGGCTGGTGTGTCTGGGCGCTGCTCGGGAGTGAGAGTTGCAGCAATAGCCGCAACTTGAGTGAAGCGCAAGCGTGCCAGAACAAGCCAGGGTCGTGATGGGCTGAAGCCTGTCATTACTTGAGTGAATCGGGGCTGCCAGGTGTTTGTGATTGTTTTCATTCACTTGTCATCGGCTTCAGCCGCCACCAAGGCGTCAGGCGGGATTATGGTTCGGGTCAGGGCTTTGTGGCATCTGCGGCACAACGAAATCCTATCGAACCATAGATGGTTTTGCCACTGATCGGGGGTTTTACGTTGCGAAAAGAGCTGCGCAGGTTGTTGCTGTTTTCGTCCCAGGAGCCTCCGCGGACGACGCGCTGGCGGCTTTGAGCAGGGGCTTTCAGGTCGCCGGCTGCGTAGAGTGACAACCCTTTGGGGCTGTACCAGTTGGCGGTCCATTCACCGGCATTGCCGTGCATGTCGAACAGGCCGAGTGCATTGGCGGGCCGGCTGCCGACTGGCCAGGTGCGGTCTTCGCCGCAGCCGTCGGGTTCGTTGGGCACGCTGCCCATGGTTTTGCCGTCATCGAGAATGGCATTCTTGCAGCTTATGTTTTCTCCCCACGGGTAGCGTGTCTCGCTATCGGCCCGGGCGGCTTTTTCCCATTCGGCTTCCCAAGGCAGGCGTGCACCGACAAATTGGCAGTAATTGGCGGCATCTTGCCAGTCGACGCAATTGATGGGGTGATTGTCACGACCAGGTGCATCGAGGTTGCAGTATTGATTCCGCTTGTGATCCTTGGGGCGAGCGCAATCACCCGCCTTCATGCATTTTCTGTAGTCGGCAACGGTGACTTCGTAACGATCAATGGAAAAGGCGGGCACTTCCACCGCAATACCTCCAGGTTTGCCTTCATCCTTTTCGCAATCGGTATCACCTGTCGAGCACCCCATATTGAATGACCCGCCGGGTACCAGTACGCGGTCGGCAGCGTGAGCCGGGGAAAAGAGCAGCGCACAGGCCAGTCCGGTCAGTGGAATTAGTTTCATTTTCTATGATCTCCTTGGGAGCGGTCAGATTTGCCAGTCTACCCGTGAATTGAGTAATTCCCGGGTCATCTCAATGGCGGTATGGTTTTGTGCCACCAGCGAATAGATGCCGTGTGGTGCGCGATGAATCACCGACACCATGTTGTCGCGGCGAATATCGGCATCGGGGGCGCTGTTGTTGGGAATAACGGTCATGATGGTGCGACCTGCCTGTGTCTCGAAAACCAGGTGGGCACCTTCGCCGCCAGGCACGTTGCAGGGTTCGGCCAGTGCAATGGGCAGTGGCTGGGTGACAATGCCGCCAATGCTGGCCAGGCTGGATCTGATGAGTTGGTTGTCGGGGGATTCTCGTGTCTGGAACAGAGCAGGTTCCTGCAGCACATGCTGCACCATCAGGTCAGGAAGTGTTGGCGTAGTCAGCATACTGCGCAAGAACAGCCCGGCCGCAATAAACACGATGGCCGCTGTGGCCGCCATCGCCAGTGATGGTTGAAAAGGCCTGTGCCTGAGTGTGTTGTGCAGCAGAATGCGATCCGCTAGTCCCGCCGGAACCGGTACGGCCAGCATTTCCGCCAGTTGTGTGTCGATCAGTCGTTGCTGCTCCAGCTTGTTCTGGCAGTTGGTGCAATCATTGGCATGAGCTTGTGCGTCGTCGGGCAATCGCTGCGGTCGGGTGTTGAGGTGATGCTGAAACTCGAAACAGTTCATGGTGCTCGATATTGCTGCTGTGCCGGCTCTGCCAATGCGGTGCGCAGTTGTCGGCGGGCGCGTGAAATACGTTGCAGTGCAGCATCGGCGCTGCAGTCGAGAATGGCGCCAATTTCTGCGGCATCAAAGCCGCCCAGCACCTGCAGCACCAGCGGCAACCGATAATTGTCGGGTAGTTTTGCGACGGCCTGGTTGAGGTCATGGGGAATGGCTGTCTTGTCGCAGGGGATGGCTGCCCAGTCTTCATCGCTGAGCGACAGGGTCTGCTGATGTTTGCTGGCGCAGTGCCGCGCAAATTCCCGCCGTAAAATGGTAAACAGCCACGGCTTGGCCGCGTCGGCATTGCGCAGGGCGCTCATGTTTTTCCAGGCGCGGGCAAAGGTTTCCTGCACCAGATCTTCGGCAAGGATGGCATCTCCACACAGACTGCGGGCCCAGCGGTACAGGTCTGTGGAATAGGCCCGTACCATGGACTCGAAAATGGCCTGTCTGGAGCGGCGTAACAGCATCAGTCTGGCGTGCCTCCCGAAGCAGGTTGGTTATTACATCGATTGAATAACAGATTGTCCAGTGACAGTCTGCCGGTGCCATGAACTGCGAGCAGCGCCAGTATCAAGCCCCAGACTACATGCTGACTGATGCCGGCTGCAGAGATATCGGGGTAGGAAATGGCGGCAACAATATTGAAGAAGAAAAGAATGACGGCAGGCCAGCGACCAAACAGACCGAGCACCAGCAATACCGGAAACAGCAATTCGGTAGCAGTGCCTGCGATGGCGGCGAGTTGGGGGGACAGTACGGGTACGTTATATTCGTATTCGAACAGCGTGACCGTGCTCTCCCAGCTTTGAATTTTTACCAGTCCCGATTTGAAGAAAACCCAGGCCACCCAGCAGCGTGCTGCAAGGTCTACCAGCGGTGCCAGAAATTCCAGCAGGGAGCTGAAGTGTTGATTTATTCTGCATATGGCGTCCATCGTGAAATCCTCAATATTTTTTATAATGGGTTTGTCTTTGGTGGCGGCTCAGCGTGCTGCCAATCGTTGCAAAAGCAAGACTGAATACCGGGCAGGATGGGCAGGAGAGTTTGTGATGTGCCCAACATTGCTGCCAAACAGGGTGTTGTGTTGCGCTGGTCAATCGGCCATGAAAACCTGTGGTGGGCGTTCAAGTTGATGCTGGTGGTTGCATCGCAAGCATCATGCTGCCAGCCAGAAAAAAAACGGGGCGGCCTGACCGCCCCGGAATAGTTGTGCGGCAACTTTCAGAGTCGTTGGTTACCACTCATGATCAGGCATACCCGTGGACTGCGGGTGTCGCAACCTGCGCATGAGCAAGAGCCTGTCGAATCTGTGGTGTTGCAGCGTTGACCATGGCAACAAAAAACCTGGTCGTAGCGACTCAGCGTATCTGTCTTCTGATCCGTATCGGCGTCATTTCCTTGTTCGCTCGGGCACATACCTTGTGGATGCTCCCTTGCTGTGCGTGAAAATGCCCTGATCCGAACCAAAACCCAAACAGGCTGAATGGTTACTTCGGGTTGTGGTCGAGCTTATTTTTTCTTGACTACACTACCACCGGCAATCTTGGCGCAGGTTCCCGTAGGTACGTAAACCCACTCTTCGGGATCGGCATCGGAAGCCGCCTGGCCGGCACAGGCATGTTTGGAAGTGCCGCAATCATTTTTTCCCGCTTTGGCGATACCGGCGCACTTTTCCATGCCGGGCTTACCTGCCATGGCGGGTGCTGCGGTAATGCCCAGGGCGATAATGCCTGCAATGGTGCTTTTCAAAATCATATCGGTCTTGCTCATGGGTAACTCCTTAATGAAAAAAATCAAGTAACTACTCGCCGAGTAGCTACAAAATCAATAAACAACCGGCAGGCTCGATCAGATTTGCTGATCGCCAGACTCCCCGGTTGCCACGCTATCACTACGGGATAACAGGCAGGGAGGATGCGCCTGGGAGAGAAATTTTTTTCCAGACGCTGATCAGGGAAATTGGTCGAGCATGCGGCCCAGGGATACAGACCGGTGGAAGCAGGAGATCCTGACAGGAGATTTTCATTTTGTGGGAATATGTGGAGGGCAGGCACCGGATCGGAGCCATTGAAAACGTGCAGACGCGGGAGAGAAACTGCCGAGGCGGGTACTCCGTCAGATTGGGTTTGATGGAGTACCAGGAGCCGGCCGCGAGCAAGGCAGTGCCAGCGCGCTGGGAATGGAACCGGCTATTTGGCCTTGGGGCGGAATGCCTTGATGACGGTTTCGTCGGTTTCCAGGTAGGGGCCTTCGAGCAGGTCGATGCAGTAGGGGACGGCGGGGAATACCGCGTCCAGACATTCCCGAATGGACTTGGGTTTGCCGGGAAGATTGATGATCAGTGATTTGCCCCGGATGCCGGCGGTCTGGCGGGAGAGGATGGCGGTGGGGACATATTGCAGGCTGACCTGGCGCATCAGTTCGCCAAAACCGGGCATCATCTTTTCGCAGACCGTCTCGGTGGCTTCCGGGGTGACATCGCGCAGTGCCGGGCCGGTGCCGCCGGTGGTGACGATCAGGCAGCAGCCATCCTTGTCGGCCATGTGGCGCAGCGTCGTTTCGATGACGGCCTGCTCGTCGGGAATGACCTTGTAGACGGGCTCCCACGGGGAGGTGAGGTAGTCATTGAGTGTATCGATAATGGCCTGGCCGGAGAGGTCTTCGTATACGCCGGCGGTGGCGCGGTCGGAGCTGGTGACAATACCGATCTTGATGGTCATGTGGGGGTTCCTAACAGTGATTGAGGAAGTAGCGTGCGGTCTCTACCATCTTGCGACGCTTCAACATGAGTTTGAATTTGCTGCCGCCTGCCTGTTTCCACAGTACCGCGGCGCGTATGCCGCTCAGCAGCATGGCGCGGATCTCGGTGGCGGTGGTGTTGTTGCTCAGATGCTCCTGCTCGCCTTTTACCATAATGCGTGGGCCCAGCGTGCTGATGGTGTCCTGATAGGTGTCGGCCAGACGTGATAGCAGTGCCGGGTTGAGCACATCGTCAAAATACGCTTTCTGGCGCTCGGCCTCGGTAATTCCCTTGATAATCTTTTCTCCCATGGCCGGATTCTTTGCCAGTTGGGCCTGCAGATGCAGCAGGCCGATGGAGTAGCGCGTGATCTCCACGGCTTCCGGGGTCTGTCCCGGATTGGTCAGCAGGCCCGAGAGCAGCGTGAAGCCGGAGCGCAGATTGGCCAGGCCGCCATAGACTTCCTCGATGGAATCCACCTCGTTGTTGAACAGGCTGTTGACCATGGTGCGGCAGTCGTCGCGATTGGCACTGCCTTCGTGGGCGAGCTTGCGAACCAGCCCGCTGGCCTGAAACACGGCTGCCAGGGCGATGGTTCTGTTCTTGTCGTTCTGTTCCATTGGGCGTCGCCGGCTGGGTGAAAACAGGGAGTTTATTCGTTTTGGGCGGGTTTTTCACCCGCTGTCTGGCGATGTCCGTCAGCAGGGAAAGCGCGGGAAGGTTTTCCTGTTCCCGACACAGGGTTTGCGGAGTAAACTGGCTGGGTTTCAATAACAAGCAGTAACTACTCAGCGAGTGGTTCACATAGCAGTAGCTGCTCGGATTGCCTCCGAAATCCGTCAGATCAAGGCGAAAAATGGGAGTTTACAAGTGTAAATGGCCATTTTTCAACACAGAGATGGCGGACTTCAAGGGTGAGCTGAGTAGTTATGACAAACAATCTACAGGAGAACGTCTAACATGACATCCTTGCGTAAAAAATTTGCCAGCTCACTGGTGGCAGCGGCTCTGGCGACCACAATGGGCGTTGCCCAGGCCAAGGAGAATTTCATTCTGGCGACGGCGAGTACCGGTGGCACCTACTACCCGGTCGGTGTAGCGCTGGCCACGCTCACCAAGGTCAAGATCCAGCCCAAGCACAAGATGAGCATGTCGGCGATCAACTCGGCGGGCTCCGGCGAAAACGTCAAGCTCATTCGCGACAGGGAAGCCGACTTCGCCATCCTGCAGGGGCTCTATGGCTCCTATGCATGGAACGGCACCGGCCCCATCGAAAAATCCGGCAAGCAGACGCACCTGCGCTCAGTGACAATGCTGTGGCAGAACGTCGAGCAGATCATCGTGAAAAAGGAATATGCCAGCAAGGGTGATGTCTCTGATCTGGAAAACCTGCGTGGCAAGACCATGGCACTGGGCAAGAAGAACTCCGGTACGCTGGGCTCCAACCGCACCATCTTTGCCAATCTCGGTTTTGATATCGACAAGGACTTCACGCTGATGTATGGCGGTTACGGCCCCTCTGCCGAAGCGCTGCAGGATGGCAGAGTCGATGGCATGAATACCCCCGCTGGTGTGCCTACCGGTGCCGTCACCAAGCTGTTTGCCTCGGCGGGTGCCAAGGTTGCACCGTTGCAGTTCACCCCGGAGCAGGGCAAGAAGGCCGATGGTGGCCTCAACCTGTGGACGCCCTACACCATCAAGGCAGGCACCTATCCTGGCCAGAAGCAGGACTGGAACACCATTGCCCAGCCCAACTTCCTCGCCGTTCATGCCGATGTGGATGAAGAGTTTGTCTATCTGCTGACCAAGAACATCTATGAAAACCTGCCGTTCCTGCAAGCTATCCACAAGGCCACCAAGGCCATGGCACTGGAAAAGGCGCTGGCCGGACTGCCGGTACCGCTGCATCCGGGCGCTGCGCGCTACTACAAGGAAGTGGGTGTAAAAATCCCCGAGCACCTGTTGGTGAACAAAATGGTGGCTGACAAGTAATCAACTTGACCGACCCGAAACGGCAGGTTTTCCACCTGCCGTTTTTTTTGCCTCCATTATTGCGGCAGGAACCAGGTAGTGATTCTCACCGGCATGGAGAGCGTTGTCTCACACCAGTTGCAGAAATGTCTGGAGAAAGACAAACGCTCCCGGGAGCCCTGAAAACCAATCCGCTATCGGGTGAGCCGGGAAATACTCCCTGATCCCGCAGTTTCTGCATTTTTCTCACCCAATCATTGTTACATGGTTGAAACATTTCCCGGATGGCCCAAGCTTCAGGGTTATGGGAACTGAATCAGCAAGCAGGAAACAGAATGAGTCGCTGTGGGTCGAGCAGGTGGGTGATGGCCCGGTGGTTGCCACCGCCATCCACGCCGGACACGAAGTACGCCGTGATCTGCTGCCGCTACTGGCCATAGACGAATCCACCCGCGCCCGGGAGGAAGACCCCTATACTGATGCCCTGCTCAAGGTGGTGCCATCGTGGATTGCCTTTCGGCGTTCGCGTTTCGAGGTGGATCTGAATCGACCGCGGGAGGAGGCGGTCTACCTGGCGCCAGAGATGGCGTGGGGCCTGCAGGTATGGAAGAAACCGCTGGACGAGACAGAGATCGAGCGCTCGCTGGAGGAGTATGACCGCTT
Source organism: uncultured Thiotrichales bacterium (assembly GCA_964439815.1). Taxonomy (GTDB): domain Bacteria; phylum Pseudomonadota; class Gammaproteobacteria; order UWMA-0217; family UWMA-0217; genus JALSHZ01. The sequence continues at coordinate 7,929 of CAYTPO010000278.1, forward strand.
TTACGATGAACTCTATCAGTTGCTGAAAAAGGTCGAGCGGCGCCACAAGTGTTTTGTCGTGTTCGACCTGCACAGCTACAACTACCGGCGACGTGGCCCACATGAGCCGCCAGAGGATCCCGCCAGGAATCCGGACGTCAATGTGGGTACCGGCTCCATCGACCGGGAACGCTGCGGCCCGGTGGTTGAACGCTTTATCAACGATCTGCGCAACTACGATTTTCTCGGCCATCACCTCGACGTGCGTGAGAACGTCAAGTTCAAGGGGCGGCAGCTGGCGCAGTGGATTCACGAGAAATTCCCCGATTCGGCCTGTGTGCTGGCCATCGAGTTCAAGAAGTTCTTTATGGATGAGTGGACCGGTGTGGCCGATATCGACCAGGTGGAGGAGATTCGCAAGGCGCTGCACGCGACGCTGCCGGGCATGCTCGAAGTGCTGCAGGCAATTCCGCAGTGCCGGGATGATCGCGATGAGTGACGCGCTGCCCCGCCAGATCGTCGAGACTTTGCAGGCCGGCAAGCCGGTGGATGTCAGACTGCCGCAGGGCGGACGATTGCATATTGATCGGCCGCTGCCGTTTCTGTGCCTATATCGCCGTCCGCCCGGTCGTTCGCGGCCGGCAACAGAGGCGTTGGTGACGACTCAGGCGGCGTGGCTGGTTGCGCCAGCCGGGGCAGATCTCCAGCCGTTGCTCGATCCGCTGCTGCAATATCTCCACGAACTGTTTGGTGCCTGTCTGCTGCTGGAGCTGTGGAGTGGGCGGGAGGGGCCGGATGAGCTGCCGCCTCACGCATTTCGCCTTGTTGCACCCGCTCAGGGGGCACCGACGCGGTGGCTGGAGGCGATGGAAAATGCCCTGTTGCAGGTCTCCATTCATCGCAAGCCGCCGCGTATCAGCGTCGTCTATCAGCCGCAGGTTACCGCGCCGGGGCTGCCACCGCTGCTACCGGCGGAACAGCTGTCCAGCCACCCCTGCACGGTACTGGGGCTGGAAGTCAATCCGGTCTATCGTGATCCCCACACTGGCGAGACGTTCACCTTTGCCCATCGTGCCTTCCGGCAGCGCTTGAGCCGGGCGCTGAAGCGCGGGTTCTACGCCTTCTCTCACCATTACACGACGCACAGACCGGCGCATTTTCAGGTGCTGGGGCCACGAACCCTGACTTCGGCCGTGTGCAAGGTAGATGGTGAACTGGCACGGATCAGTGAGGGCTTCGATCTGTTGCTGCATGTCACCCCGGTCAATGGAGAGCAGGCATGGCAGCAATTCCGGCAACACCGCTTTGCGAGGGAGGTGGAGTTTCTCTACCGACCCCGCACCATCGACCCGGATCTGATGAAGCGGCGGCTCTATGCGATTCCCCTGGAGCATATCGATGACCCGACCCTGGCGGACATCTTTGCCGCCAAACGCCATGAGCTGGATCGGCAGATCACCCTGGTGGCGGATCGCAACACACCGCGTTTTCTGCTCGGGAGTCGACTGCTATTCGGCGATGTGACGCCGGAATGCCTGTCGCTGGCACGGGATATTCTGGCCCATGAAGCCGAACCGGTCGGGGATGAGGCGGAGATGCTCGATGCTCACGCCTTTGCCACGCTGGCAGAGGCGGAATTGCAACACTACCGCCGGCAGGATGCCACCTTTGCTGCCCGGGTGAGCGTGCGTGATGATATCGCCGGGATCATGGTCTCTCACGGCAACTTTCTGATCGGTTGTGATGCCCGGGTGGCGAAGCATCGCGTCGGTGCGGCGCTGGCCCACGAGATCGGCACCCATGCGCTGACCTACCACAATGGCCGGCAACAGCCCCTGCAGGAATTGTACTGTGGCATGGCCGGCTATGAGCCGCTGCAGGAGGGGCTGGCGGTGCTGGCGGAATATCTGTGCGGTCAGCTGGGTGCCGATCGCTTGCGGCAACTGGCCGGGCGGGTCGTTGCGGTGCAGTCGATCAGCGATGGTGCGGGATTCATTGACACCTTCCGTGAGCTGCACCAGCACTACGGTTTCGATGCCAGAGCCGCGTTCATGATGACCATGCGCACCTTTCGTGGTGGCGGCTACACCAAGGATGCCATCTACCTGCAGGGGCTGGTGGCGCTGCTGGAGTATCTGGGGCAGGGGCATGACCTCGAATTGCTCTATCTGGGCAAGATTGCACAGGCGCAGCTGCCGTTCGTCGAAGAGCTGCGCTGGCGGCAGGTGCTCAAACCGCCGGCATTGCTGCCACGGCTGTTGTCACAACCCGATTCCGGGACGCGGCGAGCGCGCCTGGCACAGGGGCTTACTGTCATGGATATGCTGAGGGAGGCTGTCTGATGCGTATTGGAATCATAGTCAATGACCTGTTTACCGAAAAAGTGGATTACACCACGACCCAGCTTGCCATGGCCGCAGTCAATCGCGGCCATCAGGTCTGGTATATCGATGTGGATGCCTTTGCGCTGCGACCGGATGATCATACCTGGGCGCATGCCTGGGCCGTGCCGGAGACAAGGCATCGTTCCCCTCGCGCCTTTCTGAAGGCGGTGTGGGGGCAGGCAGAGCAGAATCGCAGCGAAATCGATCTGCATAAGCTGGACGTACTGATGCCACGTAATGATCCCAGCCTGGATGCCATTTCACGCCCCTGGGCACGCATGGCGGCGATCAATTTTTCGCGGCTGGCTCTGCGATCGGGTGTGCTGGTGCTCAATGATCCGGCCGGACTCGGTCTGGGGCTGACCAAGTTGTACATGGAATATTTTCCCGCTGCGATCCGGCCACGCACCCTCGTCACCCGCAACAAGAGCGAAGCCAAGGATTTCATCGCCAGTGAAGGGGGGCATGCGGTGCTCAAGCCGCTGGCCGGCTCCGGTGGGCGCAATGTCTTTCTCGTGCGTCCCCACGATACCCCGAATATCAACCAGATGCTGGATGCCGTGGCACGGGACAATTACTTCATTGTGCAGCAATACCTGAAGGATGCCATTCATGGTGATACGCGGCTGTTCATGCTCAATGGCGAGCCGTTTCAACTCAGGGGTCGCTACGCTGCGCTGCACCGTCAGCGACGCACGGGCGATGCTGATATGCGCAGCAACCTCACCGCTGGTGCCGAAGCGGTGCGTGCCGAGGTGACCGAGACCATGCTGGCGGTGGCGCGACAAACCAGCGAGCGCCTGCGCAAGGATGGCATTTTCCTGGCCGGACTCGATATCGTTGGTGACAAGATCATGGAGATCAATATACAGAGTCCCGGTGGGCTGCCCAACGCCGAAGCCTTTGAAGAGGTACCGTTCGCGGCTGAAATCATCCGAGCCATCGAGCGCAAGATTGCTTACCGCGAGCAGCATGGTGGGCAACTGCGAAATGCCGAGCTGGCGGTTCATGAGGGGGTGTTGCAGGAGGGGCTGTGTTGATTCGGGCTAATAAAGATAACTGCCCGGTTTGCACGAGGTTCAGGTTCAACCTGTATTGTCGGGTGACTGATACATGAGTCAAAGATGATGGAGCCAAATTCCGGAAAATCCCGGTCGGAGACTATGCCGACTGACGACAAATCCCGCCTGCAGGGCCGTCGCCTGCTGGTGGTTGATGATGTCCTGTTGAATCAGACGCTTGCCCAGGCCTATCTTGAACGTGAGGGGGCAATGGTTGATGTGGCTGCTGATGGTGCAGTCGCTGTCGCCATGGTCGAACAAGCGGGGCCAGGAGCGTATGCCGCGGTGCTGATGGATATCGAAATGCCGGAGATGGATGGCATTGAGGCCTGTCGCCGGATACGTGCATTGCCGGGGTTTTCCTCATTGCCGGTAATCGGCCTGACAGCGCATGACGAACCTGCCGTGATCGAGCGCATGCGTGAGGCGGGCATGGATGGTCATCTGTCAAAGCCGATAGCGTATGTGGCGCTGATCGAAATGCTGGTGCAAGAGACTTGAGTGAAGGGGGGCAGCGTTGTTGTGAGGTATCGGAACTAGATACCCATGGCCCATTGCATGGCATGGCGCAACAGCTCGCTGGCAGAGTGAACCTGCAGCTTGTTCTTGATGTTTTCCTTGTGGGATTCGATGGTTTTGACACTGAGATTCAACCGCTTGGCAATCGCTGAAGTACCCAGCCCCTCGCCAATGAGTTCATAAACCTGCATCTCGCGGTTCGTCAGGCTGCTGATACCCTTTGTCGGGTCTGAATCCTTATCGGAGCCGCCTGGTTCGGTCAATGAGGCCGGGGTAAAAAACGCCTGCCCTTCCTGTACGGTACGAATACCCTGAATGATGTCCACTATCGGGGACTGCTTGCTGATGAACCCTGCGGCGCCGGCATCCTTTGCCTTGCGTACCATGATGGCGTCATGATGGGCGGAAAGTACCAGGAATCGAGTCTTTGTGGCTGAGTTCGCCAGGCGTTTGATCAACTCCAGCCCGATGCCGTCCTCCAACATGATGTCAACCAGTGCGATATCCGGTTCCAGGCTGGTAATGAGTTCGTAAGCTTCATTCAGGCTGCCTGTCTCGGCGCAAATCTCCAGGCCGGGCTGAGCCGGGATCAGCTCACGTAGGGAGCTGCGGATGATCGGGTGATCATCGATCAGGAGAATGCTGGTAGTGGCCGAAGCGTCAGCATTGGTGTTAAGCGTTGTCGTCATGGCAGACCGGACATGTTTGCGGAGGAGGGAGGCAGGCTCTTGTGGTCGCCAGCAAGTCAAAAGTGTAACGTCTGGCCGCCCCGTTTCCAATAGCTCCTTTGTGGTAGTCGGACAGATGGGGGAAACCCTGATGAATCCGGCCTGGGTAGAGAATACACTTCGCGCCGGTCGTTCACATCAGCCGAAGCTGGAGTGCATGGTGACATGCCTGCAGGCTCTGTTGTGAGTCCAGGGAGGGCTCAGGGAAGAATTATGGATCAAGTGATAGTTCAAGCCAGGGAAGGCACAGGATGTTTATCATCCAACAATGTAACTACCCAGCTCATCTCTGAAACCCATCATTCATGCTTGTAAGCTCATATTTCTCGGCTTGACCTGACAGATTTCAAAGGCGTTCTGAGCAGTTATGATTTCGGTTTCAATTGCCATATACAGGTCATCGGGCGCTGCATGACCAAGAAGTTGAAAGGGAGTTGATGTCCCTTGGGAGTAAGGATTTTGGAATCAGCTACAGAAACCCTGTCTCGGCTCGAATCCTACAGGGAACAGGTGGGTGCTGACAGCGCCAGAAAAATCTGCACGGAATTACTGCGCTATTTGTCGCAATGGCAGATGGACCTTCGTGCTGCCATCACGGCGAAGGATATCGCTGCAAAGCGTAAACTGGTCCATCAACTGCGTGGTATAGCCGGTTTATGGCATCATCCTGATCTTGATGGTTTTTTTCAAGTGCTTCTCGGCACGGATCCAGCGGATGGCGATGCAGCCACGCTGGAGACGAACATCAATCAATGCATTGAGGATGTGATCAGGGAGATACGGCAGTTTATGGATGATTTGCCGATGCCGGGTGGATAGTTGCCCAGCAATAGGAGTTCCCCTGAATCTCTTTGATGCCCATTTCCATCTTACCGACCCGCAATTCCCGCTTGTGCCCAACAAGCGTGTTGTTTGAAAATGCGCTGGCGCTTTACCGGCCGGGAAGCCGGTAGTCAGATCGCAGGCAGGAGAGCGCCAATAATGGATTGGAATGCCCTTCTTCAAGAACATCGAGAATCAGAAACCGGTACTGAGGGTTAACACCGAATCGGGCTATTTCAGTCCAATGGCTATGCTACTGTGCATTCACTGAATCATCAGGCAGGAGATAGCATCTATGGCCCAGTATATCGTTACCTATCATGGTGGCAGAAAACCCGAATCTCCCGAAGAAGGCGCCGAGCAGATGAAGAAATGGCAGGCGTGGCTCAGTGAACTGGGGGATGCAGTTATCAATCCGGGTACCCCCCTGGGCAAGACAACCATTGTCAGTGCCAGCGGGATATCGGATGTTGATGCCGTCAATCCCATGTCGGGCTATTCGGTCTTGTCGGCAGAGAATGAGGCAGCGGTTCTGGATATGGTGCAGGCCTGTCCCTTTCTGGAGACAGGCGGGACGCTCGGTGTGTCGGAAATGATGGAAATGTAGGGCGTAATAGGCGGCAGCCGTATTACGCCAAGGGAATGAGCCTCGATGTGGGGCGTGGCGCAATACGCTTTGCTATTG
>CAYTPO010000279.1:0-3517 GCA_964439815.1 uncultured Thiotrichales bacterium
GGGGAAGGATCGAGGCACCCATCGAGATATTTCTCGCCGGGCGAGCGGTGCAGGTGTCGCAGGGCGTGCAGGTGCCGGTGGAGGAGCTTGCTCAGCAGAGTTGCGGTGCATGGCTGCGGGAGCATATGCGTTTTGTCGATATGGAAGATATTCGCCTGCACTGTCTGGTCAGGGCCGGGTCAATGGATCTGGAGGAGCTGTTCCTGCGTCAGCAGAAGGGTACGCCACCGCTGGCCAATGACACGTCGTGTGGTGTCGGATTCGCACCATTCAGTGAGCTGGAACAGGTTGTCTACAGTGTCGAACACGCGTTGAATTCCGATGATTTCAAGGCGACCCATCCCGAGACCGGAGAGGATATCAAGGTCATGGGCGTGCGTGATGGCGAGTCGATCCGGTTGACCATTGGCTGTGCCTTCGTCGATCGAACGATCAGTGATATGGAGGATTATCTGGGGGGGAAATCCCGGCTGGAGGCTGCGGCACTTGCCGAGGCTCGGCGCCATACCGGCAGATCGCTGCAAGTCGAAGTCAACACCGCCGATGACCCCGACCGCGACAGCATCTTCCTGACCGTGACCGGCACATCGGCGGAAGCAGGTGATGATGGTGAGGCAGGGCGCGGCAACCGCACCAATGGCCTCATCACCCCGGGACGCCCGATGACCATGGAGTCGGTTGCCGGTAAGAACCCGGTCACCCATGTCGGCAAACTCTACAACGTCGCGGCCGGACTGATAGCCGAGGAAATCGTGGCTTCGATACCGGAAGTGGAGGGCGTGGAGTGCGCCCTGGTCAGCCAGATAGGCAAACCGGTTGACCAGCCGCAAATCGTGGAAATCCGCTTGCTGGGCGCGGATGCACTGGCCGATCCCGCCGTGAATGCCCGGATCGAGGCACTGGTTCGCGAACAGCTCGATGGTATTCCAAAGCTTTGGCGCGACTTCGTTGAGGGCAGGCTGCAGGTTGATGCCTGGCCATTGCGGTGAGGGGCGTCCGAACTGAACCAGGCACTTGCTGGTTTCCTGCACTGCCTCTGTCCCAAGGGCATATCTGGCATATGCTCGAGCGTTTTCGAGAAGGCACACTCTTCTCCGATATCAACCATCTCATGCGGGTAGATCCCAGGTGCCGATCGTCGGGAATTTCCTGCCTTTTGTCCTGCGTCGTCCGTTATTCATGAGCGCCTGATCACAAGTTGTACTATCTATGGTTTGTTGATGAATTGTAAATTCCAGGGTGGAGTGTAATCGAATCCAGAAAGGATGAAGTGTTTGTGGAGGGCAGGATCAAAGGATGTTTCTGCGGATACTTCAAGCAGTTATGAAGGCTCATGTACGCATCAAGTTGCATAGCGCGATTCCTTTGGAATCGTTGCCTCATTGGCAGGCATTGCTGAGCAATCGTAATCTGGAGCAGGAACAATTTCCGCTTGCTTCCATCAATCAGGTTTTTCGACACCACGGAATTCCCTTTCTGGCAACCCGGGAGTATCAGCCCGCATCCGATAATTGGAATCGGGAAGAAATTGCGAGTGGATTGGATCGTGTATATCGGTTGGTGCTGATGCGGGCGGGCGGTGTTCCCCCGGCGTTGATTGCCGATTTGCGACTGTTGCCGGAAGTGGAGAAGGTCAGTGCGAGTTCCATCGGGCAGATGGAATTGCGCCCGGGTGTTCATGCTGCAAGTGTCAATACGGATCATGATTCCCGGGATGCGATCTATCTGGACGAGGCCCAGGCTTATACTGAGGGCGATCGTCATATCACTGTGGCGGTGCTTGATACCGGTGTTGACCAGGATCATCGTGAATTACGCCACGCTGTTGAGAGTGGGTTCGATTTTGTGAATATTCTCGATGGAGCTGATGAATTCATCGGTGACTATCTTGATGCCGATTCCGTGGCCGAGGATGAAGTGGGTCATGGTACCCATGTCGCTGGAATTGTGTGTGGCCGGGGCGTGAATATGCCGCGTGGTGTCGCTCCAGGATGTCGATTGCTGCCAGTACGTGTTCTGGCCGCCATGGAAAAGCAGGGGAAGGTCATGGGAGCTGGCCTGATTGACAATATCAATGCAGGAATCAAGTTTGCAGTCGACAAGGGAGTGGATGTCATCAATATGTCATTGGGTGTGCGTAATGAAGGTGGTGGGCTACCGCATCAGGAAGTGGTTGATTATGCGACGCGCAAGGGAGTGACGATTGTCGCCGCATCCGGTAATGACGGACGTCGGCAAATGTACTATCCCGGAGCCTTCGAGAGCGTCATTGCCGTGGGCGCAATGACATCCGAGGGCAAGGTTGCCGAGTTTTCCACCTATGGTGACCAGGTTTCGTTCATTGCTCCCGGCGTGGAGATCTACAGCGCCTATCTTGATGATGAATATGCATTTTCTACGGGAACGTCCCATGCAGCGCCTTTTGTAACAGGAGCGGTGGCCTTGTTGAAATCCCTGGGGCGTGAAAAGGGGTATGCAATATCCGATGCTCAGATCAAGCATGTTCTCAAGCATACCAGCGACAAGATCGATCGAAATTTCAAGCACAGAAAGGCAGGCTATGGGCGACTGAATCTTGCTGATGCAATGCGCTATCTGACATTCAAGTTAACACAGAGGAGAGACCAGTATGGCTAGATCCAGTGGTGAAAAGGCAAAACCCGCTGTACAAAAGAGATCGGCGGGCATGGTGCTAGAAGATCCCTTCCTGAGCGTGAATAAACTGGATTTCAAGAATCTGCAGGTGGAGTGGGGAAAACTGATTCAGCAAACACATCCGGGAATCAGTGATCGCCTGCTGAAAATCAATACACGAGTGAAGTCGTTGGATCCGCTTGCGAAAAGAGCATTGGCAGTTCTGGACAGTCAGTTTGCTGCTGATGAAGGGGCATTGAGAAAGCTTGTGATGGACAACGGGTGGGCGACCGAACTGAGCCGAGTCACAAAGCGGCTGAATGCGATGCGTATCAGTGAGAACAAACGGCTCATTCTTTCACAGGTTTATTCTGCACTGTTGCAGACGTTGTTGTCTGCAGAGAGTGCCGACAGCAAGTTGAAGGATGATATAGGGTTCAGTAGTGAAATATTGTTTGAGCTGGAAAAGGAAGGGGGGCCGCTGGATGTTTTTGCACGAGAACTGGTCAGACAAGTGGGCAGGAAACATCGCATAGATCTCGCTGATGAGGAGCATGGCTGTAATGTGCTGTGTGATCTTGTAGCCCATCAGGTTCGCACGAGCCTTTAACTGGAAAGAGGTAGAGTTCGTCATGCCAAGTAATATGAAATTGTCACTCGCGCCAGGTGCAATCGAGTCATTCGTTTTGAACCTGATCAATGAGGTGAATGAAGTAGGGCAGTTACCCGCATTGCTGGAGATCTATATTGAAAAGGGTGAAGTGGATCAGACACGCTTCTCACCACAGATCAAGACGGCGATGATCGATTATCTGCTTGATCGAGGCATTGTTATGGATGATCTCGACAAGATGAACAATGGGGAGTACGACGAGTATTTTGC
>CAYTPO010000280.1:0-22052 GCA_964439815.1 uncultured Thiotrichales bacterium
TGCAACCGCCCAGGCATTTCTGCTGACAGGCGTTGCCAACAGTCAACATGAGAGATATCACCCACCTTGCAGTAGGCTGAACCGGCAGCCCCCCTATGAATGAATACCTGGCAGCATATACGTGTTCGGTGAAGGTTCGTAGGAAGCGGACTAAAGCTGCCGGCAAACAGGTGAGAGCCCCCCGGATACACAATAATTAACGGTTTATTTCAGAACCCCAGATCCGTGATACGCTAACAGCACCATGAAAACCCTGATTCACTACATCATTTCAATCACGCTAATGGCACTCACGAGCCTTGGCACGACAGCAACAGTTATCCAGCGCGGCAATGGCGCCGAACCCGAGACACTGGATATTCACAAGTCTTCCGGCGTTCCGGAAGCCAATATCCAGCGGGATCTGTTCGAGGGACTGATTGCAGAAGCTGCCGACGGCAGTCTGATTCCCGGTGTCGCCTGGGAATGGCGGCTAAGCGATGACGGCCTGGTGTACACCTTTGCGTTGCGCAAGAATGCACGCTGGTCCAATGGCAACCCGGTCACCGCACAGGATTTTGTCTATGCCTTCGAGCGCGCACTCAACCCGGAGACGGCTTCCGACTACGCCTTCATCCTGTGGCCGATCAAGAATGCGGAGCGCTACAGCAAGGGTAAACTCGTCAAATCGGGTGAGCTGGGCGTCAAGGCCATCGATCCACTCACATTGCAAATCACGCTGGAATCCCCCACCCCCTACTTTCCCGGCTTGCTGACACACCACATGGCCTACCCGGCACCACAAGAAACGATCGAGACTTATGGAAGGCAGTGGACACGGCCCGGGAAACTCATCAGCAATGGCGCCTACCAATTGAAAGCGTGGCAGCCACAATCCCACATCCGGCTGGAAAAAAACCCGTATTATCATGCGGCAGACACCGTGCAGACCGACACGGTGGTCTACCAGCCCACCGAGGACAAGAATGCCGAACTCAAGCGTTTTCGCGCCGGTGAGCTGGATATCACCGAAGACGTTCCCTCCTCACAGATTCCTTGGATCAGAAAAAACCTGGCCGCCAGTTTCCACAGCACACCCTATATTGGCACCTATTATTTTGCCTTCAATCTTCTCGACAAACCCTTCAAGGACAACCTCAAGCTGCGCAAGGCATTGACGCTGGCAATCGACCGCAAACTGCTGACCGGGAAGGTCACCAAAGGTGGCGAGATACCTGCCTTTGGCTGGGTGCCACCGGGAATCCGGGATTATCAGCCACAGACACTGGAAGCTGCCAAACTGGCACAGAAGGCTCGCGAAGCGCTGGCGCGCAAACTCTATGCCGAGAGCGGCTATGGCAAGGGAACGCCGTTGCAGCTGGAGCTGCTGTACAACACCAGCGACAATCACAAGAAAATCGCCATTGCGGTAGCCGCAATGTGGAAGAAGGCACTAGGGGTCAAGACCCGCTTACGCAACGAGGAGTGGAAAGTCTATCTGGACTCACGAAAAAAGCGGGATTTCCAGATCATTCGCGCCGGCTGGATTGGCGACTACAACGATGCCTACACCTTCCTGAGCCTGTTCAAGTCCGATGTCGGCGAGATGAATCCGGCTGGCTACGACAATCCGCAGTTTGACGAGCTGATCCACCAGGCCGAAACCACAATTGATCAGACCCAACGAGCCAAACTGATGCAGCAGGCCGAAAGCCTGCTATTGCAGGATCTGCCGATAATGCCGATCTATTTTTACACGACGCAGCATTTGATCAACCCGGCCATCAAGGGCTGGCAGGATAACGTCATGGATGTGCACCCCAGCCGCTTTCTCGAAAAGACACCGTAATCAAACCACCCGGCTCACGCTCGAGGAACTCTCAGATATGCTTGTCGAGCCAGACCACCAATTGCTGTGCAACCTGCTGCGCTGCCTGCTGCAGCGCCATTGCCGTATTACCGGGACTCGGGGCTTCTACCGGGATCGCAGCATAAAACAGCTTGCTCGCAACAACGCGCCGTTCATCCTGATCCAGCAGCAGAAAGCGGATTTTCATGACACCTTCGGCTTGATCACCTCGGGTGTGCAGGCTGAAATCCAGCAACGTACCTTCCAGCACCAGATTGCCTCGCAGGCTCGATCCCGGTGGCAACACAGCCTGGAACATCCCACTGCGGTTGAGCGCCTCAATCAACAGGAACTGCAGTAGTGCCACAGGTGAATCGCTCCAGCGACTGTAGGCAAAGCTGTTTTGCGCCAAACCCGCCTCCGTATAGAGCATCCGGGTGGTCAGGAACGGACGCGCCCCCTGAATACTGGCCAGCTTCAGTGCAGGTTTGCGCTGTTTGCCGACATCGGCAGTTGCCGCAGTCAAGCTACCCGGATCAGCAGGCAGGGTGTACACGGAGACGGGAGGAAGTACCCGGGTCGCACATCCTGCCAACAGCAGCACCAGCAATGGCAACACTCCAAATCTCATTGCTGGACCTCTTCACCCGGGCCGGGTCTGGGCTGACTGCGCGAAAAGAGCAGATCGGCAGGACGGGCCCTGAACGCCTCTACCGTGTTGCGCAGCTCACCGATGAGTAATTCAAGCTCTCTGGATAACCCCCGCACCCTGCCGGAGCCCTCCTCGATGGTCTGTCGCGCCTCATCCCCCAGTGCCACATAGCTCTGCTGCAGAGCCCTGGCAAGCTGCTCCACGCTACCAGAAGCACGGTCAATGCGCTTGAGCGTATGGGCAAGGTCAGTTTCCACAGTTACACCTTTTTGGATCAATTTCTGCACGCCCCCCAGTTGCCCGCTGATACCTTCGGAGAGCTGCCGCACGCTCCGGACCATGCCTTGTGTATCCTGCAGCAGCGCAGTGATACTGACGAGATTTTCATCACTCAACAGTCGATCGATCTTGCTCAGCACGCGGGTGGAACGCGTCGCCAGATCACTCAAGGCATTGTCAAGCCGCGTGAATGTGGAGGGTGTGGCTGCAATGACAGGTATCTGCTCACCTTCGGCTTCGAGCGGTGAACTACCCAGGCTGCTGCCCTGCAGCTCGATAAAGGCGAGGCCGGTCACACCATAGAACATGAGCGTCGCGGTAGTCGTGGTGGTGATGGGGGTGTTCTGTCTGATCTTCAGCAACAACCTGACCTTCTCCGGGTTGTCCCGGGCAAGCCCCATGCTGGCAACTGTACCGACATCCACCCCTCGATACTTGACGGCCGAATCGGTGGTCAGCCCGGCTACCGACTCGTCCATGAAGACCTGGTAATAGGCATACGCTTCCTGGCCACCCGTCTTTGCCAGCCAGTAGGCAAAACCCAGAATGCCGGCAGTAAGCACAACCACGAACAATCCAACCAGCGTGTAATTGGTGTTACTACCCATGGCTGACCCTGAGTCGCCCACGCGTGCCCCAGAAGAACGCCCTGACAGTGGGGTGGGACGACCGCAAGACCTCATCGAGACATCCTTCAGCCACCACCTTGCCATCACCCAGCACGGCAAAGCGATCCATGATCGTCCAGATGGAATCCAGGTCATGGGTCACCATGATCACAGTCAACCCCAGCATGTCGCGCAATTTGAGAATCAGCTGATCAAAATCTTCGGCCCCGATGGGATCCAACCCGGACGTGGGTTCGTCCAGAAACAGCAGGCGCGGATCCATGGCCAGCGCCCGCGCCAGCGAGGCACGCTTTGTCATGCCACCACTGAGCTCGGCCGGATAGAGGTTGGCGGCGTGTGCAGGCAAACCGACCATGCGAATCTTCATTTGCACGACTTCCTCGACCACCGGCTCGGGCAGGCGCGTATATTCGCGAAGTTTGATGCCAACATTCTGTGCGACCGTCAAAGATGAATAAAGTGCACCACCCTGAAACAACACGCCCCACTGATGGCGCAGCCAGGCAGCCTCCTCCTGACTGAGACTGTCGAGCGCCTTGTCCAGAACCCGGATTCTGCCCGACTGGGGGTGCAGCAGCAGAACCATCTCCTTCAGCAAGGAGGATTTACCAGAGCCACTGCCTCCCATGAGGCCATAAATCTCACCCTCATTGATCGTCAGGCTGATACCGTCATGTACGACATTATCGCCAAATCGGGTACAGACGTTGGAGACCTGGATCACTGTGTTCATATGCCCAGCTCCGTGAGGATCACCGAAAACAGCGCATCGCAGGCGATGACCAGAAAAATGGCATTGACCACGCTGATCGTGGTGTAGCGACCTATGCTTTCCGTATCACGGGATACCTGCAAGCCGCGAAAACAACCGACAATGGCGATCAGCCAGGCAAAGAAAGGTCCCTTGGCAATACCGATCCAGAAATGCTTGATCTCCAGCACCTCCTGCAGTCGGCGCACAAACTCGCCCCAGGAGATATTCAGGTGCTGATGGGCCACCACCATCCCACCGATAATGCCGATGATATCGGCAAAGAAGATCATCAACGGCAGTGCGATCATCAGTGCAATGACTCGCGGCAGCACCAGAAAACGCTGCGGCTCAAACCCCATGACCTTCATGGCGTCGATCTCCTCGGTGATCTTCATGACGCCCAGTTGAGCGGTGTAGGAAGAGCCGGTGCGTCCGGCCACCACAATGGCCGTAATCAGCGGCGCCAATTCCCGCGTGACGGAAATGCCAATCATGTCCACGATAAAGATATTGGCGCCGAACTTCTGCAACTGCACCGCTCCCTGGTAGGCGATGACAACACCGATCAGAAAACTGGTAAGGGTAATGATGGGCAGGGCGCGAATGCCGGCGTCCTGAATATTCCGGGCAATGGCATCGAGACGGAATGAGAGGGGATGGCGCAGCGACTGCAGCAACACCACGAAATTTTCACCCAGAAAGGCGAGAAAATCGATCAGGTCACGCCAGCCGTCGACACTACTGCGCCCCAGCTTCTCGATGGGCCTGAGCAGACGGAAACGTAGCAGCTCCGCGGTCACCGGCTGCTCGGGCAAGTAGCCCTTCAACAATTCATGCAGTTCCACCTGGTCCTTGCCCTGACCAGTGACTTCAACCTGGCAATGGCGGGATTCAAGCAGACGACAATAGTGCAGGAACAGCATCATCCCCGCCGAATCCATCTGGCTGACAGCGGAAAAGTCCCACAGCACCACTTCATCATGCCGCTTGCCCACAAATGCATTCAGAACCGCAACAACCTGATCCAGCCCTTCAACGGTCCATTGACCACTGCTGTACAGCTGCCAGCGACCATCAGCGAGCCGCTCCAACCCAATGCGTGCCGGAGCCGGCACTTCGGTCAGCCCGGTATCATCACGATCCGTTGTTCCCCTGATGGTGCGATTGGGCATGTCAGTCCCCAGCCTGAATAATATCGTTATCGTTTCAGCTTACAGTGAATAATCAGTGAGCAGCAAATCAGCGGGGCACTCTCCCTGGTAATCCATCATTCCGGGGCTCTGGGTGGGCAAGCCGTATGGGTATGACAGCAGGATCATGGCGGAAATGATCCAATAGTGGTTTTCTCGCTCCTCGCCCCCTAGAATAGCGCCTCCTTTCTTTCGCAACCGGGAGTTTGACTGCCCTTGCTGCGCTTCACGATCAAACGCATTGCCGGCGCCATTCCGACGCTGCTCATGATCACCACCATTGCGTTCTTCCTGATACGGCTTGCACCCGGCGGGCCTTTCGACCGCGAGCGCCCGGTTCCCCCCGAAATCGCTGCCAATCTCGACGCCGCCTACCACCTCGATGAACCTCTGCCGATGCAGTATCTCTACTACCTTGGCAATCTGGTGCGAGGCGACTTCGGGCCATCTTTCAAGTATCAGGACTACACGGTGACCGAGCTGATCTGGCAGGGCTTCCCGGTATCACTGAAGCTGGGCGGTATCGCCATTGTGCTGGCACTGTTGATTGGCGTGACCCTGGGGACGATTGCCGCACTGCGACAGAACCATCTGACCGACTATCTGGTCATGACCACGGCCATGACCGGCATTGTAATCCCCAACTTTGTCATGGCACCGGTGCTCGGGCTGATCTTTGGTGTCTACCTGAACTGGCTGCCGGTAGGCGGCTGGGGTGAAAGCCTGCGCTATGCCGTGCTGCCAATCATTGCACTGAGCCTGCCGCAGATTGCCTACATCGCCCGCATGACCCGGGCCAGTCTGATCGAGGTACTGCAAAGCCCGTATATCCGCACTGCTCGCGCCAAGGGGCTGTCGCTGACCACCGTACTGTTGCGCCATGCAGCACCGGCCACGCTGCTGCCAGTCATCTCCTATCTCGGCCCGGCAACGGCGGCCATCATTACCGGCTCGGTGGTTATCGAGCAGATCTTCGGCATTCCCGGCATTGGCCGCTATTTTGTGCAAGGTGCGCTGAACCGTGACTACACGCTGGTGATGGGTGTGGTCGTCTTCTATGGCGCACTGATCATCTTCCTCAACCTGGCGGTCGACCTGCTCTATGCGGCCCTCGACCCGCGCATTCGTCATGCCCAGCGGTCACCGGGGAAGCGCAATGCCCGGTAGCCGGCGACAGAAGGCTTGGCTCCGGCTGCGTCGCCACAAGGCCGCCATGGTCGGCAGCCTGTTGCTGATACTCATCGCCTTGCTCTGCCTGCTGGGGCCTGCAATCAGCCCCTGGCCCATCGACGAGATCGACTGGGATTTTCTGGCCACGCCCCCGGCGCTGGCCAATGCCCACTATTTCGGCACCGATGCGCTGGGACGCGACCTGTTCGTGCGCACCTTGCAGGGCGGGCGCGTATCGCTGATGGTCGGGCTGGTTGCGACAACCGTGAGCCTGCTGATCGGTGTGCTCTACGGCGCCACGGCCGGTTATCTCGGTGGCCGCACCGATGCACTGATGATGCGCTTTGTCGATATTCTCTATGCCCTGCCATTCATGTTCTTCGTCATTCTGCTGATGGTCTTTTTCGGCCGCAGCCTGCTGCTGATCTTCATTGCCATTGGTGCGGTGGAGTGGTTGACCATGGCACGCATTGTCCGCGGCCAGGCCATGACGGTAAAACAGCGGGGCTTCATCGACGCCGCCAGGCTGTCAGGCGCCAGCGAATTCACCATTATTCGCCGCCATATCATTCCCAACACGCTCGGGCCGGTGATCGTCTACGCCACGCTGACGGTGCCGCAGGTCATCCTGTTCGAGTCCTTCCTCAGCTTTCTCGGCCTTGGGGTGCAGGAGCCATTGACCAGCTGGGGTGTACTGATCTCCGAGGGGGCCGAGAATATGGAGACCGCCCCGTGGATGCTGTTGATTCCGGCCACCTTTCTGGCCATCACGTTACTGTCGCTGAATTTCCTGGGCGATGGTCTGCGTGATGCACTGGACCCCAGGGACCGATGAACTCGCCGCTCCTATCCATCAGGAATCTGCGGGTGGATTTTCGCAGCCTCGATGGCTCGATCAGCGCTGTCCGGGGCATCGATCTGGAGATCGCCGCCAATGAACGTATCGCCATTGTCGGGGAATCCGGCTCCGGCAAGAGCCAACTGTTCAATGCCCTCCTTGGCCTGCTGGCGAGGAATGGATCAGCGCAGGGAGAAGCCTGGTTTGGTGACACCAACCTGCTGGACTGCAATGCCCGCAAACTCAACCGTATCCGCGGCAACCACATCGGCATGATCTTTCAGGACCCGATGACCTCGCTCAACCCCTATCTCACGATTGGCCGTCAGTTGACCGAGGTGCTGGAACAGCATCGCACAGTCTCCCGCAGTGCAGCACGACGCGCAGCCATTGAGATGCTCGACAAGGTGCATATTCCGGAACCGGTCAAGCGGATGAAACAGTATCCCCATCAGCTCTCCGGCGGCATGCGTCAACGCATCATGATCGCTATGGCGATGCTCTGTCAGCCCCGGCTGCTGATCGCCGATGAGCCAACCACTGCACTGGATGTCACCATTCAGGCAGAGATTCTGGTGCTGCTGCGAGAGCTGGCTGCGGGGCAGGCGCTGGCCATCATCACCCACGACCTCAACCTAGTGGGTGGATTGTGCGACCGGGTGGTTGTCATGTATGCGGGTCGTATTGTGGAATCGGGGAGTATCGAGGATATTTTCTACCACGCCGCCCACCCCTATACTCAAGGTCTGCTACGTGCCACACCAGGTCAGCAGACCACACCGGGCAGCGCGTTATACGCCATCCCCGGCCAGCCACCGGATCCCGCTGACCTGCCTGCGGGTTGCACCTTCCATCCCCGTTGCAAAATGGCCCAACCGGGCTGCCAGAAGCAAGAGCCCGCATTGCAGGAAATCCGCAGCCGTCACTATTCCGCCTGCCCCTACGGGCACAGCACATGACACCGATACTCTCCGTCAAACACCTCACCGTGCGCTATCCGCTGGCCAGGGGACAATCACTGACAGCGGTAAAGGATGTTTCACTGACGCTGCAACGGGGGGAAACACTGGCCATAGTCGGCGAGTCGGGCTGCGGCAAATCGACACTGGCGCGCGCCATTTGCGGGCTGACCGGGAGCAGCAAGGGAGAGATTCAGCTCGAAGGTGGGACTGACACCAGCAAGGGCAAGGCAAAACTTCACAGCATCGGGCGGCATATCCAGTACATCTTTCAGGATCCACTCGATGCACTGAACCCACACATGACCATTGGCACCATATTGCAGGAGCCACTGAAGAATCTTTATCCAGCCATGACCACTGCTGAGCGGCAACAAAGAATCATGCAGGCTATCGATGACGTGGCGCTGTCGCCAGAACACCTGAGCCGCTACCCCCACGAATTTTCCGGCGGTCAGGCACAGCGCATCGGCATCGCCCGTGCGCTGGTGTCCGAGCCGGAAATCCTGCTCTGCGACGAGCCGGTCAGTGCGCTGGATGTCTCGATTCAGGCACAGATCATCAACCTGCTGCAACGCCTGCAACAACAACGGCAACTGGCCATGCTGTTCATCTCCCACGACCTGCGGGTCGTACGGCATTTGGCCGACCGGGTCATGGTGCTCTATCTCGGCAGGGTCATGGAAATCGCGTCGGCCGTCACCCTGTTCAACAAACCGCGCCACCCCTACACCCGCGCCCTGCTCGACGCCATTCCGCTATCCGACCCCCGGCAGGAACAGCAACGCCTGAAAACCACCACACCACTGCGCGGAGACCTCCCCTCCCCCATCGCCCCGCCATCCGGCTGTGTGTTTCGAAGCCGGTGTCCAATAGCTGACAACGACTGCGCCCAAAAAGCGCCGCCTGCGGAAGAAAAGGAGGATGGGCATCTGGTTTATTGTCCGAAAGCGGCTGGCATTGGTTCCAACCAACAAGAATCGTAACTATTCAGCGAGTAGCCGAAATCAAACGTAACGACTCCACTACCGCTTATTTGAACTACTCGCTGAGTAGGTACACGTCTTTTATCGTTTCCCCGAATGGGAATCCACCGGTTTTCCACAATGCGGACACTTTACACTGGCTTCTCGCATGTTATCCGCTTCAAGCAGAGCTTTTCGCAGAATATGTTGTGCATCACTACGGTCGATCCCCAGTTCTTCGCGGATTCTGATCAAGGTCCGGCGGTCGGCTTCATCGAGAATGCCATCCTTCAATAGCTGTTTGGCCCTGATTTCATAGCGTTCGCGGCGACGTGCAATCTCTCCGGTAAACCCCGAGGCGATAATTCCGGCCGGCAACGCCGCCATGCCGACACCCACGACAGTTATCAGTGCTCCCATGATCCGCCCTGCATTGGTCACTGGCACGACATCACCATAACCCACAGTGGTAATGGTAACCGCTGCCCACCACATGGCTCGCGGGATATTACCGAAGGCTTCTGGCTGGTGCCTGTGTTCCACCAGATAGATGCCTGTTGCGGCCAGCACGATCAGAATCAGCATGACAAAAATGGCTGCCAGCAATGTTTTTGCTTCTTTCTTCAATACCTTGCCCAATACGCCAAGCATGGTGAAATGACGCGACAGTTTAAAGACACGCAGCAGGCGGAATACCCGGAGTATCCGGGTATCGAGCATAATGAAGGTTTGCAGATAGAAAGGCAGGATGGCCAGCAGATCGATCATCGCCATCGGCGTCATCATGTACCGCAGACGCCCATACCAATGTGTGCCATAACGGGAGGACTGGGTACAAACCCAAAGCCGGGCAAGATACTCCAGCGTAAAGATGAAGACTGAAAAAATCTCCAATCCCAGAAACCAGGCATGCCACTCGATATGGTAATCGTCGACTGTCTCCAGCACGACTCCCAGCACATTCAGCAGAATCAGCCCCATGATGAGCCAGTTGACCAGCAGGGAAATCAACGAATCATCATCGTGCATTTCCAGCACCTTGTAGAGCTTGCGCCTGGTGAGCATCCCTTCACCTCTGATCGAGCGACCGTAAAAACTCCCTTATGGCACGATTGCAGGGGAAAATCCGTCCAGGATTACGCACTTCCCAAGTTCCAGCGTTACTTCCACGTATAACGCGTCCTGCTTCACATTTTAACGGATCGCAGTAAAACCCTCTGGTGGGGAATCCATTACGGAGCAACCCATTTTGAACCTAGGAAGCTGTCGGACTTAACCGTTTGAAGCGAAAATCCCTGGGGGTGAATTAAGTCAGTTTATCGTGTGAGGAGAATAGCAGCGCTATTTGACGAACAGGATAAGCTGAGTTTATCACCATCCAGAGATTTGCACCCCAAGGGCGGCAGTTCCTGCGGGCGCAGCCAAACAGCGTAAAGTCCGACAGGCTCCTAGAATCCCGGGTTAGGCAGCGGATTCAGGTATTGGTTGACAGAGGGTCCGAATTGCTTTTCAATAATTCAAGATATCTATTGATTATATGACACCCCAATCGGGGAATGTCCCCCAGCAACAGGAGAACACCATGAACACACTCATCATTCTGAACGATCCCCCCTATGGCACCGAGCGCAGTTATAACGGCTTGCGCCTGGCAAAGGCACTGAGCAGCAGCGATGCAAAGGTCACGCTGTTTCTGCTGGCCGATGCGGTCTCCTGCGCCAGACATGGGCAGAAGGTGCCCCAGGGCTTCTACAATATCGAGCTGATGCTCAAATCGATCATCCGCAAGGGTGAGGTGCTGCTCTGCGGTACCTGCATGGATGCGCGGGGAATAACGGATGAGGATGTCGTGGAGAATGCCAAGCGGAGCACCATGCCTGAACTGGCCGAGCGTACGCTGGCAGCCGACAAGGTGCTGGTGTTCTGATCGCCAAACGTGACCGGGTATCCGAGCTGTCAGCCGATATCAATCATTGCATGAATATCGGCATATTTACGGCATTCGATTTTCCCACGATTGGTACCGACAGGATCTTGATGAAGCAGCCGGCGCCCACTTGCCGGCCATTCCTTGCAATCGCTCATACAACCGCATTGCATTGCACAACGCGTTCTGCCCCGGCCTGACCGAGACAGGTAACCCCGTCTTATTCATGGTGGATCGCGGATCCTGGCGCTGGACTGGTGCGCCTGGGCGCCGTTCTGGAGCAAAAATTGCAGCTATTGCTTATGCGAACTACTCGCTGAGTCGTTACGCCTACTTTTCTGCCGCTGCCGCTTCCTCACCCTCTTTTTCCGGCAGCAATCTGCGGCGGAGTTCCGCTTCGATTTCGGTAGGGATTTCCGGATGCTCCTTGAAGTAGGTGCGGACATTCTCCTTGCCCTGCCCGATCCGGTCACCATTGTAGCTGTACCATGCACCAGCCTTGTTGATCAGCCCTTCCTTGACGCCCATATCGATGACTTCGCCCAGTCGCGAGATACCTTCGCCATAGAGAATCTGGAATTCGGTCTGCTTGAACGGCGGCGCCACCTTGTTCTTGACCACCTTGACACGGGTTTCGTTGCCGATGACCTCGTCACCCTTCTTGATGGCGCCTATGCGGCGGATGTCCAGGCGCACCGAGGAGTAGAACTTGAGCGCGTTACCACCGGTAGTGGTTTCGGGTGAGCCAAACATGACACCGATCCTCATGCGGATCTGGTTGATGAAGATCACCAGCGTATTGGAGCGCTTGATATTGCCGGTCAGCTTGCGCAGTGCCTGGGACATCAGGCGCGCCTGCAGTCCCACATGCGAGTCACCCATATCGCCTTCGATTTCCGCCTTGGGTGTCAGCGCTGCCACGGAATCGACAACCACGACATCGACCGAGCCGGAACGGACCAGCATGTCGGTGATCTCCAGTGCCTGTTCTCCGGTATCCGGCTGTGATACCAACAGCTCATTGACATCGACACCCAGCTTTTCGGCATAGAGCGGATCCAGTGCATGCTCGGCATCGACGAAGGCGGCCGTGCCGCCTGCCTTCTGGCATTCAGCCACTACATGCAGGGTGAGTGTTGTCTTGCCCGAGGATTCAGGACCATAAATCTCGACTACCCGCCCCTTTGGCAATCCGCCAATCCCCAGCGCGATATCCAGCCCCAGTGAGCCAGTCGAAATGGATTCTATGTCATTGATCGCCCCGTCACCCAGGCGCATGACGGCACCTTTGCCAAACTGACGCTCGATCTGGCTCAGAGCCGCTGCAAGGGCTTTTTTACGCTGTTCGTCCACTACCTACCTCTCATATTGATCTGAATTCGGCCGATTATCCCATAGAACAGACCACCTGAGTAACCGGCGATCAGGTCTACAGAAATTCTGGACGCTGTTCAACTGTTCCTCCGGGGAAAATGAACCACACTTGGGGGCAAGTACGCCTGCATACAGGAAGTATGCAAATCATGAGTTTGAGAAAAAATCAGGGACAGGGATGACCAATAAAAACAGTTCACTCAACCATAATACCGCGACCGGGGATCGAACGCTGTCGCAACTGGAGTTTTTGTCCCACTACTTTGGCAAGGGTGTCGAAGCATCACAAATCATTGCCGATGTACCTTTGCCCGAGGGGCGGGTTACTCCCGTAGAACTGGAAGAGTGCGCTACCCGCGCCGGGCTGGAGATCGCACTCTGCGAAAAACCGGTGCAGTCTCTCAAACCTTCCATGCTGCCGGTATTGGGTATTGCCGAAGATGGTCATGCCGTCACGCTGCTGGATCACCGTGATGGCCAGTTCGAGTGCAGCTATCCAGGTATCCCCGGCACTTCCTGGATTTCGATCAATGAACTGAAGCTCGAAAGCCTTACGCACTGGTATTTCGTTCGACCAATTCTCTATTTCGACAAGCGCAGCCTGCTCTACCACCTGCCCAATCCCAGCCGCTGGTTCTGGGACACGCTAAAGGCCAATCGCAGTATCTATGCCTGGGCACTGCTGGGCACGGTAGCCATCAATCTGTTTGGTGCAGTCATCCCGTTCTTTACCATGGCGGTTTACGATCGCGTGGTGCCGAACAATTCACTGTCCAGCCTTTGGGTATTGGCGAGTGCCGCCATTGTCGTGGTGCTGTTTGATTTTGCCACCAAGGTAACGCGCAGCCACCTGGTTGATTCTGCCTCACGACGGGTGGATATTGCCCTCTCCTCACGCATCTTTTCCCAGAGCCTGCGCCTGCGTGCCGCCAACCGCCCTGCATCGGGCGGGGTACTGGCCAATATTGTCAGGGATTTTGAATCGGTCAGGGATTTCTTCACCTCCACCACCCTCACCGTCATTGGCGATTTGCCCTTTGTGCTCTTTTTCATCGGCATTATTGCCCTGGTTGCCGGACCACTGGCACTGATCCCTGCCCTGCTGATTCCAACCGCACTGGTCGTCTCCCTGTTGTTGCGCCGCCCAATGAACCGGATTCTCGAAGAGAACTCCCAGGCTGGTTCACAGCGTACCGCCCATCTGTTTGAAGTGATGAACGGGCTGGATACCGTTAAATGCGTCGGTGCGGATTCATGGGCGCGGCGCAAGTGGGAAATGCTGACCGTCAAGCTTTCCGGTGATTCGGTCAAGCTGCGCGAAATTGCATCGCTGGGTAATTATATTTCTGCCTCGCTGACCTCATTGACAACTATTCTGATGGTTACCTTTGGCGCTCTGCTGATCGCCGCCAATGAACTCACCCTCGGCCAGCTCATTGCAGCCTCCATGCTCTCCTCCCGCGCCGTTGCACCCGTCGCCCAGCTCGCCGGGATCATTGTGCGCTGGCAACAAACCAAAATTGCACTCAATGCACTCAATCAGATCATGGAAGCTCCCACCGACGACCAGGACGGCAAGCTGTATCTGCCCATGATCAACGGCAAGGTCGAGTTACGTGATGTAACCTTTAGCTACCCGGAAAACAGCCCGTTGCTCAATGGCATGAACCTGAAGATCGAACCCGGGGAAAAGGTGGCCTTTATCGGTCGCATCGGCTCCGGCAAGAGCACCGTGCTCAAGCTACTGCTCAACCTCTATGAACCCGACAAGGGCACGGTGCTGATCGATAACCTTTCGGTGTCACAGATCGACCCGCACAACCTGCGCCGGGAGATCGGCTACATCCCCCAGGATGTCGTGCTGTTCCATGGCGATATCCGCGAGAACATTGTACTGGGTGCTACGGATATCAGTGATGCCGATATTCTCGAAGCCATCCATATCGCCTGCCTGGAACCCACACTGGCACAGCTTCCCGAAGGGCTGAGCACTCAGGTCGGTGAACGAGGCGAAAGGCTTTCCGGTGGCCAGCGCCAAGCCATCGGTATCGCCCGCGCCCTGGTAAGAAAACCCAAGCTGCTGCTGATGGATGAGCCCAGCAGCATGATCGATCCGGGGACGGAGAATCAATTGATCCAGAATCTGCGCAAATACATGACCGATACCACGCTGATACTGGTCACCCACCGTATGGCCATGCTGCCAATGGTTGATCGCCTCGTGGTATTCGATCAGGGGCGTATTACTGCGGATGGACCTCGTGATCTGGTCCTCGAACGACTGAGTGCAGCGCAGGCAAGCAAAGCCAATACGCGAAACACCAGCGCACCCAAGGCGGTGGCGGACAAGGGAAGTGTTGCAACGACGGCTTCCAGGGCCATTGATAAAAAATCCGCAACCGAAGACAACACCAAAACGGCAGCTGCGCAAGAACCGGTTTCCAACACGCCTTCAACGCCGCCCGTTACCACCAATGCAACAACCCGCACATCGGCAACCCAAACGCAGGAATCCCTGAAAGCTTCCGTTGCGCGCAAGGACAAATTCATACAAGAGAAAATCCGCGCGGCCCGCCACCACAAGAAAGGCAAGAGACAAACCCGCCCGAGGACACAGGAAGAAAAGCTGGCCGCAGCCCAGCGCAAGATTCAGAAACTGAAGCAGGCTCGCGAGGCGCGAAAAACAACACTGCCATCCACGGAAAATCAAGGAGCTGTCACCACATGAATCTTCAAACCTCCTCCGTCAGCCGCTACGCCGATCTCGATCGCGGTCCCCGCAGAGCAGCACTGATTCTGGTCGGGCTGATCATCTCCTTTCTGGTCATCACCATCATCTGGATGAACTTTGCCACACTGGATATTTCCGTGCATGCAACCGGATCAGTCGTCCCATCCAGCCGAGTACAGCAAATTCAGAGTCTTGAAGGTGGGATTATCAAGGAATTGCCGGTCACTGAGGGTCAGCATGTCCACAAGGGAGCACTGCTGGCACGCCTCGACGCAGTGGAATACGACGCAGAGCTGAAGGAGCGCCTGCAAAACTACTGGAGTATGCTGGCCAGGCTTGCCCGCCTCGATGCCGAAATGCACGACCGGGAACCCGTATTTCCTGCAGAAGTCACGCGTGAGGCACCGGAGCTGGTAAAAAGGGAAAAGTCACTCTGGCTATCCCGCAAGGCCGCACGCACCGCACGCCATAACGCCGCAACCGGGATTATCAATCAGCGTGAGCAGGAGTTGGCCGAAGCCAGGGCCATGCTCGATTCCCTGAACGAACGTAAACAGATATCCCTGGCTCAACTGGAAATCGAAACATCGCTGTATCAACAAGACGCGGGATCCCGCGCTGAATACCTCAATGCCCAGGCAGACGACAGCCGGATGCAGGGGGAAATCAATACCACCCGTATTACACTGTCCCGACTCAAGGCTGGTATCGAGGAAGCGCGTGCCACCAGGCAACGGGAGGAATCCGAATTTCTCGCCGAAGTCGGACAGGAATATACCGAACTGGAAGCAAAACTTGCGGCGCTGCGCGAGTCACTTCCCAGCAGCAAGGACAAGGTATTGCGCCGCGACCTTTATGCCCCCAAGGAAGGTATTGTTAATCGGCTGCTGGTCACCACCATCGGCGGTGTGGTCAAGGCCGGGGAAAGCATCATGGAAATTGTCCCGGTCGACGGAAGCCTGCTGATCAGCACACGCGTCAAGCCAGCCGACATCGCCTTTATCAAGCCGGGGCAGCCTGCATTGATTCGTATTTCAGCCTACGACTCCTCGGTTTTTGGCGCACTCGATGGCGAAGTTGTCAGGGTCGGTGCCGATACCATTTTCGATGAAAAGCAGAAACCCTATTTCGACGTTCAATTGAAAACCGAGAAAAACTATATAGGAAAACCCGAACAACACATGAACATCAATCCGGGCATGGCTGTCGATGCCAGTATAAAAACCGGCAAGAGAACAGTAATGGAATATCTGCTGAAGCCCATCGTCAAGAATTTCCAGACAGCCCTGCATGAGCGTTGATGCAGAAAGACCGCACCTTTTTCAAGCCGTAACTATTCAGTTCATCCCTGAGGAACACCAATTCAAGGCGAGGATTACGGGTCTGCAAGGGTAAACAACTACTTTTGAATCCCCCCCCGGATCGCCGAGTGCAACTCGGCGATCCAAAACGGAACGACTTCGTACCGGTTCGCTGAACGGTTACCCCATCTTATTCATGCTGGATCACGAATCCTGGCACTGGGCTGGTGCACCTGGGTGCCACTCTATTGTAGCAGGAGCAATCACTACAACTTGAGTGAAGCGCAAGCGCGGGCGTGCCAGAACATGCCAGGAGTCTGTCGGACTTAACCATTTGAAGCGAAAATCACTGGGGTGAATTAAGTCAGTTTGTCGTGTGAGGAGAATAGCCAAGCTATTTGACGAACAGGATAAGCTGACTTAATCGCCATCCAGAGATTTGCACCCCAAGGGCACTTCCTGCGGGCGCAGCCAAACAGCGTTAAGTCCGACAGGCTCCTAGCACCGTGACAGGCTGAAGCTTCTCACCATTCAGGTGAAACGGGACTATCAAGGGTTTGTCATTGTTTTCACGTAACGACTCAGCGAGTAGTTACAACTATTCTATTTTCCTGCCAGAAGATTCTTTCCCAGTGTTCCCAGTTGATTCTGCAGTCGTGTCTGGCTGAGCAGCTGGCTGTATTTGTTTTCCAATACTGAAACTTCAGCCAGGTACAAGTCGGAATAGGCTGTGAGAAGATCCAGCAAGGTACGTTTACCTGCATTGAACTGCAGGTGGTAGGCTTTGACGACTTCCTGGGCAGCGGTGACATTCCTTTCCAGATAGGGCGCGATATTGCGCTCTTCCAGCAGCTGCCGATACAGCGCACCAATGGATGATTTGATATCCCGCTCAACAGACTCTATTCGCGCGGTTGCGGCATACTGTCGTTTGATGGCTTCACGCTTGCGGCTGAAGGTGGCGCCACCCAGCGGTATTTCATAATTGATCATGAACCGGGTGGAGGTATCCATATCGACACTGCTATCAGGTGATACATCGGAGAAGAGGCGTTTGCGCAGTTCCAGATCCACGGTTGGCATTAAACCGGCACCGGCAACCCCCACATCAGCCTTCCTCGATTTTGCTCTCTGTTTTTCTGCTTGCAGTCGGGGATTATTCGCCATGGCCTGCTGATAAAGCGATTCGATCTGCTGAGTGGAAAAATCCGTTTCCAACACTGGCAGTTTCAGGTCAGTGGCATCCTGACCGGTGAGTTGACGAAAACCCAGCTTGCCTCCGGACAATGCGGCACGTAGCTGAAAATGCCGATTCTGCGCCTGAACCAGACGAGTGGTTGCCTGATGGATATTGACCCTGGATATTCTGCCGAGTTCGGCCCGAGTGGTTACCGTTTCCACCAGTTTCTGCAACTGCTGGATATGTGCTGCGGAGATCTGGAGAGTTTGCTGATTCTTGAGCACTTCAAGATAGGATTCCGCCACTCTCAGAGCCAGCTCTTCACGAGTGGCCTCCAGATCCGCAGCCGATGCCCTGTTACTGGCTTCGGCTGCCTCAACACCATGCCTGTCTGCCAGGCCGTTGAAAAGATTCCATTTCAACGTGGCATCCAGCCGACCGGTTTCCCGGTCGGTTGAAACTGCGGAGGCTTCTTCGGAAACAGAGGATTTCTCGTAAGCCAGTCCAACCGATGGCAAGAATTCCGATCGGGACTGCCTGATTCTTTCAGCAGACGCATCGAGTAACGCACTTGCCGACTGGATATCCGGATGCGCCTCAAGCACCTGCTTTACGACATCTGGCAAAGGCGCTGCTACGGAAACACCAGCAGTCAGGCTCATGGCAAGAAATAGTGCGGACCCGGCAAATTGCGGGTTAACGGGCTTTTTTACAGACAACGGCTCACTCCCTGGGCCTTGATTGTGCCTTCACAACCAGCCTGAAACAGATTACTCTCAGAGCTGGCTCGACACTTCTGGCGGTTGGTTCCTCAAGCTGGAAATTTTACATCTTTTCCTTTCCATCGAAGTACAACCTGGTTCACTGCCAGGGCGTAATAAAAACAGAAAAGTAACTATTCAGCGAGTAGTTACACAAAAAAGGCCCAAACGGTGTTTGGGCCTTTGACAATGTTGAAAGGTTACTACCTGGGCATCCCTTGCCCCGGTATCGGCTCTACCCAGGAGGCTGTTGGACTTAACGCCATTTGGATGCGCCCGCAGGAAGTGCCCTTGGGGTGCAAATCCCTGGATGACGATTAACTCATCTTATCCTGCTCGTCTAATAGCGCGGCTATTCTCCTCACACGATAAACTGATTTAATTCGCCCCAAGGGATTTTCGCTTCAAACGGTTAAATCCGACAGTCTCCTAGCCATGATGATCCACATCCTGCGGCTGCTGGTCATACACATCGGCCAGCTGCTTGAGTGCATCAGCCGAACTTTGAGTATCCACTGCACCTGCCGAAGGAGCCGTCATCGTATTGGCTTGTGGTACTTCAGGCGTACCCAGCAAATCATCCAGTGAGTCACTGGCCTCTGCCAGCAGATCATCGACCGAAGGCAACTCGCCCGCCGCATCTGGCGCAACATTGAAATAGACATCCGTCATATTCACTTCTGAGCCATCAGCCAGTGTGGCCGTACCCTGCTCCAGATGCATATTGCCGGCGGTATCGATCTCCCCATTTGTCGTGTAGCTGGTGCTGAGGCTGGCAATCCCGCCTTCTGCCAGGCTATGCAGCTCACCGGCATCCGTCTGGTGATTCTGGTTGGTATCCTGCCAGATCTTCAGCTCATCAAAACGCTCATCCTGGGCATTGACCACGCCATCATGGTTACTGTCATACTGTGCCAGTTTGGCAAAGCCTTCACCTGCCTGACCACCAAACAGCTCGGAACGATCATCAATCTCACCATTACCGTTGGCATCCACTGCAAGGAAGGCATCCTCCGCAGACAACCAGCCGGATTCCACCGTTTCCCCATTGTTGAGCAGATCGAACTCACCCTGCGTCGCTCCCAGCGCCGTAGTCTGGATGCCATCGCCATTGAGGTCGATGGCTATCGGGCTGACATAGGCATAGGAGGTGGTGTCGTAAATGTCCACATCCAGACTATCATTACAGACAGTAACGTCATCAGCTCCCTCGGTATCGACGATAGCAACTTCCAGGTTTTCCGTTCCTTCATAGTAGTCGCCGGCATTGTTGGCATCCCGATCCACCGTTACCATTTCGCGCCAGGTCAGGATATCCAGCTCACTGGACTCCAACTGCCCCGCTGGTACCCTGACCCAGACGGTGTCACCGTCTACGATTACGCCATCCTGCCCAAGACTGAAATCGGCACTTTGGTCTACCGGGCCGACCATATCGCGATTTCCATCCGAGACATATTGGCCGTTGGGTACCTTGCCGTAGATGACATCGACAACTTCTCCTCCGATACCGCGGCGAATATCGTAGTAACCACCTGCCATGATGTCCTGGTCACCCGCCCACTGATCAACACGATTGGCAGAGCCATCCGTCACTCTGATCTGATACCAGGTATCATGATCGACAGCCTGATCCAGGGTTACTCTGTAGGAGGCAATTTCACCTTCATTGATACCCGTCTCACCAACCAGTTTCGCACACACAGGATCACCTCCGGTTTCATTGACGGTCAGCATGACTACCGCGGAATCAAAACCGCCCTGTCCATCGGAAATGGTGTAGGTGAAGGAATCAACACCGATGTAACCTGCATCTGGTGTGTAACTGAAGGTGCCATCGGCATTTTGTACCACGCTACCGTGAGCCGGTTGCTCGAATCCGTTGATACTCAATGAATCTCCATCAGGATCGGTATCGTTGGCAAGAACATTGATGGTGACAACCTGGTTCTCCAGCGTGGAGGCTGCATCGTTGTTCGCATCGGGTACACGATTTTCCGGCTGACCCTCTTCTACAGTAACGTAGACTTTCGTGCGATCGGTACCACCATGTCCATCACTGACCGTGTAGTAGAAATGATCCTTACCGTAGTAGTTATCATCCGGCGTGTAGGTAAAAGTGCCATCGTCATTCAATGACACCGAACCATGGCTGGGTTGCTCAAACGCATCGATTGCCAATACATCACCATCCGGGTCGGTATCATTGGCCAGCGCATCGATCACTACACTCTCACCAGCCTCGGTCGTTGCCCGATCCTTGTTGGCATCCGGCTTGTGGTTTTCTGGTGGCTCTTCTGCCTCCTCTACCTTGACATAAACCTTGGTCCTGTCCGTTCCACCATTACCGTCACTGACCGTGTAGTAGAACGTATCCTTGCCGTGGAATCCGTCATCTGGTGTATAGGTGAAGGTGCCATCATCATTCAATGACACGGAACCATGCTTCGGTTGATCAAACGAATCGATCGTCAGCGCATCACCATCCGGATCGGTATCGTTGGCCAGTGCATCAATCACGATACTCTCACCTTCTTCCGTGGTCGCACGATCCCGGTTGGCATCCGGATCACGATTGTCTGGCTGGCCCTCTTCGACATTGACATAGACCTTCGTGCGGTCGGTTCCCCCATGACCATCGCTGACCGTGTAGTAGAACGTATCCTTACCGCAGAAGTTGTCATCCGGTGTGTAGGTAAAGGTGCCATCATCATTCAATGAGACAGAGCCATGCTTTGGCTGATCAAACGAATCAATCGTCAACGCATCCCCATCCGGATCGGTATCGTTGGCCAGTGCATCGATAACAACACTTTCACCTGCTTCAGTGGTGGCATGATCCTTGTTCGCATCCGGATCATGATTCTGGATGGTATCATTCACATTGATCACAACAGTCGCCGTATCCGTGCCACCATTGCCATCCGCAACGGTATAGGTGAATGAATCCGTACCACTGAAGTGGCTGTCAGGGGTATAGGTAAACGAACCATCCGGATTTTGAGTGACCGAGCCATGGGCAGGCTGCTCAAAGTGTTCGATGACCAACGTATCGCCATCCGCGTCAGTATCATTCCTCATCACATCGATGGTGACCGACTGATCTTCATCAATGGTATCGGTGTCGTCATTGGCAACCGGGTTATCGTTGATCGAACTGACCACAATCTGCACCGTTGCAGTACTTGTGCCCCCATTACCATCCGATACCGTATACGTGAAGTTGTCAGTGCCATGATAGTCATCATCAGGAGCGTAACTGAACGAACCATCAGGATTCTGAATAACCGAGCCGTGGGCAGGTTGTTCGAAGCTTTCGACACTCAGTGAATCACCGTCAATATCAGTATCGTTGCTCAGTACATTGATTGTGACAGACTGATCTTCATCGGTCGCTGCACTGTCATCAATCGCTGTCGGTCCATCAGTTACGCCCGCAACCACAACCTGGACAGTCGCTGTGCTGGTGCCACCATTGCTATCAGTGATGGTGTAGGTGAATGAATCGGTGCCA
>CAYTPO010000281.1:0-5908 GCA_964439815.1 uncultured Thiotrichales bacterium
ATTGATCAGATAGCTGTCATGGGGTAGTACATGGCGGGGCGCAATCCCCACCGCCATCAGGTTCTTCCTGAACGCGGCAATGCTCTCCTCGGTCAACGGCTTGGCTTTCCACTGACGCTGATTCTTGGTAAACAGGGCAAAGGCCCTTGCACCAATGGCCTGGGCATTCAGCGGAGCATTCTCCACGCCACCCCTGGTACTGACATGTGCGCCAACTCGTTTCATTGTTTTCGATTCGCTCCTAATACTCAGCGGTGCAGAATAGCAGAATCCTCCCGAGGCCGGGATACCGGACACCAGCTCACGCTCAACAATTAGGCGTAGAAAGGCTGAATAGTTACCCTGGCTTCACCGGCTGATGACAATCTCCCCTTTCCAGAATAGCCACCACCCTTCCGGCAAGTGCCATCCAACCTCCCCATACAGGGGAATCCTTACCCCACCGATTTTCCGATAATGGCTGAAATGCCCTTCCCAGGGGTATTTCTTGTACTGCCCATCAAACCGGCCAAAACGCTCTTCGGTATATACACCAATAATCTCTCCCAACCGGTTAAATCGAAATTCCAGGGAAACGGTTATGCCCGCCACGGTCAGCGTTGCCATCGCATGCGCTTCATCCATCGCCCGCCAGATCACGCCAGATTGGGGCAGCAATGCCGCTGGATGCCAGACAGCTTCTGCCAGATACCGATATAACGCCCCCGAATTGAGCTCCGGTTTATCCTTGTCATGCCCCAGTGGAATGGCTGACAACAAGTGCACCGCCCCCGCGCCCACACCATCGACAAAAACATCCCTGACCTGGAAATGCATCATCGGCGCAATCCTGATTCTCGCATCCCAGACGAATCCGGCAGGGTTTTCCGTGACATAATACGTTGCTGAAAAGGGGGACCAGCGTCGGGCACTGGGGTCGATTCTCAACTTGCCTCGCTGGTGAATCGTCATCATGCTTGCTGGCTCTGCCCCGGCAAGGAAAACATGGCGAAAATAACGCAAAACGGGATCGGGTAATCCCTCCATCTGCTCCAGATCATCCTGCCTGAAATCCACGGGGCTGGCCGCCTCCGCCAGTTTTCTCACGATGCAGCCGGTCTGCCACCGGTTTTGTCTGGCGGCGATCAGCAGCAGGGCAGCGGTGATGATCGCCACCACAAGCACGACACCCGGCACGGCATAACGTGCCATCAGTTCGGGAATGGTCATGTCAAGATATCGGCTAAACGCTTCAATCGAATCACCCGGCTTTCCGAGGTGCATTGACAGCCCAGTGAAACCACCAGCAGCAACGACACCAACAGCATTATTCTGACCGGCATCAAGTCTGTTTTCTGCAAAATTTTGGCTTTACCTATAAGGTTAAACGAGCATTTTTAATTCACCAGGGATTTAAGAAAACTCTGGGTAGGGCAAGAACAGAAAATATATCACACCCGCTGCACCCACCCGGCCAGATCATCCGGTGTACCCAGGTCGACAACTTCACCCTCATGAAAAACCTCGCAGCGAATATCCATCCCCACTTTCATCGCGGCTTGAACGACATTGCCAACATAGATTTCCGACAGCGCCTGCAAGTCACTTCCGGCGGCCAGGCTGGCCAGAAAATCATGCATGAAACACGTAAATCGCGGAGACCAGACGGCGGCAAACCAACAGTAATCCAGTTTGGTATCAGGTTGCTTGATGTCGATACATACCACCCTTTTTTCACTGTCAAAGCCCACCATATCCCACTTGGCCCTGTTTTCCTGCGGCATCAGGCCAAGAACCACATCTGCATCATGATTGGCAAGGTGCTGCAACATGAGCGTAAAGACATTACGGGGTCGAAATTGCATATCCGGAAACCCCATTGCTACGGTTTTTCCCTGGATGAATTCAAAGGCCTGATCAAGTGTAAACGGTGTTCCCCACGGCAGTCCCATCATCAAATACCCGATGGACAGGCCATACCCGCTGCCGTCACCAAAATACGCAGGAATATCCCATTTACCATCACGAATAATGAAAAAGACCTGGCCGATATCTGCCGCCTCGTAGGCATCCAGCAGACAGTCCGCCATGACCCTGACACCACCCTCCTCTTCCGCTCCCCCGGGCAGTGGAAATACTTCCTTGCTGCAGGGCAAGCGCCCCAATCTGGATGCCTGCCCCGCTGCCGGGATCAATCCGACGGTATGATCAGCCACACCCCGGCCCACTGATCACGCTCCTGCCGCCGGGGCCTGAGGTCACTTCTATCTGCGTGGGGATGCGTTCCTTGAGCGCACCGACGTGGGAGATGACGCCAATGAGCTTGCCATCCTGTTGCAGACTGGAGAGGGTGGCAAGTGCCGTTTCCAGCGCTTCCTCATCGAGGGTACCGAAGCCTTCGTCGAGAAACAGTGAATCGACACGGACATTCTGACTGGCCATGCGCGACAGGCCGAGAGCAAGCGCCAGGCTGACAATGAAACTTTCACCACCGGAGAGATTCTTGGTAGAGCGAATTTCACCAGCCTGATAATTGTCGATGACGTTCAGCTCCAACGGTTGGGATTCATCACGTGCCAGCAGATAGCGTTCGCTCATTTTCTGCAACTGCCGGTTGGCATGAGCGATCATCATTTCAAAGGTAAGGCCTTGGGCGAAGTTGCGGAATTTCTTGCCATCGGCGGAACCGATCAATTCATGGAGCAAATCCCAACGCTGACACTCACGTTGCTGCACTTCGATAGCTTGCAGGCGGTCCTGTTGTTGCGCCTTGAGCTGACGGTTGTTTTCCAGTTTTTCACGGATGGCGCCAATTTCCTGTTGCAGGTTCTTCTGCCTGGCCAGCAGATTATCCAGCGCTTCCGTCAATGCCTCCCTGCGCTGTGTCGTGAGCTGCCTGTCACGCTCAGCTTTCAACTGTGCCATGAGGTCATCCTGACGTGTTGCAAGCATGGTTTTTTCTTCGGCCAGCTTCCGCGCCTGTTCGGCCAGCACCTTGCGTTCCGCCGCATCGAGCCGCGCCACGGCAAACATCGCCTCATCGGCAAATCCGGCCTCTGCAAGTCGTCCGCCAAAACCGTGTTCCGCCTGTTCCAGCTCGACAGCCCGGCTGGCAATCGCAGTCTCCAGCAGAGAAACGACCGACTGCAACTGCTCCAGCGCTCGATGCGCCACCTGTGACTCTTCCCTGTTGCGATCGAGTGTCTGCTCGGCGCTATCGATGATTTTTCTCAAACGCGCTTCCTCCTCCTTCGGATTGCGATCATCGAACAAGGTACGACGCATCTGCTCCAGCGACGACAATGATTCTTTCTGCGCATCGAGTTCAGACCTTGTCTTTTCCAGCTCCCCGGCAGACTGCGTCAACTGCTCCCGTTGATGCCGGATTGAAACATCCAGCTTGTCAATCTGACTGCCAATATCAATTTTCTGTTGCTGCCGGGAAATCCACAATGCACGCCGTTCATTCAGCCTCTGCAGAATCGTTTCCAGATTGCCACTATTGACTGCCTCACTGGTATAACGCCCCACTTCCTGCCGCAACCGGTGCAATGCCTGAGCAGAATCGGCGCGCACCTGTTCCATGTCTTCTTCCTCTCGGTGCACTGCCTGAAAATTCAACGCCAGTCTGTTCTGCAACGCCTGCTGCTCATGGGTAGCCTGCAACTCGGCTTCCTGGGCGTTCTCCTGCTTTTCCCGTAATTCGACAAGCTGTTTTTCCAGCGTTTCAGCGGCTTGCACGACCCGCTCGGTGCGCTCACGCATTTTGGCGATTTTCTGCTGCAGCGCGGTACATTTTTCATCCAGCCCGGGATCATCAGCCTCCAACGGCAGACGCGCACATATCTGAACAATATCCCGTTGTGCGGTATCCATGCGTCGCGAGAATTCCTGCTCGCGATCGGCCATGGTTTCCAAATCCCTACTCCATTGTGCCTGGCGAATTTCCAATGCATTGACTGCCGCGGCAGCGGTTTTTATGGCCTCTCTGGCTCTGGTCAGCACCCTGTCCGTTTCATTGTCGACGGGGATATTGCCCGCTGCCCAGGGATGCTCCTTCGCACCACAGAGCGGGCATGGCTCATCATCCTGCAATGTGTGGCGAGCCTCCTCATAGCTCTGGATCCGGTTCAACAGAACAAGTTGTTTCTCCAGCAGAGCAACCTTCTCTTCATGCGCAGTTTGCAGCGCCTTCTGCTGTTCCAGCTCGGTAGCGAGCGATGTCTGTTCGCGGACAATCTGCTGCTTCTGCGCAGCCAGCTTGCCGAATGACGCTTTGGCTTCGGCAAAATCCTGCCGGGCCTGCCGAAGTCGGGACAGGTCATTCGCCTGTTCGACCAGCTCTGCCTGTTGTTGGCGCCAGACGGCCAGATCCCGCTGCTCCAGCACCTCGACCAGCTGTTCCTGATGTTGACGCAATGCTTCCCGGCTTTTCTTCAGCGCCGCACGCTGTTCGGCCAGTATTGTCTCCCCGGTTCGGACAGACATTTCAACCTCCTGCTGCCGGCTCATCAACTCGGAGAGCCGCTCTTCCCTCTGTGCCTGCTGAACATTCAGGCTGCGCAGCGCCTCGATCCGGCTGCGAATACCTTCCAGCTCGGCTACCAGCGCTTCATCCCCCTGCGACTGCTCGATCTGTGCGACCAGAACATCCTGCTTACCTTGCAGTTCAGCCAGCGCATCAAGATCCCGCTGATAGTGGGCACGTGCTTGCGCCAGCACCTTTTCGCGCCGGGCAATCTCAGTACTGACAGCATTGATCAATTCATTCTGATTGCCAATCTTCAGATCCAGGTCTCGCACCTCCTGAATGATCGGCAATACCTTCGTAAATTCGGCCTTGTATTGATCCAGCCTGCTCCTGGCCGCTTGCTGCGCCGCTGCCGCCCTGGCAGCCACCTGTTGCTGTGCCGGAAGCTGTTGCAGGCTGAGCGCATGCTGTTTCTGCTCTTTCTGCTGGGCCGCTCGCAGCGCAGTGAGGGCCGTAAAGTCGGCTTCCAGCTCCAGTGCCCGGTTGGCAAAGTTCAGGCGCTCCTGTTCGGGCTGGAATTTTTCGGCACGCACCTGCCAGGCCTT
The DNA here is from genome assembly GCA_964439815.1 of uncultured Thiotrichales bacterium. Taxonomy (GTDB): domain Bacteria; phylum Pseudomonadota; class Gammaproteobacteria; order UWMA-0217; family UWMA-0217; genus JALSHZ01. Next base: position 5,056 of record CAYTPO010000281.1, read on the forward strand.
CTGGTGCTGCGCATTGTCCTGCAGCGCAGTTTCAAGATGGCCGATTCCGTCCAGCCAATCGATAGCCTGCTTTTTTTCTTCGATATGTTGGCCCAGCGTCGATATTTCGTCGTTTTTTTCAGCCAATACCTCTTCAAAATGTTTTTCCTGCGCCTCGTCCAGCAGTTGCATCCCCACCAGCGCAGCCTGCAACGCATCAAGACGACGCTGCTCAGCAACGCGGCGTTCATGTACACGAATGGAAATCTGGCTGTAGATTTCCGTACCGGTGATCTGCTCCAGAATCGGCGCACGCTCATCTGGGGCGGCCTGCAGAAAAGCGGCAAATCCCCCCTGGGCCAGCAGCATCGAACGGGTAAATCGGTCGAAATCCATACCAGTGGCTTTGACAATCCGGGCGGCCACATTGCGCAACTTGCTTTCCAGCAGCTTGCCACTATCGGCATCGGCCACCTCATGCTTGGGCAGCTGCAAATCCCCCTCCGGATTCCTCCGCGCCCGATGCTGACTCCAGTGACAGCGAAACCGCCCATGTGCGGTCTCGAACGTCACCTCGGAAAAACACTCCCCCGTCTGCCGCGACATCAGCTCGTTGCCACTCTTGTTGATCCGCGGCAGACGGGGTGTGCGGCCGTACAACGCCAGACAGATGGCATCGAGGACCGTCGTCTTCCCTGCTCCGGTCGGGCCGGTAATTGCAAAGATGCCATCATTGACAAAGGCAGGATCGCTGAAGTCGATCGACCATTCGCCAACGAGGGAATTGAGGTTCTGAAAACGGAGCTGGAGGATTTTCATTTATTGATTTGCATTTGTCTTTTAAGCGGAGATCATCCCATCTGGTTCATGGTGG
>CAYTPO010000282.1:0-2290 GCA_964439815.1 uncultured Thiotrichales bacterium
ACCCATGGTTCAAACGGGGAGGTATGGTGCTCCCAGGAGCCTGTCCGAGAATAGGAGTCGTAGCGAGGGAAAGCCATTTTTTTCACTGATTTGAGGAGAATATTGGTTATATTTGACGAAAATCAGGGGGAAAAAGGGCCAAAATGGCTTTTCCGCAGTAGGCTTCCTATTCTCGGACAGGCTCCTAGTGGTTTCCTAGTGGCTTTACCCACAGGTCAAGCGGGTATTTTCTGATCCGCTACGAAATCAGGCGCTTGTGCCAGTTACCGTCTTCAAGCCCCGGATTCAGATCCAATCCATGGCGGTGCTTGCAACCGCCACACCCAAGGTTATACTGGCCGATTTTGCAGAGTCCACCATAGTCCGATGGAAAAAACCTACAGCCCCCACGAATTAGAGCAACGCTGGTACAAGACCTGGGAAGACAACGGTTACTTCGCCCCTTCCGGCAAGGGCAAGCCCTATTGCATCATGATCCCCCCCCCTAATGTGACGGGCACGCTGCACATGGGTCACGCCTTCCAGGACACGCTGATGGATGCTCTGATTCGCTACCATCGCATGAAGGGTGACAATACGCTGTGGCAACCCGGCACCGATCACGCAGGCATTGCCACTCAGATGGTGGTCGAGCGTCAGCTCATTGCCGAAGAAAAGACCCGCCACGACCTCGGCCGCGAAGCTTTTGTCGAGCGTATCTGGGAGTGGAAGGAAGAATCCGGCGGCGCCATTACCCAGCAGCTACGTCGCATGGGCGCTTCGGTGGATTGGAGCCGGGAACGCTTTACCATGGACGAGGGGCTTTCTGATGCAGTTACAAAAGTCTTTGTCTCACTCTATGAAGAAGGACTGATCTATCGAGGCAAGCGGCTGGTGAACTGGGATCCGGTGCTGCACACCGCCATCTCCGATCTGGAAGTCATCGCTGAGGAGGAAAACGGCTTTCTCTGGCATATGCGCTACCCGCTGGCCGATGGCTCGGGGCATCTGGTCGTCGCCACCACCCGCCCGGAAACCATGCTCGGTGATACTGCGGTTGCGGTGCATCCCGATGACGAACGCTATCAGCACCTGATCGGCAAGGAAATCAGTCTGCCATTGACGGAGCGCCGCATTCCGATCATCGCCGACGACTATGTCGACCCCGAATTCGGTACCGGTTGCGTGAAAATCACTCCGGCCCATGATTTCAATGATTACGAGATGGGGCAGCGCCATGACCTGCCAGTCATCAATATTCTCACCATCGATGCCAATATCAACGACGAAGCACCTGCAAAATATCGCGGCATGGATCGTTTCGAGGCACGCAAGGTCATTGTTGAAGACCTCAGGGCACTCGGACTGCTGGAAAAGATCGATGACCACAAATTGATGGTGCCACGTGGTGACCGCTCCGGTACCGTTATCGAACCGTTCCTGACCAACCAGTGGTATGTCAAGGTCGAGCCGTTGGCCCAACCTGCCATCGAAGCGGTGGAGAGCGGACGCATCAAGTTCATCCCGGAAAACTGGGACAAGACCTACTACGAATGGATGCGCAATATTCAGGACTGGTGCATTTCCCGCCAGCTATGGTGGGGACACCGCATCCCCGCCTGGTTCGATGAAGCCGGCAACTTCTATGTGGCCCATACCGAAGAGGAGGCGCGGGAAAAACACGGTCTCGACCAGGAGTTGAAACTCACCCAGGACGAGGACGTACTCGACACCTGGTTCTCCTCGGCACTCTGGCCCTTTTCCACCCTCGGCTGGCCGCAGGAAACCGATGAACTGAAAACCTTCTACCCCACCAGCGTACTGGTCACCGGGTTTGACATCATTTTCTTCTGGGTTGCGCGGATGATCATGATGGGGCTGAAATTCATGGACGATGTACCATTCCACGAGATTTACGTCCACGGTCTGATCCGCGATGCCGAAGGGCAGAAAATGTCCAAGTCCAAGGGCAACGTGCTCGATCCGATCGACCTGATCGATGGCATCGATCTCGAATCCCTGGTGAAAAAGCGCACCAGCAACATGATGCAGCCAGAAAAGGCCACACAGATCGAAAAGGCCACCCGCAAGCAGTTTCCCGATGGCATCCCCGCCTTTGGCACCGATGCCATGCGCTTCACCTTTGCGGCACTGGCCTCCAACGGACGCGATATTCGTTTCGATCTGCACCGCATCGAAGGCTACCGCAACTTCTGCAACAAGATCTGGAATGCGGCGCGCTATGTGATCATGCAATGCGAGGCCCAGGATACCGGCATCCAGGGCGGCGAAATGACGCTGTCACTGGCCG